>JBEKBK010000062.1:0-23082 GCA_050015435.1 Bryobacteraceae bacterium
CTTGGCACGCGTGCCAATCCCACGTTCACCCGCAGGATGAAAGAATCGGAGGTACGCAACCACAATCGCCATAAGAGCCCATCCGCACCAGACGTCACTGGCGATGAGGGCCTGGCGCGCGTTCACCCACGGCCCTCCCAGCCGGTCAACCAAAGCGCACGGAATGAACCAGAAATAGTGGTAGCGGAGCGGTACCGAGTGTCCGGGAAAGAACAGCGGGTTCATCGCTGGAAGCCCATGCCGCGCGATTCCATCGATGAACGCCGTGCGGATGTTGAAGTCGTAAATGAGAACGGACGGGTAGAGCCGGTTCCCGAACTGCAAATCGATTCCCGACAGCCATGCAGCCGCAGCCCAGCCGAGGATCGCCCACACGGACCACGCCGGAATCCGAAACGCTGCACGCTTTCGCATCCAGATCAACACGGCCAGCATGAACGCGCCGGCCAATCCATAGAACATCCACACCACATACACCGGAAAGTAATTCCACAGGAGGAACAGGACAATCGGAACCAGCGATACCGAGTAGAGCAGGCTCAACAAAACTTGCCAGGGCCAGCTCTGCTTACGGAAATCGAGAAGATTGAAGATCCAGCCGAACAAATATCCAGGCGGTACCAGCAGGTATGCGAACAGAACTGTACCGAGCGCCGCGCCAATGAGATCGGCGCGCGTGAAGTGCTGGACCGTCATTCACTCGTTTTATCGGCGGAAACGAGGTTATTCAGAAGGTTGGCGATACCAATCCGCCGTTCGCCGGATCGCGTCGGCCAGATCAATATATTGTTCGAGTTTCAATTCGGACCGGGCCCGCGCCGTGCAGGGCACGTAGCGCTCGGGCAGTCGCCCCGGAACCGGCGCGCCCATCACTTGAATCGGCGTTCCGGGAGCAAGCACGTCGACCATGGTCGTCGCAAGACTCGCGATATTGATCGCCACCTCTGACCCGACGTTGTACGCACGGCCAGCCTCCCCCTTCGCGAGAATCGTCCACAACCAGATCATGAGATCGGCGGTATAGAGGTACGACCGGTAAGGCGTACCATCTCCCTGGATGCAGATCGGTTGTCCGGACATCGCGTCTCGCAGGAAGTTTCCGGCCGCGAAGTGCGCGTCCAGAGGAAGATGCGGGCCGAGAAACGCGAAACAACGGGCAATCTTCACTTGAATGCCGTGATCGCGCTCGTAAGCGGCGCACAGAAGCTCGGCGGCGCGCTTGCCTTCCCCGTAGGCGGAACGCGGGTCGAGGCAATCCGGGGCGCCGTTATAGTCCTCGGGAACGCGGTCCAGCGTGGGGGGCTGGCGGCCGTACACCGCGCCCGAGCTGCAGAACAGCAACTTCTTCGCGGAGCAACACCGCGCAAAATCGAGCACGCGCCGCGTGCCCTGGATGATCGTGTCCAGCATTTCGGCTGGTCCGGTAGATGGTGTGGCGGCGTGAATGACGTGGGAGAAGGAGCCTTCCGGGAATTCAAAGCTGCGAATGTCTCCCGTGTGGAATGAGATCGCCGGATTCGACGAAATTCCGTGAGTCGCGTCACGGGTGAGAACCACTGCCCGTGCGTTCAGCCTGTGGCGCTGATTCGCGGCGATGAAGCTCTCAAGCAGCCATTTTCCGAAAAATCCGGTGCCTCCGGTGATGAATATCGATGCGCCGGAAAACTCGTCCCAGACTCCGTGGGTGTGGGCCAGCACGTGTTGGAGGTCGCGTTCGAGCGTCGGCACCGAAGCTAGTCCAACACGCGCACGAACTCGGCGATGATTCGATAGCGCTCTTCTTCCGGATTCAAATCCCAGGATTCGAATTCCGGATTGAGCGGCTCCAGGGTGATGCGTTCATGGGACCACGAGCCGTCCGCTGCTTGTTTCTTCTCGCTGCGGTACCGTTTGACCGTGTAGCGATCATTCGCGTCGCCGCCCATCGCCTCCACCAGGACCAATCTCCCTTGCCGCGATCCGGTGACGCCGCCACGAAAAACGCACAGGGATTGATCGGGAATATCCGGCTCCATTGATCGCCCGCTGATCCGGGCGACGAACATGCCAGGCGCCAGCCTCAAGTCCGGGGGCGTTTCTTCCCATCCCTCGGCTTCCACCTCGCGGTTTTCGAGAAACGGGCCCGCCGCGACGGCCAAAGAATAACGCGGTAAATGAGTGACGTACTCCTGAACCCGGGGGCGTACGTGCTCGCGATAGAGCCGGCCGAGAGTCCGCTCAAAATCCGCCACGATCATCTCGCTGCGATCCGTAACCCGCAGTGTGTTCGAAAGCGTGTCTTCCAGGTATTCGAACAAGCGCGCAGCGCCCGTCTCGGCGGACTTTGCCACGAGATCGGATTCGAGTGCCGAGAGCAGATCCGCTTCCTCGGCGGCAATCTGGTCCCAGTCCCTTCGCAAGCGGACGTACAGACGGTCCGTGCCAGGGTCTTCGAGCAAAATCCCCGCATTCATCACGTCGCCGTGTAAGTCCAACACGAGTATTGAATAGCGCGCGGCGTGGGTCGTTGCAGGGGACATGCTCAAAACGGGTTTATCGTCCCAAACGCGATACTCTTGATATTTTCCTACGGACTAAAGGGATAATACCCCTTGCGTGCCCGAACCTTTACATTGGCGAGCGCGACCTTCACCGTAATGGATCTGAATATCCTCTTCTGGTCGGCGTCCGAATTGTTCGGGATGTAGCGCATGATGTACTGCGTGGTAATCTCTCCGACGACATCCGCGACCGACTTGAAGATCGCGGTCGAAAGCGCAGATGCGTACCCGCCCGTCCCCACCTTCAGAGCGAAGTTCCCCTCGTCGGAGGGCGTCGAGAGATAACCCGACACATCCTTGTACACGTCCTGCAACGGGTAGGTCACCCGTCCGCCGGTCTCTTCCGCCAGGCGCACCAGATTCTCGTTACCGTCACTCGTGAAGCCATACGAGGTCGTGCTGATTCCGTAAATCGTTACCAGGTTCCGCTGGGCCAGCTCCAGCACTTCTTCCAGCGTCTTCTTGCTGGCGTTGTCGTTGCCGTCGCCCATCACGATGATGATGCGGCGCGGCTCAACCGGCTCGCCTTGTACCAGCGCGCGGCTGGTGCAAGCCTGGTAGATCGCGTCGTAGAGGGCCGCCCCGCCCGAGGGCTTCAGCTTACGCAGCTTCTCGATCATCGGCTCCGAATCCGAAGTGGTGTTGACCATCAGTTCCGCCTCGTTGCTGTACCCGATCAGGTAGCCCGAGTACTTCTTATCCCCGGGCAGCATCTGCAGCACCATCTCTTCGGCGGCTTGCTCGAAGCTCTTCCACTGGGTCCGGCTGGAATTGCTCAGGTCGAGCAGAAATCCAATGACCACGGGCTGGTTGCGTTCCCGCGTGAAGAACTGAATATCCTGAACGCGGCCTTGATCCAGGATCTGAAAATCCTGTTGTTCGAGGTTAGAGACGAACTTGCCCTTTTCATCGGTAACGGTGACCGGTACAACGACTTCGTTCACCTGAACCTTGATCGGCTGTTGCGCGAAACTCGGAAACACCAACAAGGCGCAGGCCAGGACCCTTGAAAGCATAAAAAAGCCTCACCTGATTATAGAACGGGGAGGAGCAATCCGGTTGAGATTAAGTTTTCGAAACCAACCGTCGGCTGGGCACGTTATACCCTCATGCGCCGCCTGCGATCTTTTCCCATCCTGGCGTGTCTCTTCGCCCTTCCGATTCTGGTTCCCGCTCAAGACCCCAAGAAAGACCCAGACCAGATTGGTAGCCGCGACGTCAGCAAGGGCATCAATCTTTACTCGATTCCGAAGGAAATCGCCCTGGGGAAGCAACTGGCGGCGCAAGTGGTCCGGACGAACCACGTGGTGGACGACCGCGTGATCGCGGAATACGTGAATCGTTTGGGTCAAAACCTGGCGCGCAATTCCGACGCTAAGATCCCAGTCACGATGAATGTGATCCAGGGCGAAACGATCAATGCCCTGACCCTTCCCGGCGGGTATATCTTTGTGAACACGGGCCTTATCCTGGCGGCCGATACGGAATCCGAGCTGGCCGGCGCGCTGGCCCACGAAATTGGACATGTCGCCGCGCGCCGTGGCACACGGCAGGCTTCCCGCGAACAGGTAGCCAACCTGGCGACGATCCCTTTGATTTTCATGGGCGGCGGATGGGGCGCGTATGGGACCCGGCAAGCGACCGGAGTCCTGTTGCCGGTGGCATTTTTCTCCTTCTCCCGCGAGTTCGAATCGGAGGCCGATCTGCTGGGTCTCGAGTATCTCTATAAGGCGGGATACGACCCAGCGGGTCTTCTCGATATGTTTGAAAAGATCCAGGCCTTGTATCGGTCAAAACCGGGTCTGTTGGCGAAGCTTGTTTCAGAGCACCCCGATACACAGGCACGAATTACCGCCGCTCAGAAGAACATTCAGGAACTGCTCCGTGCGCAGCCACAGTACGTCGTTAACACTTCGGAGTTCGATCAGGTAAAGGCGCGCCTGCTCGCGCTCGAAAACCGCCGCCAGACCGAGCCGGATGACCCGGATCGTCTGCGGCTGCGGCGGACGCCGGCTGCCCCGAAATTATCGAAATCAATGAAATCCGGTAACCGGCCATGCGTCTGACCAAGCGAAGGTCTATACTGGTGCATGAAAGGATCGTGTCCATGCGACTTCTAGGACTCGGCGCAATTTTCCTCCTTTGCTCCTTCTCCCTTCCGGCTGGTGATAACAAAGAGAAAGATCCCGACGAAATCGGCAATCGTGACGTCGGTAAGGGGCTGAATTGGTACTCGCTTGAAAAAGAGATCGCCATCGGCAAAGGGCTCGCCCAGCAGGTGGAGCGTCAAGCCAAGCTCATTGACGATCCGGTCATCTCGGAATATGTGAACCGCGTCGGCCAGAATCTGGTGCGGAACTCGGACGCCAAGGTGCCATTCACCATCAAAGTGATCGACACCGAAGAAGTCAATGCGTTCGCACTTCCGGGCGGATTCTTCTTTGTGAATTCCGGGCTGATTCTGAAGGCGGATACCGAGGCGGAACTCGCCGGTGTGATGGCCCATGAAATCGCGCATGTTGCTGCGCGGCACGGAACGCGGCAGGCCACGCGTGGGCAGGTAGCGCAACTCGCCACCATCCCGCTGATCTTCATGGGTGGTTGGGCCGGGTACGGAGTGCGCCAGGCAGCCAGCGTGCTGCTTCCAGTAGGCTTTCTGCAGTTCTCCCGCGCTTTTGAGTCCGAAGCCGACATGCTCGGTTTGCAGTACATGTACAAGACCGGCTACGATCCTGAAGCGTTCGTAGACTTCTTTGAAAAGATCGAGTCGCTCGAAAAGAAGAAGCCCGGGACCATGGCGAAAGTCTTCTCCACGCATCCTCCGACGGATGACCGCATCATCGCCGCGCAGAAGAACATCCAGGAACTACTCAAGGCGCGTCCGGAGTACGTGGTCACGACCTCCGAGTTCAACGACGTTAAGGGCCGTTTGGCGATGCTTCACAATCGCAAGAAGATCGACGACAAGGATTCGAACCGTCCGCAGCTTCGCAAGGCGCCCGGTTCCGGGACCAGCGGCGGAGCGTCCGGCGGCTCGACCAGCGGCAGCGACGACGATCGCCCCACCCTAAAGCGTCGTCCGGATTCAGATCAGAACTAGATTCTCCCTTGGGTGTAGTCCACGGCCCGCGGACCTCAAAGTCCGCGGGCTTTTCTGTCAAGCTGCCCCGCGCGCTATCCTCAGATCATGGTCTCTAGGTCGGCCGTGCCCGTCGATCAATACCTGGTTACGAGCTTTCCTGACCTCGATCGTGAGTTCCATGATGGCGAAGTGGTGGAATGTTCGCTACCGGACTATCTGCATTCAAGAGCCCAGGCTCTGCTCATCGTTTTCTTCGAGGCCCTGCGAAAAAGACTTTCCGTCTACGCCTATCCCGAACTCCGGTTGAAATTGCGCGAAGCGTTGTACCTGATTCCGGATGTCGCCGTCTTTTGTCCAGCGCCGCCCGCGGATGGAATCCCCTGCACGCCTCCCTTGATCGCTATCGAGGTTCTCTCGCCCGACGACCGGCTGGCGGTGGTTCGGGAGAAGCCGGAAGAATATCGAGCCTGGGGCGTGAAGCACGTCTGGCTGGTGGATCCTCACTCGCGCCGGATGTACACTTGCGACGTTGGGCTGACCGAAGTCGCGTCGCTGCTTCCTGAACTGGAAATCGAGCTGATGCCCGAAGCGATTTTCGAGTAGAATCGTTAGACACCATATGTCTCTGGCTCCCGGCACTCGTTTGGGACCCTACGAGATCCTTGCGTCCATCGGCGCAGGCGGCATGGGTGAGGTGTATCGCGCCCGGGATACACGGCTGAACCGGATTGTTGCAATCAAGACGTCGAAGGAACAATTCTCGAAGCGCTTCGAGAGCGAAGCGCATGCCGTGGCAGCGCTGAACCATCCGCATATCTGCCAGCTTTACGACGTCGGTCCCGATTATCTTGTGATGGAGTTCGTCGAGGGCGTACCACTCAAGGGTCCACTTCCGCTCGACAAGACCGTGGAATACGCAACGCAAATCTAGACGCGCTCGATGCGGCCCATCAGAAGGGCATCACGCATCGTGATCTGAAGCCCGCCAATATACTCGTCACCAAGCAAGGAATTAAGCTGCTCGACTTCGGGCTGGCGAAACAGGCGGTTCGCCCCAGCGAATATGACGCCACCAAGGCGCTCACTGATCAAGGGCAGATCGTGGGCACGTTGCAGTACATGTCGCCGGAGCAATTGCAGGGCAAAGAGGTCGACGCCCGCAGCGACCTTTTCAGCTTCGGTTGCGTGCTGTACGAACTGCTCACGGGCAAAAGAGCATTCGACGGAACCAACAGGGCAAGCGTAATCGCGGCGATTCTGGAGCGCGAGCCTGCCCCGCTGGAAGTGGCTCGACCGCTCGACCGGATCGTGAGACGATCTCTTGCGAAAGACCCAGACCAGCGGTTCCAGACTGCACGTGATCTGAAAGCCGCGCTCGCGTGGGCGCTGGAGCAACCGCCGCCCCCAGCACCAGTTGCCAAAGACCGCAGGAAATGGGTTTGGATCACAGCGGTCGCCATCGTGGGCTTGATCGCCGTTGTTTTCGGATTCGCGTACTTCACGCGCAAGGCTCCGGATCCCGCAGCCCGATTTTCGTTCGCACCGCCATTCAATGCGAATGCGCTCGACGTGGCCGTGTCACCTGATGGCAGGCGCATCGCGTTTTCGGATGCGAGCACCGCCGGAGGGTCGTCGGCGCTCTGGATGCGTTCAGTCGACTCCTTCACTGCGGAGGAGGTGCCAGGCACGGATGGGGCCTATCGACCATTCTGGTCCCTCGATGGAAAGTCTCTCGGTTTTTTCAGCGGCGCCGTACTAAGACGAGTGGAGGCCGGCAATCGGCAGAGCACGGTAAAGCTCGCTTCGGTCGCGAGCGGTTTTCCTGGAGGCGCGTGGGGCCCAGAGGGCATCCTTTACTCGCCTGAGGTGACCGGTACCGGGCTTTATCGCATCCCGGCCGACGGGGGATCTCCAGTCCCGGTAACCACGCTGAACGCCGGACGCCATGAAATTGCACACCGGTATCCGCAGTTTCTCCCCGATGGGCATCACTTTATCTATTGGGTCTGGAGCGCGGCAGAAGAGAACACAGGAATCTATGCCGGTTCGCTCGATCCGAAGGAGAAGCTGCCTGACGGCCCGCTGGTGCGCACGTGGCGCGAGGCGCGATACGCGGAACCGGGTTACCTGCTGTTCCTGCAAGGATCGAGGCTTATGGCGCAGCCGTTCGACATAGCACGACTGCGGCTGACGGGCGAACCAGGTTCCCTGCCTGAACTTGTCGGGATGCACCGGATAAATAGCGGACGGGCCATGTTCTCGGTTTCGCCGGGCGGCGTGCTGGCATACCAGGAAGCCCTGCCACAGCCTGGCGCGCGAATCGTTTGGCGGGACCGTGCCGGCAGGCAACTTCGCTCTGCCGATGCTCCTCAGGGGAGTACAGCACCGTCGCTAGCCCCCGATGAGAAGCGCATCGCGGTTACCGTCGAGGACGAAAATACACTGGAAGACCTCTGGTTGATGGATCTGGACCGCGCCGCTCCCTTGCGCCTCACGGCCATTCACGGGTCAAACCAGTTTTCTGTCTGGTCGCCGGACGGGCGTCGCATTGCGTTCCGTTCCAATCGGAATGGCACATACGACCTCTACGCGAAAGTCGCAAGCGGTGTCGGCGAGGAAGAAGAACTGCTGGTCAAGTCGCTCCATGTGAAGATACCGACCGGCTGGTCTCCGGATGGGCGGTTCCTTGTGTACACGGAGGTTGATCCCAAGACCGGGAACGACATTTGGGTGTTGCCGCTGGAAGGTGATCGTAAGCCATTCCCGTTTCTGAAGACTGAGTTCAATGAGGGTGGTGGAGTACTGTCGCCCGTTCCGGACGGCCAGGGTCACCTCTGGATGGCGTACAACTCGAATGAAACCGGCCGAGCCGAAATCTATTTGCGTCCATTCCTGCCTGGTACGCCAGGCGGACCAGCAGGAGCCAAAGTGCGGGTCTCCGCCGGAGGTGGCAACGGTCCCCACTGGCGCAAGGATGGCCAGGAGCTGTTCTACAACGCCGGCAACAAGCTGATGACCGTAGATGTCAAGCTTGGCGGCACGCCAGACATCGGCGCTCCCCAGGTTTTGTTTGATCGTCAAGGCGGCTGTGAACCCTTCGCCGACGGCCGCCGCTTCTTGTGCGTAGAGCCTGCCGGCGAGCCCCCAGCTCCGAAAATCAATGTCGTCTTGAACTGGACCGCCGAGCTAAAGCGCTGACGTACACGCCGGACACCGTTTAGCCGCAATCGGAATCGCCGTGCAGCATTGTGGGCATTCCTTGGTCGACGCAGGCGGCGGGGGTGGCGGCGGCATCAGCCGGTTCACCTGTTTCACGATCAGAAAAATGACGAACGCAACGATCAGAAACTCGATCACCGTGTTGATGAAAATCCCGTAGTTGACCGTCGCCGCTCCGGCTTTCTTGGCATCCGCGATGGTCGGATAGCTTTGCCCGTTCAGAGAGATGAACAGGTTTGAAAAATCGACCTTACCCAAGGCGAGTCCGATGATGGGCATGAGGAGGTCGTTCACCACGGATGTCACGATTTTGCCGAACGCGGCGCCGATGATAACTCCAATCGCCAGATCCAGAACGTTTCCCCGCGAAATGAATTTTTTGAACTCCTGGAACACGAGTCCTCCTTATCGGTCCAGTCTAGCTTGTTACCGAGCTTCAAGCGCGTCCAGAAACTCCCGCGAGTTGACGATTCTCATTTTCCTCCAGCCCTTTGGAAAGTGGCGCTTGTTTCCGGTAATCAGAAAATCGGCGTCGGCCGCCTCCGCGCATTCGAGGAAGCAATTGTCGTCCGGGTCTGTTGCAACTGTCACGGACGCGGTCGGCACAACGAAAACTGCAAATGCTGTCAATAGGCTGAGGAGATATTCAACTCTTGCGGCGTGCTGTGCCAGAATGGGCCGAAACAAGACTTCGTGGTATTCGGCCAATACACTGGGTGAGACGCAGGGTACGATTGTGCCCTCGGCAACCACCAGATCGAGCAGCTTTGCCGATGCTCCTGTGCTCTTGAGGATCGCTGAAAAAAGGACGTTGGTATCCAGCACTACCCGGATCATTTGAGCGTTTGGGTTGCGCTTGGCCGCCGGCGCCGCGCTTGTCGTCCGGCAGCGATCTCGCGGTCAATCTGACGCGATGTCAACTTTGCTGTCCCGGCCACACGAGAATCCTTGCGAAACTCCGCCAAGCTACGCCGAAATTCCATCAGTGCCTGCCGCCGGATTTTGTCGGGATCGGCGGTTTGCTCGTATCGCCGTAAAGCCTCCCGTATGAGTTCGCTCATCGTGCGATTTTCTTTGCTGGCAAGCTTCTGAGCCCTCTTGAGCATGTCGGGTGGCAAAGTGACCGACAGCGGCGTGGTGGTTCTCATGTTGCTTATGTTACTAAATCCTATTAGATAAGACATGCACCGTACGAACTAGCTTGTTAACATGGATCTGGTATGGCGAAGCGCGCTGAGCTCATCACCGTCACTTGTCCTTGCTGCCAGGCCGAGCTGTATATCGACCCCGAAACCGCGGCCGTAATCCGGCACAAGGAGCACGTCAAGCCGCCCTCCATCGCCGACTTCGAGACCGCCGTCCAGCGCCATAAAGGTGAAGCCAGCCGGCGCGAGGATGTGTTCAAGAAATCGGTGGAGGAGCACAAGAGCCACCACGACGTGCTCAGCAAAAAGTTTGACGAGATGCTGAAAATCGCAAAGGAAAATCCCGACGAGCCTCCGCCCAAGAGGGACATCGATTTTGACTAGTCCGCAAAGGGCCAAGCCCCGGCGTCCCAAGACTACCGCCGAGCGCAAAGCCCGGGTGAAAAAGATCCTGGCAATTCTGGGCCAGATGTACCCCGGCGCAACGTGCGCCCTGCATCATTCGAACGCCTGGGAGTTGCTGGTCGCCACCATTCTCTCGGCGCAGTGCACCGATAAGCGCGTGAACATGGTCACGCCAGGGTTGTTTCGCAAATATCCAACGATTCAAGATTTCGCCAATGCGAATCAGCTGGAGCTGGCGCAGGAGATCCGGTCCACTGGATTCTTCAATAACAAGGCGAAGTCGGTGATTGGGGCGGCGCGCAAGATCCTGACCGATTTCGACGGCCAGGTGCCGCGCACCATCGAGGAGTTACTTACGGTGCCGGGCGCAGCGCGGAAGACTGCGAACGTCGTACTGGGGACGGCCTATCGCATCGCCTCGGGTGTTGTAGTCGACACGCACGTTCAACGGATCGCCCATCGGCTGGATCTTACCAAGGAAACCGATCCGGTCAAGATCGAAAAAGACTTAATGAAGACGATCCCGAAGGAAAAATGGATCCTCTTCTCGCATCAAATCATACATCACGGACGCGCGTTGTGCATTGCCCGCAATCCGCGCTGCGCGGAGTGCGCGCTGAACCCGCTATGCTACGCCAAGGACAAGACGGCGTAGCTTGTTTAGTTAACGGTTGGCTCCCTCGCCGGTCAAATGCAGACCTTTGTGGATCGCATACAGCGCCAGCTCCAGACGGTCTGAAACGCCGAGCTTATCGAAGATGTTGTGAAGATGATTCTTCACCGTCTGCTCACTGATAAACATCTTCTCCGCCATTTCCTTGTTCTTATAGCCCTGCGCGACCAGCGCGACGATTTCCCGCTCGCGAGCGCTCAACGGACTGCGTTCGCGGCCCTTGCCGGCGCCCTGCGCGTTTCCGCTCGCTTCCTGGCCGGTCTGGAACTGCCGCATCACGGCAGCGGTGGTGTGCGAATCCAGCCAGATCTCGCCCGAGTTCACCTTGCGGATGCTCTTGACGATCAAATCGGGCGCAGTCTGTTTCAAAACGATGCCGCTGCACCCGAGCTTCATCGCCTGGACAAACTCGTTCTTGTCTTCAGACGCGGTGAGCACGATGACGCGCGTACGCTTATTGGTCTGCTGTAGAGCTTGAAGCGCGGAAAGCCCATCCAGGTTCGGCATGCGGAGATCGAGCAACAGCACATCCGGGTCGAGTTCCTGGACTTTGTCCAGCACTTCACGCCCGTCGCCGGCTTCGCCCACAACCTCGAAGTCGTCCTCGAGCAGCAACAGTTTTTTCAGGCCGTCCCGGACGATCGGATGGTCGTCGGCGATCAGTATGCGGACTGTCGCCTTCTTCTTTTCCTTTCCCTCCGAGCTGTCATTTATGGGGGCTAGCATAGTATCCATAGGCTCCTGCTTCATCACTCCGTCCCGATAGTAAGCGGTTCTAGTACTTTCCGCAATTCAGGTGCACCTAAAGATCCGGGTCGATAGTTTACCTATTTCCTTGCTAAGGTCACCCTAGTTCCGATGGGTGGTTCTTCATTACCGAACCCCGGCGCAACCCCGAATGTGTACCGCGACGAAGCAGAAGTCCGCGGGAATTGAGCGTGCGGGGAGCCATCTTGGCGGCGCGTAGTACGAGGCAGCCGACCGACCCTGAAGCCCACCCAAGTTCTTTAGAAAGTTTAGGATAGCACAAGTAGCCTGGCATATCACCCCCCTACTCTTGCTATGAGTTCCAGTACTCCGCATGGGCCTTTCGTTTCCCTTGATCGGTAGTACCTGCCATGATAGTGTTCAGAGACAGTGGTGCTGTATGAGCGGATATGAAGCGATTGTCGCCGGTGGCGGACCGGCGGGGCTTTCCGTTGCGGAGGCGATCGCATCGCGGGGCCGCTCGGTCCTGGTGCTGGAACAGAACCACGAGATCGGCTCGCCCATCCGCACCAGCGGCGGAAGCTTCGTCTCCGAAATGCAGGCGCTCGGGATTCCGGCGCAGTTCTATCATCCTATTCACCGGGTCCGATTTCTGTCGCCTCATAACTCGGCGATGTTCGATTATGATGCGCCTGAGCTGTGTGTGATGGACGTCCGCGGGGTCTTCCAGTTCCTCGCGGAACGCGCGGTGGCCGCGGGAGCCCATATGCGTCTTTCGACTGCGGCGCTCGCGCCTGTAATGGATGGCGATGCAGTAACTGGCGTACAAACTCGGACATCAACGCTGTCCTGCCAGGTACTGATCGACGCGACCGGTTACCGTTCCAGCTTGCTCAAGCAGGTGAAGCTCGATCCGGGGTTTCGCCGCTTCGGAGTGGGCGCCGAATACGATCTATTCGCGCCGCATTGCGATCCCTCCGAGGCAATTCTGGTCGTCGGCAACGATGCCGCGCCTTCCGGCTACGGCTGGATCTTTCCATGGGGACGGGGACGCGTGCGGGTCGGCGTCGGCATCATTCACCCGGACTCGGCGGCCAAACCGGATCTGTACCTCGATCGCTTTCTCGAGACGCTGCCTCGTTATGGCGTCAACATGAAGGGCGCGCAACCGTTAGAGCACCACTCCGGACTCATCCCATCGGAGCGCTTTGCGTCGACCTTTGCGGGAGACGGCGTCCTCGCCGTCGGCGATGCGGCGGGGCAGGCATCCTCGCTCTTGGGTGAGGGCATCCGCTGGGCGATTCGCGCAGGCAGAATGGCCGGAGAAGTGGTGGCGCATGCTCTATCTAAAGGCGAACCAAATCGGGTAGTACCCCGGTTGGCGCTGCTTCCTTTCGAACAGCAATGGCGCAAACAATTTGGCGCGGATCTGCGGCTGGCGCACCGGATCAATCAACGGATCGCCCGTTGGGACGATCGCAAGTGGGACGCGCGTACCGAAATCGTTAAATTGTTAACCCCTGCACAGTTCGCGGAGGCCTTGAAAACGAATCTAACGGGAGCGTGGCTGTGGCGCTTTCTCGTTTCTCACCCACAGGCGCTCGCCTACGCCGCCGGACTGTGAGCCAGGTATGCAACCACGTCAACACCCGCAGAAAGCGCGACTCGATCGGGCCGGAGAGTTTTTCCCGAACCCCGCGGCGTTTCGGATTCTCGTGGATAAAGTGTTTCCGCGGCTGCTCAAGGATCGCTCGCCCGATGATCCCGTTCGGATTTGGGTGCCAGGTTGCTCTACCGGTGAGGACGTCTATTCGATTGGAATCGCCTTGCTCGAGTATTTGCGTGAACAGTCCATGTCGATTCCAATCAGGATCTTCGGCTCGGACCTCAACGATTCCTCGCTGCGAAACGCGCGGGCAGCCGTGTATGCCGGGAGCGCCGCGCAGGACGTTGAGCCGGAGCTTCTGGCGAGATACTTCACAAAAACCGGATCTGCTTATCACGTGACGCGCACCCTGCGCGAACAATGCATCTTCGCGCACCAGGATGCGGCGCGCAACGCGCCTTTTTCGAAGCTCGATCTGATCAGCTGCGGGAACGTCCTGAGCCACATCCGCGCGCCGCTCCAACGGGTAGCGGTGGAAAAGCTTCGTTACGCGCTGAAGCCGGGCGGTCATCTCTTGATGGCCGAATCGGAGGACGTCCAATTTCCACCCGATTGGTTCGCTGTCGTCGACCAGGATCATCACCTGTTTTCGAAAATATCCGATACCGGCCTCCAGAAAGTGATTCGCGGTTTCCCGCCCACGCAACGTGAGAGGGACACCAGGAAACCCTATCTGCCGCCGCGCATCCCGCGTGGCAGCCAAGCGCCCAGTGGCGGGGCGCGGCAACTCAAACGCGAGTTGGCAGTGGTGAGACAGCGCCTTGAATCGACCATTGAGGAGCTCGAAATCAATATTGAAGAGCTCAGGTCCGCCAATGCGGAGGTCCAGTCCGGAAACGAAGAGTTGCAGTGTATCAACGAAGAGCTCGAGGCGGCGCGAGCAGAGTTGGAATTCGCCAATCAGGAACTGGAGACGTTCAACCGGGAACTTTCAAAAAACAACCGGCAGTTGCTGGAATCAAATGACGATCTGAGCAGTCTCTTGTCAAACGTCGAGGTTCCGGTGGTGATGGTGGACCAACACCTTCGCCTCCGCAGATTCACTCCCGCCGCGGGCAAGCTACTCAATCTGCTCGCTACCGATCTCGGACGTTCCCTTCTTGATTTCAAGCCCCGTATCGAAGTCCCGGATCTGGAGACCCTGCTTCACGAGGTGTTTGATAACCTCCGGGTCATCGAACGCGAAGTGCGGGACGAGCAGGGGCATAGCTATTCCATGTGCGTGCGGCCGTACCGTACTCCGGGGAACCGGATCGAGGGAGCGCTGATGGTGCTGGCCGAGATTACCGAGCGGAAAAAACTGGAGGAACAGCTCAGGCAGGCGCACAAAATGGAGGCGATCGGCCGCCTGGCCGGAGGCATCGCACACGATTTCAACAACATCCTGACGGCTATTTCCGGATATGCCGCGGAGTTGCTGAACGTGTTGCCGGCATCCCATCCGGGACGGATGCCGGCGGAAGAAATCAGCAAAGTGGGCGACCAGGCCGGGATGCTGACCAAACAATTGCTCGCGATAAGCCGCAAACAGGTCGTGCGGCCGCGCCATGTGAATTTGAATGACGTCTTGCGGGATATTCACGACCTGCTCCGGCGCCTGCTCGGCGAGACCGTCGAAATCAGGTACGTACTTGAGGCGGACCTGGGAACGGTGGTGGCCGACCCGGGTCAAATTCAGCAGGTGATCATGAACCTTGCGATTAACGCACGGGACGCCATGGCCCGCGGCGGCCGCCTAACGCTAAGCACCAATAATGTTTTCTTGGATACTCGCGACGCCCAAGCGGTAGGGCTTTCGGCCGGCGCCTACGTCACCCTCACCGCGCGGGATACCGGCACGGGAATGGGACCGGCCACGCGCGAACGCGTC
The DNA here is from genome assembly GCA_050015435.1 of Bryobacteraceae bacterium. Lineage (GTDB taxonomy): Bacteria > Acidobacteriota > Terriglobia > Bryobacterales > Bryobacteraceae > Palsa-187. The sequence continues at coordinate 15,309 of JBEKBK010000062.1, forward strand.
TTTGAACCGTTCTTTACCACCAAGCCGCCAGGCTCCGGAACCGGTCTGGGGCTGTCGATGGTTCACGGTATCGTTCAACAGAGCGGCGGATCCATCAGCCTGGAAAGTGAGGTCGGCGAGGGCGCGACGGTACGGATCTACTTTCCGAGAAGCGTCAGCACGGCTGACCAGGGGTTGCAGGAGATCCACATGAGTGTCCCCGGCGGCAACGAGACGATTCTTTTGGTGGAGGACTCCACGGTGGTGCGGTCCGTGATCCAGCGGGTGCTGGCGCAACGCGGTTACACGGTACTCGAGGCAAGTGACGGGACGAAGGCCTTGTCGCTGAGCTCCAGCTACAAAGGCCCCATTCATCTTTTGCTGACGGACTTACTCATGCCCCACATGGGCGGCGACGAACTCGGCAAGCGCATGCGCCGCCGCCGGAAGGGCATCAAAGTGATCTATATGTCCGGTTACCCCGGCGATGCTTTTCACGCGGTGAAGAAGGATGCCAATTTTCTGGAGAAGCCGTTCAAACCGGAGCATCTCGCGGCCGCAGTTCGAAAGGTGCTTGACGAGTAGGGCTCGCCCCTACTTTTTCTCCGGCATCAGTCCGGTGCGCGTCAGAAATCCCGTATCCAGTCTACCCGCGATAAATTCCGGATGCTTGAGAATGCGTTGATGCAAAGGGATCGACGTGTAGATCCCTTCGACGACAAACATGTCGAGAGCGCGATTCATGCGCGCGATCGCTTCGGCGCGATCGCTTCCATGGGCGATCAGTTTTGCCACCAGGGAGTCGTAATACGGAGGAATGACGCCGTCGTGGTACGCGGCTGTATCCACGCGAATGCCCACGCCGCCGGGAAGATTCAGCCCGGTCACGCGGCCCGGTGACGGCGTTAATGTCTCAGGATGTTCCGCATTGATGCGGCATTCGATCGCGTGGCCCCGCAGCTCAATGGGCCGGCGCAAGATATCGCTCAAACGTTCGCCGGCCGCGATCCGGATCTGGCTCTTGACCAGATCGATTCCCGTAACCATCTCGGTTACCGGATGCTCCACCTGAATACGGGCATTCACTTCGATGAAGTACAGGTTTCCGTTCGCGTCCATTAGGAACTCAACGGTGCCGGCGTTGGTGTAGCCAATCTTCTTCAGCGCGACGCGCAGACTCTCAGAAACCCTGGAGCGAAGCTCCGGAGTCATGGCGGGCGACGGCGCTTCCTCAATCAATTTCTGGTGGCGGCGCTGTATAGAGCATTCCCGCTCTCCGAGAATTTCGATGCAGCCGTGCTCATCGCCCAGGACCTGAAATTCGATATGGCGCGGGTTCTCGACCAGCTTCTCCATATACACGTCGCCACAGGAGAAGGCCGCCGCCGCCTCGGCTTGCGCCTGCGGGAGCATGTGTTGCATCTCCTCCAGGTGACGCACGATGCGCATTCCCCGGCCGCCCCCGCCCGCGGACGCCTTAAGGATTACCGGGTAGCTGATTTGGCCGGCAAGCTCGATTGCCTCCTCCACGCTCTTGAGGATTCCTTGGGAGCCTGGCAGAATCGGCACGCCGGCCTCGCACATCGCCGCGCGGGCGATTTGTTTCAGACCCATCTGGCGGATCACAGTGGGCGTGGGACCGATGAATCGAAGACCGCTGGTCTCGCAAACCTCCGCGAAGTCGGCATTTTCGGAGAGAAATCCGTAGCCCGGATGGACCGCGTCGGCGTTGGTGATCTCGGCGGCACTGATGACCGACGGAATATCCAGGTAGCTGCGTGCGCTCTTGGCCGGACCGATACAAATCGCTTCGTCCGCGAACCGGGTATGTAGACTATAGCGATCCGCCTCCGAATACACTGCTACCGTCCGGATCCCCAGGTCCTTACAAGCGCAGATGATACGTAGAGCGATCTCGCCCCGGTTGGCGATCAGGACTTTTTGAAACATGTTAGCGTGGCTTCACCGGGGACGAATCGCGAACAGCGCCTCACCGTACTCGACAGGCCGACCGTTTTCCACAAGCTTCGAGGCCACTACTCCGGCGACCTCGCACTCAATCTCGTTCATCAGTTTCATGGATTCAATGATACACAGGACGTGGCCTGGCTCAACCGCATCGCCAACCTTAACAAAAGATTGTGCACCTGGGGCGGGCGCATCGTAATACGTACCCACTATCGGAGATTTTACTAACACATGACTGGAATCTACTTCGGGAATTTTCGGCGTCGCGGTGGCAGTCGATTGTGGAGCCGCTGTTGAAACTGGAGCTGTCGCCTGTGGATAACCAACCGGAGCGGCTGCGCCAGTCGGAGCATACGCAAATGGCGCTCCTACAACATATTCCTGGCTGAGGCCCGCGCGACGCAGGCGAAGCCGATTATCTCCGCGCTGCAGCTCGAATTCGGCCACACCGCTCTCAATGAAAATCCGCAACAATTCTTTGATTTCTTCGATAGTCATTTAGATAAGTTCTTGGAACTCTACAGGCTTACGAGTTCCTTCGAGGTCGGGGTCAACACCTCGCAGCCGGACTCGGTGACCAGCACCGTGTCCTCGATGCGTACACCACAGAATCCGTCGATATAAGCGCCAGGCTCAATCGTGATCACCATTCCGGCCTGAAGCCGGGTCTTCTCTTTTCTCCCAATCCGCGGAGGTTCATGAATCTCCAGCCCGAGGCCGTGTCCCGTGGAATGTACAAATTCACGCTCGAGCCCATGCTTTTTCAACACGCTCCTAGCGGCGCGGTCCACCTTGCCTGCCTCGATTCCGGAACGTACCGCGTCCACTGCGGACAGTTGGGCCTCCAGGACCGCACGATACAGTGCCCGGACACGCCGGGCAGGCTTTCCGAGGTACGCCACGCGTGTCATGTCGCTCGAATAGCCATTGAGGCTCGCACCCATGTCTGTTAATAATAGTTCATTTTCGATCAGGCGATGGGCGCTGGGATGGGCGTGCGGCAACGCGGAATTGGCTCCGGCCGCAACAATCGTATCGAAAGCGGGCTTCTCAGCTCCTAGCTTCCGCATCTGGTAATCCAGCTCCGCAGCGATTTCCTGTTCCTGCATTCCAGCCTTTACATGCTTGAGCGTTAGGGAATAAGCCGCGGAGTTTACTTGGACACTTTTCCGGATCAGTCCGATTTCCTCAAGCGATTTGACCATGCGGAGGGCCTCGACCAAGCCAGTGACCGGTTGAAGGGAAGATCCTAGAGGGAGCGAATCTTTAAGCCGGATATAATCCTGATAGCTGATCCAGGAGGACTCAATCCCTATTTTTTTCAACTTCTTACGCTTCAGAAGTGCGCTGGCTGCGGGAATGAGCGGACCTTTGACGACGTGCACGGCGCATCCGGGCATGTCAGAAACGGCAAGCCGATAGCGCGGGTCGGTGAAAAAATGAGACTCGCCGGCACTGACGAACATCAGGCCATTCGAACCCGAGTAACCCGACAGGTAACGGATGTTGGAGGGTGAGGAAACGAGGAGAACGTCGATCTTATGCCCGGCCAGACCTTGCGCGACGGTCTGGCGCCGCTGTTCATGTTCAGTCAAACTAATAGTCTAACAATCCCGCCGAAGAAGATTCGCTCACCGTGCTCAAGCAAAGTCCAGTTCCATTTCGTCCACGTAACACCAGCCCCAATCTTCTCCGGGCTCGATGGAGCGCATGATCGGGTGCTTGGTTGCATGAAAATGCTTGGTGGCGTGCCGGTTCTTCGAGGAATCGCAGCAGCCGACATGCCCGCATGTGAGGCACAGACGAAGGTGCACCCACCGGTCCCCCATCTTCAAACATTCTTCGCAGCCTTTCGTATGCGGCTGGACATCTTTGATCTGATCCAAATGCTTACATTGATCCATTTTCGCTGCTTCTCTCCTCTCGCGTTAGATCGCAAACCGGATCTGTAGGATTCCGAGTATTTTTCCAGTCTGCGGACGGAACTGGCACAAACGGCCTTATGATAAAATGGCTTGTCAACTGTAGAATGCGCTTGTCCGTCCCGGGCGGAAACCTCTCGCCCTCGCACCTTGTCCGTGCCGATCCATCCGACGGCAGGGATGGCGGGAATTTCAGACGTCAGGAGTTCTTTTGAGAAGGGTTAAATACAACGGGCAGTTGTTCCTGGGCGACCTGTTCGGGGGAGCGATCGCGGCTCTGATCGCGCTTCCGTATGGACTCGCCATGGCCTCCCTGATGGGCCTCCCGCCTATTCTGGGTCTGTATACCTCACTCCTCGCAGCCCCGATTTGCGCGCTGCTTGGCCGAAACCCGGTGCTGATCGGCGGCACCTCCAGCGCCACGGTTCCCTTCATCCTCGGAGCCGTACGAGCCGGAGGAATCAGCGCTTCAGCGAAACTCTGCATCTGTGCCGCGATTTTTCTGCTGATCTTCTGCGTGATGCGCCTGGGCCGTTATGTTTCGCTGGTGCCTCACTCCGTGCTCGCGGGATTTTCCTGCGGTATCGGAGCCATGATGATCATCTCGCAGCTCAAAACCATCTTTGCGCTCCAAGCCCCGCAGGGCGGCTGGAGCCAGAACATGGGCGAGCTGCTGATTCAGAGCCTGTCGAAGTTCAATGAATATCACTGGCTGCCGGCGCTGGTCGCCGTCCTTGTCATGGTGATCTCCACTCTCATTCGAGTGCGTTATCCGAAGGTCCCCGGACCATTCATAGGAGTCGGAGCTGCCGTCGCGCTGGTCGCCGTTTTCGGATGGAAAGTGTCGGAGGTGGGGAGAATTCCGTTGACCTTCCCGCCTTTCGTCGCCTTTACCTGGGGCGCGGACGACTTTTTCAAGGTGCTGCCTTCGGCCTTTGGACTGGCTTTTGTGGCGTCCGTCGAGTTACTCATGACGTCCCGCGTGGTCGACCATTTCCGGGGCCGCCACAAAATTGTGAAGAAGGCGGATGCCGACATGGAGCTCGGCGCTTACGGAATCGCGAATTTGATCGGCGGATTCTTCGCGGCGCCGACCAGCGTCGGTATTCCGGCCCGAAGCGTCGCCAATGTACAGTGCGGGGCAACCACTAAGATGTCGAACGTGGTTCACGGCGCTTTGCTGTGGGGCATGATGACGCTCGGCGCTTCCTTCATCGCCCGGGTCCCGATGGCCGCGCTGGCCGGAGTAACGGCCTGGATGGGAATACGGCTGCTCGATTGGGGCTCCTGGAAACGTCTGCCCAAGATGCGGCTGGTGGATTCCCTGGCGTTTCTTCTGACGGCCGCCGCAGTCCTGATCCTGGACGCGGAATGGGCCGTGGGAATTGGCTGCGCGATTCACTTCTTCCGGTATCTCTACCTCCGGTTCACGGGCCAACTCGGCACGGAGGGCGAGCCCGTACAGGTTGAGACACCTGCAAAGGAAGCCGTCGGAGCGGAATCAGGCAAGTAGGGCGGACGCCCTGTCCAGCTTCTCGCGGCGAACCCGGCCGACGAGCCGTCGGCCGCGGACCAGGGGGTCCGCCCCACCTTGCAATAGATTTGCCTCGCTAATCGCCGGCCGCGCTCACCGCGACTGGTTCCGGTTCGGGCACGACGGAGAGATCCACGCCTTCCCAGCGCGCCACCACGGCGGTCGCCAGACAATTACCGAGCAGGTTCACTGAGGTGCGGCACATGTCCATCAGGGTGTCGACGCCGAGGATCACGGCAATCCCTTCCACGGGCAGATTAAACGTGGCAAGGGTGCCGGCCAGAATCACCAGCGATGCACGTGGCACGCCCGCTACGCCCTTGCTGGTTAGCATAAGCGTGAGCAGCATGACCAGTTGGGTCCCAAACGGCATATGAACGCCGGCGGCCTGAGCGATGAAGATCGCGGCGAGGGAAAGATACAGGGTCGATCCATCCAGATTGAAGCTGTAGCCGGTAGGCAACACGAACGCCACAATATGCTTCGGAACGCCGAAGCTCTCCATGTTCTCCAGGGCCAGAGGAAGCGCGGCTTCGCTCGAGGCCGTAGAGTAGGCCAGCAGGAAAGGTTCGCGGACCGCGCGGATAAACCGGGCCAAGGGAATGCGCGCGATCGCGGTCACGGTCCCCAGCACTACCACCACAAAGAATATCTCGGCGCCGTAGAGCGTTAAGACGAGCTTGCCGAGGTTGACCAGCACCTTCAGCCCCTTGTCGCCAATGGTCGCCGCCATCGCGCCGAAGACGCCGAACGGAGCGAACAGCATCACATAGTTGGTGTAGCGGAACATCACCTCGGAAAGAGACTCGCAGAACGATACGACCGAGCGAGCCTTAGGTCCGATGGCCGCGCACGCCGTTCCGAAAATGAAGCAGAAAACCACGAGTTGCAGGACCTCGCCGCGAGCCATCGAGTCGATGATGCTGGTGGGAAAGGTGTGTTCGAGAATGGTGGACAGATTCGCGGTGCTCCCCGCGACACCCGGTGAGGCGCCTTTTTGAAGTTGCACTCCCACGCCAGGCTGCACCAGATTCACCGCGCCGAGCCCGACGAACAACGCGACGGTGGTGACCACCTCGAAATACAGAATCGCCTTGCCGCCGATCCGGCCCATGGTCTTGACGTTTCCGGTGCCCGCGATTCCACACACCAGCGTCCCGAAGAGCAGCGGGGCGATGATGGACTTAATCAGGCGGAGAAACACCGTGCCCAAAATGCCCATCTGCTGGGCGGGGCCTGGAAGCACCACGCCAAAAACAATGCCTGCCACCAGGGCGATTAGAATCCAAGTCGTCAATGACGGGCGCTTCATGGGATTATCTCTCGTTTCTCCTCGTTAGAATATCGCACTAAAAGCAAAAGGAGCGTGATCCTTAAAAGAATCACGCTCCCGGCTTGCAATACTCGAACTCGCTTGTCTAGGCCATCACCTTCAGGAAAGCGGTCTTGAACTTATTCATTTCGTCCTGCGTGCCGACGGTGATGCGCACGTAGGTCGGCCAGACCGGCCAAATGCGACCGACGTAGATCTTTTCCTTCATCATGGCTTCAATAAATTGCCTGCCCGGCTTCTTGGTGTCGACCATAATGCAGTTGGAGACCGACGGGACGTACTTGACATTATGTTTGTCGAAGAACGACTGAACGTCCTCGCGAACATTTCCCATGATCTTGCGGCGTTCCGGAATCAGGTTCTTTACCTGAAGGCTGGCGCTGGCGGCGGCCATGCCGGTGATCGGCATCATGGTGCTGCTCCAACCACTGATCCGGTCCTGGAGGTCGGGGCGAGCGAGCGCGGCGCCGGCGCGAAGGCCAGCCATGCCGTAGATCTTCGAGAAGGTGCGCAGAATGATCACGTCCTTGTCCGCGGCAACCATCGGGCTGTTGAAGATGGCGTTCGGAGCAATGTGCGTGTAGGCTTCGTCGATCATCACCACCGAACCCTTCGGCTTGTTGGCGACGAGCCACTCGAGGTCGGCCTGCTTGGTCAGCGTGCCGGTCGGGTTGTTCGGATTGACCACATAAATGAGACCCGCATCCTGAACCGCAGCCATGGCCTTCACATCGTGCTGGAAGTCTTTGGTCAGCGGAACGCGAACCACCTTCGAGCCGATGAATTTCGCGGCGCGCTCAGCGGCTTCGTAGCCGGGATCTGCAATCACCAGCGGCTTCGTCGGCGTGGTGAAACCGAGCACCGCCTGATGCAGCGGTCCGCTGGAGCCAGGGTGAATTCTAACGTAATCGAGCTTGAGGCCTTCCTGCTCCGCGAGCAGCTGCTGGACCTTGTCGCCTTCGCTATACCGATAGCGCCCGCCGTACTGCACCATATTGTGGGCGGCTTCCTTGGCCTCGTTGCAGGGGCCCAGGGGGT
>JBEKBK010000063.1:0-24704 GCA_050015435.1 Bryobacteraceae bacterium
CGCGCCAGTTGAAGAGCCAGAACCGGATCATGCAGGCCGCGCGGCGGCCGCGACGCGTTTGAAAAGGACGGATTGGCTAGCAGAAGAGCAACCAGAGCCAGATTCAGAACGGCCAGCCATCCGAGCACCCGTTCCAGGGTGCGGTTACGCGAGGGCACGCGCGGCATCTTTGGCGAAATACGTCAGGATGATGCTTGCCCCTGCACGCCGGATCGAGATAAGCGACTCCATCATGGCGCGATCCAGGTCCAGCCAGCCGTTGCGCGCGGCGGCTACGATCATGCTGAACTCGCCCGAGACCTGATAAGCGCCGATGGGAACCGGGAAGCGATCGCGCGCTTCGCGGATGAGGTCCAGGTACGGCATGGCGGGCTTGACCATAAGCATGTCGGCTCCCTCTTCGAAGTCGAGTTCCATTTCATGCATCGCCTCCAGGCGATTGGCCGGATCCATCTGATAACTGCGCCGATCGCCAAACTGCGGCGTGGATTCGGCGGCTTCCCGAAAAGGACCATAAAATACCGACGCGAATTTGGCCGCATAGGAAAGAATCGGCGTGTTCTTAAATCCATTGGTATCGAGCGCGCTCCGAATGGCTCCCACGCGCCCATCCATCATGTCCGAGGGCGCGACAATATCGGCGCCCGCGCGAGCGTGCGAAACCGCAGCGTCAGCCAGCCACTCCAGCGTCGCGTCGTTATCGACGTCGCCATTGACGACCTTGCCGCAGTGGCCGTGACTGGTGTACTCGCAGTTACAGACATCCGTGATCAGCACCAGATTCGGCACAGCCCTCTTAACGGCGCGCACGGCGCGTTGCGTGATTCCACTCTCGGCGTACGCCTCCGACGCCAGCTCATCCTTCGCTTCCGGTATTCCGAACAGAATCACGCCGCCGACGCCGAGCGCATGAGCCGATTCGCACTCTTTGACCAGTTCGTCGATAGAGAGCTGGTAATTTCCCGGCATCGAGCTGATTTCTTTCCGGACACCCTCTCCGGGGCAAGTGAACAGCGGCAGGATCAATTGCGAGGGCTCGAGATGGGTCTCTCGAACCAGCCGCCGCATGGGATCGGAAACACGCAGACGGCGCTTGCGATGAATTGGAAAGGACATTACAACTATAAATTGTATCGGATGCGGCCGCATACCTGCCGTGCGAGATAAAGAGATAAATTATGATATATGCCGATTGGCACAGTGACGGTAATGTAGGACAGTTCCTACGTAATTATCATCTGTGCGCCGATATGCATGGACGCGTTTATGAAATATTATAGACCTGTGGTATTGGGCGAAGCTACGGAGGGCGGTGCCTGCTGGGCCGAGGTTGCGGAAGGAATCCGGATCGGAGATAACAGTGCAGTGGAGCGGCTCTACGCGGCGCTGTCGGACGGCCCTTGCCTCGGCATATTCCGCCGATTAGATCCGCAGTTTGCTCAAGACCGCGTCCATGAAGTGATGGTGATCGTTATCGAGGCGATTCGGGGTGGAGCGTTACGTGACCCGGATCGTTTGATGGGATTCGTATGGGTGGTGGCGCGCCGGCGGGCGGCTGCGCTGATTCGTGGAGCCTCATTTCAACGGCGGCGCCTCGCCGACGCGACACAGCAGGAGCCGCGCACGCCTCGGGACGAATCGCCGGAGGCGCGCGCTTCCGCGCGGGAACAGAGGGACGGGGTCAAAAGGATGCTAGCGCGCCTGAAGGTTCGAGATCGCGAAATACTGGAGCGGTTTTATTACGGCGAGCAGGCCGCGGAGCAAATCTGCAGCGAAATGCATCTCACGCCGACGCAATTCCGGCTTTACAAGTCGCGCGCGATCGCACGGTGTGGCGACATCGCGCGCCGGGCTCGCCCGCGGTATCAGTCTACCAATCCATTTTGAATCGCGTACCGCGTGAGTTCGGCGTTTGTACGCATATTCATTTTTTCCAGCACACGCGCGCGGTACGTGCTCACGGTTTTGACGCTGAGTGAGATCTCGGCCGCGATCTGAGAAACCGTCTTTCCCGAGGCAAGCTTGCTCATGACTTGAAATTCGCGGTCGGATAGCGACTCATGGGGCGGGCGCTCGTTCCCGCTTTCGACCGCGTTGGCCAAGGTTTCTGCCAGAGTCGCGCTCACGTATTTTTTTCCAGAAACCACCTTCCGGATCGCCCGCACGATCTCGGTTGGAGGGTCGGTCTTGCTGAGATAGCCGCTCGCGCCCGCCTTAATCGCCCGAACCGCGAACTGCTCCTCGGCGTGCATGCTCAGTACCAGGACGGGAAGGCCCGGCTTGCGCCGGCGGATTTCACACATCGGGCTCTTGCGCAAGAATTTGCTTGAGACCGCTCCGGATTAGGGGATGATCATCGGCGACGAGGACGCGAATCATGTTACGGACGCTCATAGCACGCTTGAGAGAGTCCAAAACCTCCCTCTATCCAGATTAGACGCCATTGGGCTGAATTCACATAACTACTTCTGGCTATAAACGTGCGAGTATGATACCGCGAAATCCGAGAATCAAGCGGGATCAATAGATTAGCGAGGGAAAGTGAAAGTAAGCTGAAAAACTTTCCGAAGCGGATCGGGAAGATTCTACTGGCTTTTGATTTTCGGACGCCTCCGGTGAGGCGCGCACGACCCAGGATCCCGTGGTTGCTCCCGCGGGCGCCGATCCTTGGGGCCGGCTGCAGGTGGGCCGGACCCAGGGATCGGCATGCTGCGAGTCGCAGGGTGGTTGAATGACTATGATAGTGGGAGCGTTAAGACGCTACACTTAAGTTAGTAAGGAATTTAGGAACGAAAGAGGGTTTAGAAATGAAACTGACAGGGATGATGGCCGGCGCACTGGCGCTGAGCCTGGTTGGCACGGGTTGCGCTACCAAGAAGTATGTCGCAAAGACGATCGCGCCGGTGGAACAGCGCGTTACGGGAACCGAAACGAAAAATACCGAGCAGGACAAAGAGATTGCCGCCCAAGGGACTGAAATTCAAGATCTTGACAAGGATCTTTCGAGGACCAAGGAAAAACTGGGCGATGTAGATAACAAGGCCAACCAGGCCAGCGAGGCCGCGAGGGCGGCCGATCAAAAGGCTGACGGCGCACAGCAGTCCGCCAATGGCGCACGCCAGGCAGCGGATGGCGCCAAGACCTTTGCCGAGCAGGGCTTGGACCGTCTCGGTCGAACCATGGACGCGATGAACCGATATCAGATGACGAAATCCGAGACGGTGCTATTCGCCGTGAACAAAGATACGCTCACGCCTGAGGGAAAGCAGAAACTAGATGACATCGCTAGCCAGGTAAGCGGCATGGATCGCTATGTAATAGAGGTGCAGGGCTTTACTGACAAGAGCGGTTCGCCCACCTACAACGAAGCGTTGAGCCAGCGGCGGGCGGCAACCGTCGCGCGGTATCTCACGAATGAGCATAAAATTCCGGTGCGAAGCCTCTCCATGCTCGGAGCAGGATATGCCCAGCCGGTAGCGGATGACAAAACGCGCGATGGCCGCAAGGCCAATAGGCGCGTGGAAGTCCGCATCTGGGTTCCCGAGACGCTGGCTAAGACGGTCGCGTCCGGGGGTGGAGACCGGTAAGTTTCGCCCGGCCATCGCTCTCGCAAGCGACGGCCGGGTAGCCGAGAGTCGCCGGACCCTCCGACCCGGCGGCTTCAGGGCAGGCGCTCGACAAGATCTTGCGCGAGGAGATCTGCACGCCTCGCCAGGTTGACTGCGGTCACCAGATCCTGCTCCCGCGCCTGCTCTGCTTGTAATTGGAAAGTGCGGATGCGGCTGGCGATCTCCGCTTGCTCCGAATTCAGATTTTTTCCCGCCAGAATCGCGAGATTTCTCCGAACTCTCTCCAGTTTCTCATTCAATTCCCGGTTGTATTCCTTTACTTGACTCGCCGTGAAGATCTGCCCCAGTTTCGGGGTAGCCGGCTGTTCCGTGGGCGGTTGCGGCGGCGCTATAACCACCCTGGGCGGCGGCGTGGTCCGGCGCGCGGGCGGAGCGGGCTTGGGAGGCTCGGGCAGATCCGGCATAGTCGTAGAGATTCGCGGAGGAAGCTCATTGGAAGGGTCTGCGTCGATCTTCGGCGGGGGCGGAAGCGTCGCGGCCTCGGTAGGCGCTTTCGGCTGCGCTCGGGGCGGAGGGGGGGTGAAAACCGCCGGGCTCTTCCGCGTCCAACATGACGTCGAGGTCATGGAGAGCGCGATGATCGCAGGAAGGAGCCGGGACTTATACATGGCCTGCTACCGCGGGAAAGCGCAAATGAAAAGTGGTTCCCCGCCCGTCTTCACTAGTGAAGTCGATAGTACCATTATGCAACTGCACAGCCCGGTATGTCATCGCTAAACCGATGCCGGAACCGCGGGATTTGGTGGTGAAATACAACTGAAAAACCTTCTCGCGAACCGCCTGAGGGATGCCGGGACCGTTGTCGGCCACATTCAACGCTACCGTCTCACCCTCGGCGGCGACGCTCAAGAGCAAGTTGCCGCCATTCTTCATGGCGTCGAGAGCATTGGTGACCAGATTGAGAACCGCCTGCTTGAGCATGTCCGCGTCGCCCCGAATCCACGTAGAATTCCTACCACTTCCGTTCGTGGACCGTACGGCGAGAATCGAACCGGCAGTGGCCACCGACTTCACCGCCTCGACAGGCGCTTCGAAACGCAGTTCGATGTTCGCGAGCCGCGCTTGCGGCGTCATGAGCTCGGCCACCTCGCGCGTCAACGCCTCCAGGTCGATTTCTTCGAGCTTCACTTCCACCGGACGTGAGAAATCAAGGAAGGTTTTCACCACTCGATCCAGGCGCGTGACCTCTTTTGAAAGAATGTCGATCTCCGGGATCAGTTCTTCCTCCGGCGCGCCGATCCGGGCTCGCAGCAGGTCCAAACGAAGAGAAATCGCGTTGAGCGGATTCTTGATCTCATGCGCTACGCCTCCGGTAATGCGGCTGATGGCAGCGAGGCGCGAGGCGACGTCGAGCTGCGAGGCCATCCGTTCGAGCAGCAGATCCAAATTGTGCTGTAACTCTGTCGCCTCCTGACGCGCGCCGCGAAACTGCTGGCCCAGGATGTTGAGCTTGCTCTCCACGGCGGCGAATTCCTTCGCATCGGTCCGGTTGGATTCGTTGCCGCCGTAGTTGCCTTGCACGATGCGATCAATGGTCTGCTCGATACGCTTTAGCGGACGCAGCACGCGATTTGTGGCGAGAACAATGAGCAGCAGCGATACCAGCAAGGCGCCGCCGGACACTACTGCCAGTGCCCTGACTTCCGGCAACAACTCGCTGCGGAGCAACACGCTCGAAGTGACCACCTGGATGGTGAATATCGGGTCAGCCTGACCGGCAAAACCGAGTTTCACGTTCACTTGGTAGTCTGGGCGCCGCACCATCAAGTCCAGCAGCCGGCGGTACTGCGAACCATTCAGCCAGGCACTGAAATCTCCATGCGGCGTCAGCGGGGCGTTTACCTGGGAGGGATTCGAAGACGCCAGAATCCGGCCGGCCTGATCGGCGATGTTGATCTCGACGATGGCCGGGTAAAGAGCCATCGTCTTGGTGAGCATGCTGTCGATATCCGGATCGCTGGCTACGATGTCGTTCCACCGGGCCTTTCTCTCCTCGAGATTGGCCGGCGGATCGGGTTCATTCGGATCGTGATTGATACGGTCGGCGACGACCGCGTTCACCTGCTGGCCGGCGAGCTCGCTGCGCTTCAAGGCATCCGCCGAGAGCGTATTCACCAGGCTCGTGAGATGGAGAGCCGACAGCGCCAGTGCAACCAGCGCCACCATGGCGACGATCAACAGAACCAGTCTGACCCGCAGCGACATTCGTCAGCTCGCGCCTGCGCCCTGGGCACCATATTCCTTGAGTTTGTTGAACAGGGTCTTCTGGCTGATTCCGAGAATCTCCGCCGCGCGCGTTTTGTTGTTCTTGGTCCGCTGGAGCGTCAGTTCAATTAACGCACGCTCGGCTTGCTCAATGGTATAGCCGACCGGCACGCGCAACTCATCGGAATCGGTGGTCAAAATGGTCGCAGGCAGCGCCCCGCCGCCGAAACCGGGAGGAAGATGCGCGGCGTGGATAGTGCCTTCTCCCGCCAGAATCACCGCGCGCTCCAGCACGTTGCGGAGTTCGCGAATGTTGCCGGGCCATCCATAGGTGCGGAAGCGCTCGTGAACGTCGGCGGAAATGTCCGTCACTTTGGTCGAGTGCTTGCGGTTCAGGTCTTCGAGCAGGGCGGCGGTCAGCACGGGAAGGTCCTCTTTACGCTCGCGCAGCGGAGGCAGGGGAATCGGAAATACGTTCAACCGGTAGAAGAGATCTTCGCGAAACTTGCCTTCGCGAATCGAACTATCGAGCGGCATATTGGTGGCCGCGACCACGCGTACATCGAGCTGAATCTCGGTCTTCCCGCCGAGCCGCCGGACCCGTCCGTCCTCCAGCACACGCAGAAGCTTGGCCTGAGTATTGGGAGGCATGTCGCCGATTTCGTCGAGCAACACCGTCCCATTTTGCGCCAATTCAAAGCACCCGGCCCGCCGTTCCACGGCGCCGGTAAACGCGCCTTTTTCGTGACCGAACAGCTCGCTCTCCATGAGCGTATCCGGCATGGCGGCGCAGTTGATGGCGACGAACACGGCATGACGACGCGGGCTGAGCGCGTGAATCGCCCGCGCGGCCAGCTCCTTTCCGGTTCCGCTTTCTCCCGTGATCAGGACCGCGGCGCGGCTCGGGGCCACCTGGCGGATCAGTCCGAAGACCTCCTGCATCTTCGGAGAAGCTCCGACCATTTCTCCCAGTACGCCTTGATAACTGAGCTGCCGCTGCAGGTGCTCGGTGTGTTCGACTAAGCGGCCCTGCGCCGCGGCGCGCTCGAGCAACAGCCGCAAAGCCTGCGACTGCACCGGCTTTTCTAAAAACCAGAATGCGCCCAGATCGTGAATGGTCGCCACCGCTGTTTCGAGATTTCCGAATGCGGTCTGGACAATCGCCGGCGGTCCTCCGCCTTGCGCTTTCAATCTTCTGAGCAGTTCCCGGCCGTCCATTCGGGGCATCATCAGATCGGTGATCATGACGTGCGCGTCGAAGGTCGCCAGCTTTTCGAGCGCTTCCTGCCCGTCTGCTGCGGTTTCGACAACGTAACCCCACAACGTCAGCATGCTGGCCAGCGCTGTGCGCTGCGATTCCTCGTCATCTACGACGAGCACTCTGGTTACCGGGCGTTCTGTTTCCATTACTACTTCTATTGTGCCAGTCCACTAGACGGTCATGTTATGATGCTCGGCAATGCAGCTCCGTCCATCCCTGAAATTCGTCAAGCTGAGCTACGTGTTCTGCCTGATTCTGGCCGTTGCGATCGGCGTGTATCTGTTGGTCGACAAGACTCAACCGGAGTTGGTCTGGACGCTCGTGGTTCCGGGTTTTCTCCTGGTGGTGACGGCGATTCGGCACATCGAGCGGCGTTTGATCAAACTTGAAATTCTAGGGGACCATCTGCGCTACGAAGCCGGCTTTATTTCCAAATCCACGCGCACCGTGGATCTGGCCAAGGTTCAGGACGTCCGGGTGGATCAGACGCTCGGCCAGCGCCTGGTGGGGATCGGAGATCTTTCGCTCGAAACGTCCGGTCAAGGAAGCCGGATCGTGATCCGTTCCATTGACAACCCGCAGGAGGCAGCAGACCATATTCTCGGCCTGGCAAGGGCTCAACGCGCGAAGCCGGATTCGCCCACGTTGGGACCGCCTGGGGCTGGCCACGCGGGCGTGTGATTCAACCGAGACCCTGGCAGGCCGCTTCTACCGTTGGGTAGAACGGAAATACGGTATCCAGCCGGGTAACCCGGAATGAATCGCGCACCGCACCCGTGGCGCCGGCCAGCCGGATTTGGCCACCCACCTGTCCCAACCGGGTGTAAGTATCGATGAAGCGGCCGATCCCGGTGGAATCGATGTGAGTCACGCCGCTCAGGTCGAACACCAGATTCTTCCGCCCGTTTTTCAACAACTCCGGCACTAAGGACTCCAGCTTCGTAACTTCTTCGCCTAGCATCAGCTTTCCGCTCAGAGTAATCACGCTGGTTGCCGTCTGGATGTCCTGGTGCTTCACCCCGAGTGCCATCGGTCGCCTGCGGTCAATCGACCTTTTCGAACAATTCGCTGAAGTGCGTCTCTTCCGCCCCGTGTTTCCAGGTCCCCTCGGCCGTGATCGCTTTGGCGTCTGGAGAAATGGTGTAAACGACGCGGCCAGCCTGGTCGCGTCCCTGGCGCATCACCGCGAGAAATGTGTGCGGATCCAGTTTTTTCCGTAGCTTGGCGATCCTCATCGCGAAATGCACCTGGTGTTTGTCGGTTTCCTCAAGCGAGATATGGTCGTATAATGGCGTTCCGTTTACCCGGTAATCGTAGCCATCGGGTCGTCCAAAGAAGTTGGCGTCGAGCTTGCCGTCCTGGCCTACCGCTTGCCACCGGATTCCGTCGCGCTCGTCCAAAACGCGCAGCTCAGTCTCGGGCGGCGCGCCAGTCGCGGACATCGATTTTTCGCGATTGAGTTTCCACGTTCCGGAAAGTTGCGTGCTCGGCCCCGGAAGGGTCTTCATCATCACATTCTTGAAATCGACGGTGCTGCCCGCGCCGCTTTGTTGCAACGCAAGATAGCCGCCGGTATAGGTGTTCTTCTCGTCAATATAGTCGGCGGTCTTCTTGTTGTTGACGAAGATCTGGACGTGATTTCCTTCCACGATGATGTGCTCGTTCACCCAAGCATCCTCCGGCGTGGACGAATCCGGAGCTGTGATCCGGGCTTCGTAGCCGTGCGCGTCTCCGGGGCCCCATGCGGCCCGCAAGTACATGCCTGAGGCGCCGCCGTGATTGATCCGGACGTCGGCCTTGATTTCGCAGTTGAGGCATTTGTCCGCCCGATAGAAAAGAGAACTGGCTGCGCCGTCACCACTGAGGGCGCCGTCTTTCACCGTCCAGGAGCCCGGGTTTTGGTTGGCCTGCCATCCTTCCAAGGTGGTCCCGTCAAAAATCTGCGTCCACTCGTCCCCTTTATGAAACGAAAGAATTGACAACAATAAGATTGCGCTTCGCATCCTAAACCTTTCACATGTAACGCTGTGCGCTCAGCAAGCGGTTACAGCAAAAGTGTAGCGCACCTGAGCCGATAAGCCTAACGTCAGGGTCAGGGTACTCAAGGCCATGCATCGCACCCAGCTATGTTTGCCATTATCGGAATAGTCGTAGTGTTTGCCGCAGTAATGGGCGGCTATCTCATGGAGCACGGCAAAATCGGCGTGCTCCTGCAACCCGCCGAACTGCTGATTATTGGGGGGGCAGCGCTCGGAACGCTTTTGACCGCGAACCCGCTCGCGACGCTGCTCAGGATTTCCAAAGGCCTGGTCTCGGTTCTGAAAGGCAGCAGCTACACCAAAGCTCGTTACCTCGAAACGTTGCGGATGCTGAGCGAACTCTTCAATCACGCGCGCAAGAACGGCATGGTCAAGCTCGAGGAAGACGTCGAGGAGCCCGCAAAAAGCCCCGTCTTCAAAAAGTATCCCAATTTTATCAACGACCATCACGCGTCGCAGTTCGTGTGCGACACTTTGCGGATGTCGATTAGTGGTGGCGTGCCCGCTTTTGACCTGGACCAGATGATGGAGATGGACATGGAAGTTCATCATCAGGAGTTGACCCAGTCGGTTGCGGCGCTCTCCACGGTGGCGGACGCTCTTCCCGGACTCGGGATCGTGGCGGCGGTGCTCGGAGTCGTCATCACTATGGGCGCGCTTGGCGGCCCTCCGGAGGAGATCGGGCATAAGGTCGCGGCGGCGCTGGTTGGCACGTTCCTCGGAATTCTCTTGTGCTATGGCGTGCTGGGCCCGCTGGCTTCCAATCTATCCAAGCTGAATGACGCCGAATCCGACTACCTGCGCTGTCTTCGCCAGGGTGTCGTGGCGTTCGTGAAGGGCTCGGCGCCAGTACTGGCGGTCGAGTTCGCGCGCCGGTCGATCCCGGGGGAGTTAAGGCCCACTTTCAAGGAGTTCGAATTGGCAAACAAGAGGGGCGGGGCTGCGGAGTCGCCTCCGCCGGAGCAGAAAAAATGAGCGCCCAAGCAGAAGTTCCCATTATCATCATCAAAAAGAAATCCGGCCACGGCGGACATCATGGCGGCGCGTGGAAGGTCGCGTATGCTGACTTTGTCACCGCCATGATGGCGCTGTTCATTGTGCTGTGGCTGATGAACACGAGTGAACAGGTGAAGAAAGCGATCAGTGCCTACTTTCGCGACCCTTCGGGCTCGGGAAAACTCTCCGGGAGCGCTTCCGCCGGCACCGGCGAGACGGTATCGGTGAACAAGGACAATATGACCTCGCTCAAGGACCAGCTCGAGCAGGCGGTCAAACGAAGCCCCGAGTTCGAGAAGTTGAAGAATTATGTGCAGATGAGCGTAACAGGCGATGGACTGCGCGTCGAATTGATCGAAAACGAGCGCGGCATGTTCTTCGAGTCAGGGAGCGCTCGTCCCAGCGAGGCGGCCAAGGAGCTGATCCAGCGGCTGACGGACGAACTCAAGAAACTGCCCAATGACATTATGATCGAGGGACACACGGATGCCCGGCCGTTCTCGGCGCGTGGGGACTATTCCAACTGGGAGCTTTCCACAGACCGGGCCAACGCGGCCCGCCGGCTGATGGAGGCGAGCGGGATAAAACCGAATCAGATTATCCAGGTGCGCGGGTTCGCCGACCAGAGCCTGCGGGTTAAAGATAATCCGAACGACCCATCCAACCGGCGTATTACCGTGATCGTCCGCTACCAACAGGGCGTCGCACCGGAAGTCGAGCCGGAGGCTCCGAAAACCGAGGCGCCTGCGGCAAAGAAATAAGCCGTGCATGAACGTGAATGAACGTAAATAAAAACGCAAAGAATTGGCTTATTCAGTTCATGCACAGCCATAATCTTTATCGGGTTTCGAGCTTGCCGGCGGCATCGGACCCAGGCTGCCGGTAACGGCGGAACTCCACCTCGGTCCACACCAGACTCTTGCCATCCTTGGCGTGGTAATCCGATTTGACAGGCAAGACCAACCGTTGGCCGCCGACCTTGATGAAGTCATAGGTCAAATCGTATGTCACGTTGGTTATCGGAAACTTCGCCGGGCTGGTCGCGATCACGATCACCCGCATGACGTTCGCGGTTTCCGCATCCGCGTAAACCATGCCCGCGATGCTCGCGGCCACCTTGTTTTTGGACGCTCCAATGAAGAATTGCGACTTGGGTTGCGTGATGCTGTAGGCGAATACTTGCGTCCGGCGCTGATTCACCAAGGTCCAACTGTGCCACTTGAGATCGGCCTGCACGTTCGGAGCAAAAATCCAGGAGAGCGCGTCGCCGAACTCGTACGACGCCGATCCGGACCGGTGGGACCCAGCGGCACTCTTGCCGTTGACTGAGACAGTCTTGTAGTTTTCTTTGTGACCGGTAAAGCTCAATTCCTCGTCGACCGTGTCGATCGTCCGCCAACTCTGGCTGAATCCCGTGGGATCGACACTGCGCCGGGTGAGCCTATTGCACACAAAATCGGGCAGATCATTCGAGTATTTCAGGGCGTTTTGGGTGATGCGATCCAGGATCGCTTTCTGGTCGCTATCGCTTGGCGGAGGCTCGTCCTCGATCGGCACTTTGGTTTGTGCGCAGGCTATGACTGAGAGCGCAAGCAGCGCGCCGAATTGTTGTATTCTTCTCATTCCAAACTTCTAACGATTCGGGTTCGGCGGCGTATCAGGAGTCGCCGGCTGCTCCTGAAGCTTGTCATCGGGAATGGCGTCGGGCGTGTCGAACGTGATGGAGGACTCGGTGCTGAACTTGCGGTACAAGTGGAAATCCGCTTCATTCCATGACGCTTGCTTCCCGCGGCGGCCTTGATCGATGGAGCGTACGCTGTACTTGATCGGCAGAACGTATTGCTTGTCCGCGATGGTGATGAAGTCGTAGTTAACGTCGAGAGCCACCTTTTGGACCGGGTAATCGGCCGGAATATCGTCGCACACGAGGGTCCAGCGCATCACCTCGGAGGTTTCGCGATCCGCATAAATCAGGCCATGATAGCCGGAAGTAATGACGCGAGGGTTCTCACTGGTCGAGATGGTGTAATGCGACCGCGCTTGCTCCACACGATAAGCGAACACGTACATCCGCTTTCCGCGCAACGTGGCCCAATGATCCCAGTTGAAGTCGGTGTCCGTCTCCGGAGCGAAAATCTCCGTGAACAGGCTGCCGAATTCGCCCGAGGACGTCACGCCTCCATTCGGCAATTGATAGTGTTGAATATCGTTGCGCGCCTGGCCGTTGTACATCACTACTTTGTAGCTTTCCTGTTTATCGACGTAGCTGAGCTGTTCCTGAACGGTGTCGATCAGCCTCCAGTTATCGCCACCCGCCGGATCGAAGTGCCGTCGCGTCACCTGGATGCACATGTAGTTCGGGAGGCTCGCGGCATAATTGCGCGCCGTTTCTATGATTTCGTTAAGTATCCCGGCCTGCTCGACGGAATCGGGAGGAGGAATCACCGGTCTTGGCGGCGGAGGCGGGGGCGGCGGCGCGACGGCCAGATTAGCGGAGGCTTCGCTCAATTTTCGCAGCGCGGCCACGGTCTTCGGACCCGCGCCGAGGCCCTGCAATTCCTCCACGCGGCGGTCTTCCAACTTATCGGAAAGCTGGATCTTATTCACGTATTCCGCGACTTTGCGGTCGTCGTGATGCAACTGGATGGACGATTTGATGAAGTTGAAAAGCTGGTCCGCGGTCATCTTCATGGCGGTCTGCGCGGTTCCTATGGCGGCCATGACCACCAAGAGACAACAGTTTCGGAAAGATCCCATCGTCGTTGCCCTACTTAGAGAATAGACGCCGCTTCTCAGGTTTCTGTTGTTGCGCTTCCGGGGCCGGCCGTCCGGACGCCTTTTGCACCGCGTCCAAAACCAATGGAGCCATCACTCGATAGCCCTTCGGGTTCGGATGCAGGCCGTCATCGCTCATATCCGCCGTGAACTGCCCCGCACCGTCGACTACCGCCGAGAAGTAGTTCAAATAGGTGTACCTGCGCTGGGTGCAGAAGACTTCCAGCCAGTCATTCAACGCCTTGATGAACACCGGCGGGCGACCCGTAGTACGTTCGTTGGCCGGATTCACATCTTTATGATAATCGCTTACGGGCAGGACCGAAGCGAAGATCACCTTGATCTTGTTGGCGTCCGCCAGGTCCGCGATCATCAGATAATTGTTCTCGATGGCGGTCAAGGGAATTCCCCGAGCCAGGTCGTTCGTGCCGCCCAAAACGATGATCGCCGAGGGATGAAGGTCCATCACGTCCGCCTTCATGCGCCCGAGCATCTCGCTGGTAATCTGGCCGCTGATCCCGCGGTTGATAAAGTCGTGGTCCGGGAAATACTCGTTCAGACGCCAAAAGTCGGTGATCGAATCGCCCAGGAACACCACTCGCGGATTCGCCGGCATCGGCTGCGGAAGGCGGCGATTCGCTTCCCCGTAGCGAGCCAGGTTATCGCGATCCGCAGTTCGAAGCTGCGCGTCCTTTTGATCCAGAAGCGCGCGGAAATGGACGTCCAGCCGGGTCGAGCCATCACGCAGTTCCGTGAACTGCAGGCGCGCCGCTTCAGGGAACGGAAAGGGCTTCGGCACTGCGTCGGCAAGGCTCATGTACGCCCGGAGGTTCATCATGAGGACGTAGGTGGGCTGGCCCGCGCCGGGACGCGCCTTGAGCTGGATGCAGGCTTGCCGGACATTCTCGATGACCGGGGCGGAGGCGCGCTGCAGATCCGGAACGGCGACGCCGCCTGCCTCCATCAATTGCGTGGAACGCTGGCAGAGCTGATTAACCTCATTGGTAGTCATGAGCGCGTTGGGCGCTTGCGCCCAGGCTCCGGCGGCCGCCGCAAACATTAAGAGTAGCCGGGTTTGATTCACGAATGCTCCTCCTTCAGCAATTGAAGAGTCACCGTTCCAATCGGGAATTGCATGCGCAGACGGATCTGCACCGGCAGGTGATGCGGATCGTCGCCGAGCCAGACGAACACCTGACCCTTGCGCGTATAAATCACGCTGTTGAGCATGTGCGCTTCATAGCGGACGGCTTTGAAATTGCCGGCGGGTGTTTTGATGTCTTCGCGCTCCTGCGCGTCGATCCTCACCGCCGCGAAACGCCGTCCATCGCTCATAGGCACTTGCGTGGATTGCCCGGGCTCAATGGGGTGGGCGCGCAATTGCAGAAACGCCCCGATCACTTCATGCACGCAGTTCGGAATATCCACCTGGTCCGCGTGCAACACTATCCCTTTCAAAACGTCCCGCTCGAGGTAGGAGGCCCGGTTCCGGACGCGATCATAGGTAATTTCCGACTCGCGGTGCCGCTTTCCCTCTTCGGAATCCATCAGGCCGCGGGAGGCGCAAAACGGCTCGTCGTAATCGACGGTATACGTATCGTTCACCTTGAACAACGATGAAACCAGTCCAGCGGACTGCAGTCTCATTTCCGCGTGCGTCTTTTCCTGGTCAATGGACACGGTCCCGGCATGCACCAGACGCCACTCTACGTCGAAGGTCAGCTTCTCGGTGCCCGGCGCGGCGTGCGCGCTCACGGCCGGGGGATCGGGCTTTGGGTCGGCGGGCGTGTTGCTTTTAATACCGTGAGTGGCGGACGCGTGACCGGTGGAAGATTGTCCCGGCAGCAGCCAGCAAGCCGTGAGGAGTAAGGTGACCGCGCCGGCGGAAAACTGCATTCGTTCTGAGTGTACACCACGCGGCTCAGCATTCTTTCGCTGTAAACTCTTAAACGTGACTCGTATTCCCGGACGTCATTTTGCACGAAACCTGGTGGAGCGCCGCACGCTGGTCGCGCAGCTGGTGCGGCGCGATTTCGAGGCGCGCTACGTGGGGTCGGCGGCGGGCTGGCTGTGGGGCGCGGTTCATCCGCTGGTGCTGTTGCTCAGCTACGTGTTCGTGTTTCAGATTTGTCTCAAGGTGAAGATGCCGGAAGGCGAAGTGACGGGCAACTACACCATGTACCTGTTCTGCGGCTTCCTGCCGTGGCTGCTGTTCCAGGACACCGTGCTGCGATCGGCGGGTTCGCTCATCGAAAACTCGAACCTGATCACGCGGACCGTCTTTCCCGCGGAAGTAGTGCCGGTTTCGATTTTTCTGTCCTCCCTGATCCATCATCTGATCGCGCTGGCGCTGGTAGTGATTGCCACCGCGCTGGTATTCAATACGGTGAGCCCGATGATTCTGCTGCTGCCGATCTACATGGTATTCGTGGGGTTTCTTGCGGTGGGGGTGGGCTGGATTGTGTCGAGTCTCCACGTCTACCTGCGCGACACGGCGCAAGTACTGGCGGTGGTGATGACCTTATGGTTCTGGGTGACGCCAATCATGATCACGGAGAAACAGATCCCCCAGCGTTTTCATTTCCTGGTGGCGTGGAACCCCATGTCATGGGTGGTGCGCGCATATCGCGACCGCTTATTATCCGCGCGCTGGCCCACCTGGCAGGAGTTTGCCGTGCTGGCGTGCTATTCCGTGACCGTGTTCGTTCTGGGCGGGCTGTTCTTCCGCCATTTGAAACGCGGCTTCGCCGATGTTCTGTAGGGATGCGGTCCCTGCCCGCGTATGCGGGTACAATGTAAAGTACGCGCCCGTAGCTCAGTCTGGATAGAGCGTTTGCCTCCGGATTCTAGGATCCCTTCCAAGCTATTGTGTCTTTAGGTCGTTGCAACGTGGCGGTTGCGTCTTTAAACGGCAGGTGCGGCTCAAATTGCACGAACTTTTGCACGACAAATCCAGGCGCACAGAAGGCCCGCCACACTTTCGGTAAGCGCCGGGATAGAAGTCCTTACCTGAGGGCACTGCGACGATTCCAGCGCCGTAGAAACCTCACCGCGCCACATCCACACGAACAATGCGCATAGCCCCTTCCCCGGAACCGAATCGACCGACTTATTTGGCAATGATCGGAACCACTCCAACGCCGCCACCACGTCCGCCCACCACCAGCCGTCCATCGCTTTCAGAACCAGCCCGCACCAAAGAATCCCCCGGACGCTTCAACCGCTGGTCGAGATTCGTTCAGATCGCGGCGGCTCCTTGCTGTTCACGACTCCGCTGGTCTCCCGGCAGCCGGTCGCTTCGCAAGCACGCCCGTCACAATCGGGATCGTACTCAAGATGCCGACTGCCACGAGCGCCCATCCTGCCCCTTTCCGCTGATCTTTGGTGAGCCGATCCGAAATCAGTAAACCGACGCCAAGGCCAAGCGCAGCCCGAGTTCCGGCGATCAACATGATCTCGGGGATCGTAAGATTTCTCTCTGTCAAAGCCATATGGTCTCAGAGTCGCATGGAAGCCGGATGTGCGGGCCTTCTCCCACTCAGGGCAATAGTCCTGCGCTGCTGGTGGTCGGGGAGCCATCTAGTTCCTGCAAGGGATTAACGTCTTACCCGCGCGGTTTCACGACCGGGCAGATTCGCTGGGCAGTCTATGGTGGATCGCGGTGGCAGCGGGAATCGCTTTGTTGCTGGGATGGCCAATCGAGACGGCGGGACAGTAAGCGTTAGAGCCCGTGCTTCCCCAGGATACCCGCCGTCTGGTGTTCCGTGTCCCGGATCACCGCCTACCGAAAAAGAACCAAAGTATTAGGACTAAGAGAAGGACCCCTCCAATGCCACCTCCCAATTGAGGTCCGCCGTAATAGTAACCGCCGCCGCCAATGAGAATTAGAAGGATGAGGATGATTAGAATCGTGCTCATGGAGCCATAGCATATCACGCCGTCTCCGCAAGCAACAGCCCGTGTTTCCTCAGGATCGCCTGCGTCTTATGTTCCTCAGCGCACGCCAGCAAGCCCGCCCGTGTCAACCCGATGGTTGCGACGGTGAGCGTTCATACTTCCAGCATGAGACTCAAGAATGCGGCTCTCAGTCCCGCAACTTGGGACTTGCCTATCACGATTGTTTTTTGTGGAAAACGAAAAAGAACACGGCCACGGTCAAGGCACCAAACGCATAGATGAGCGACGAAAACAGCGTCACCGCAGGCACGAGCCCCCGCATAACGTTCAGCAAGTTGAAAATCAAGTCCCACACCAGAAGGACCGTTACAAGGACCGTTCCGATCAGAGCCAGCAGCGCCGCATTTTTGAGCGTCATGGTAGGAGTATGAACGCTCTGAGCACTACCCGCAAGCGGCGGTCGTCGTAAGTTCATTTGAAGCGCGAAAAGAAGAAGGGCAGAGTTTGGAACCCTGCCCTTTGAACCATGATTTTGCTCGCCGCTTAGAGAATTTCGGACACTTCCGCATCCGGGTAGGTGCGCTTGATGGCTGCCAGCCGACCTTCTCCGATTTTAGGGAGAATGTCGGGGTAGCCGTGGTCAAGCTCCAGCCGACGACTCCATTCATTCCAGACCGCTACTACGGAACGATCCGATTGTGGAAAATAGATGTTGAAAGTCAAGTTTCTCTGCGCGGCTTGATTCATGGCTTGTGCAATCGCTTTACGGCTCATAAAGAAACTCCTTTCTTTTTAAATCCTATCAACCGGCGAGAAAGTTGTCAGTATGTTTTTATGGACTCTTTATAACTTTCGCGTCAGTCTCATAGAGATAGGACAGAACCTCTTCGGGAGATTGATCACTAAAGTACTTCACACCGAAGAACTTGGGAGTCACATGTTCGGGTGGTGGGGAGCATCGGGATTTGTGGATTAACTTTTACTTTTTCTTGGTGAGATGGATAAATCTGTGGAGATAACCCGTGACGCCTTGCGCCGCGAAGGTGTCCAACCTGGAACTGGTGTCAGCGTCAGCGTCCATGACGCCGGTGCTGGCGGGGGAATGGACGTTCTCAGAGCCCTCCGGACTGAGCCGGATGCAAATCCCAGTCACGATAAACGGCGACGGCTCCCAATGCCGCCCGACGCCCATTGCGCCCTATCCGGGGGTGCGCTCTGGTAGGTCAACGGCCCGAATCCCTATTTGACTCCCAACTTGGCCGCGAGTGCCTTTCCTGCTTCTTTGGCGGTCTTCTTGGCTTCGGCTTCAGTCGAACCGCCGTTGATCGCCCGTGTGTAGGTGCGTTTCTCTTGAGCCGCGACTTTCGATTCGGGCGTCTGATTGTACTTCCTCCCACTGACGGTTCGAGCACCCTTCTCCCGAACGTTTCCGGTCAATCGGTTGTACTCGGCCATCAATTGAGCAACGTTTTGTTGGGCTTCAACCGCCTTCGCTTCCAAAGGGGCGAGTTTGGCCCGTGCATCTTCCAGCGTCTTTGATGCGACCTTGCTCTTTTCAAGAGCGACGATCAATTGTTCTTGGATGTTGCTGAGCGTCATCTGTTCAGGCATGACCCAAAGATAGATGATCGACCTTCAATTGTCAAAAACGGACTTGGTCAACAATCGTGTCAATGATCGCGTCATCTTGGGGTGGTTGACAAACACGAGAAGCGGCCCTACAATGAAGGCCCGGAGAAGGCCGGAGCACTGTGTTGAAGTTCGACAAACAGATCACATGCGGCGACTTCACAATCAACAATGGTGGCGTCATTTACAATGATCTCCGCGACGATGTAGAAGAGCACATTCCAGTTTGTTCGCCGCTCTTAATCAAGGCAATCACCCGCAACAAAGATGGGAATGATTGGGGCAAGTTACTCGTTTTCACAGACCCCGAAGGTCAAGAGAAGCACTATCATATGCCTTCTTCGATGAATCCGAATGTCATTATTTCTGATCTGGTTCATCGCGGGCTCGTTCTTTCATCTCATAACCGATCCCGTCATCTTTTGGGTCAGTTCCTCCGTTCCGGTCGATCTCGGAACATGATGCTTTCGAGTTCGATGCCGGGGTGGGTCAAAAATAGTTTTGTGTTGCCTTACGGTTCCTTCGGCCCCGACGAGGTAGTCTTCTCCGGTGATCCGAACATTGGGTTCGGCTGCCAGGGCAATTGGAAAAGGAACGTCGGAAAGTTGTGTTCAGGCAACAGCCGATTGATCTTTGCAGCATCGGTCGCATTCGCCGCCCCTTTAATGCGATTGATGGGGATCGAAGGCGGCGGGTTCCATTTTCGTGGGCTCTCCAGCAAAGGGAAGACGACCGCTCTTCAAGTGGCGGCTTCGGTCTGCGGGAAAGTCGCGACGGCCCCAGGAGAGGATTCCTACCTGCTCAACTGGAAGTCCACGGCGAATTCGTTTGAGGAGACCGCGCAGTCGCACAACGACTGTGTGATGGTGATCGACGAACTCGGGCAGGCGGATGGCAGGGCCGTTGGCGATATCACCTACATGCTCAGCAATGGGCAGGGCAAGGCGAGAATGGGTCGTGCGAAACGGTCGTGGCGGGTTCTCTTCATCACCAGCGGCGAGATTTCGTTGGCGCAACACATGGCGAAAGCGGGCGTGGCAACCATGGTCGGACAGGAAGTTCGATTGCTGGAAATCGCCACGGACTGCTCGGATCAGGGGTTGTTTGAGAACATTCACGATTCGAAGACGCCAGCGGACTTTTCCAACCGCATCAAGGCGGCCACGGCAAATCATTTCGGAACGCCGTTTCAGAAATTTCTCAGCCACCTTACATCGAACACCGAGGAGGTTGAGTCGCGTTGCCGCGCTTACATGGATTCGTTCGTCCAGGCGGTGATGCCCCAGAATCCTGCCGGTGTGGTTCCGAGAGTAGCATTGCGTTTTGCCCTGGTCGCCAGTGCGGGTGAAATCGCTACGGAACTGAGGTTGACCGGCTGGAGAAGGGGAGAAGCGTTCCGGGCTGCGAAAAAGTGCTTCGCGTCCTGGATGGAGCATCGCAAGACGTTCGATCCGGTCGCGATGGCTGTGGATCGCGTGCAGAAGTTCATCTTGGAGCACAACGCAAAGTTTGAAGTTGTCGGCGGCGGCGTGCGGTTGAACGGCAGCAAAGCGGGCTACCAGAAGAAAGGCAAGTTCCTGATCCTGCCGGATGTCTTCCGTGACTCTGTGTGCGCCGGAACGAACCCAGAGATCGTCGCCGATGCCCTCGAACACGCTGGTTACCTCGACACATCAGGACCGAACCGGAAGAAGAAGCAAGAACGCATCGACGGCCAGTTGGGATACTTCTACTCGGTTCCCGAATCCATCATCAAGGCTGAATGAATCGGAAACCCGTAAGCATCGTAATCACCGTAATCGTGTCAGCAAGTGCAAATTGAGACCTCTTCTTTAGATGGCCCAAAGAAGCGAGAGCCAACGGTCGTCGGTTCTGAAGTGCGATTACTGTGATTACAGTGGCGACGCCAGAACCTCTGGGCGTTCACGTCTTTGAAGAGGATGGATACAGGGTAGCGGCTCGTCCCCCGTCCGAGTATTCCCGGCTCTGACATACTGGTACGGCCCATGATGAACGGGAGCAAGCGAGAGAAGCGGACCATCGTGATCGTGGGTTGCGAACATCGAGTCCAACCTCTTGACAATGAATCTGACCAAGAGTTCAGGCAACTCCTTGAAGCGCTGATCGAGGAACACGGAATTCGATTCATCGGCGAAGAGGCCGACCCGTTCAGACGAAGCATCGCCCAGGAGATTGCCGATAGCCGAGGCATCCGGTACGCCAATGTCGATGTCCCTCAAGATGTGAAGGACAAAATCGGATTGCGTTCGTCGATGATCTTCAGCAAGACGAAACAGTTGGTCGAAGTCGTAGCCGATTCGGACCGCTACGTTTTGGCGTGGAATCTGGTTCGTGAGCACCACATGTACAAGGCGTTCGAAGCCGAGTTGACGGGCTTGGAACCCTCGCTGTTGATCTGTGGCCGATCTCACGTCAAGGGCTTCGGTGAACTCTTCGGTGAACGGCACAAGGTTATTCCGATTTACTTTGGTGGAAGCGAGGATGTTGACGACCGTCTGCGAGTAGGTGGTGAATCATGAGCGACCAAAAGCCCAAGCCGATCCCAATTAACGAACTCATCTCTGAGGACGGAGCGCACGAACTGGCAACCTCCCCAGACATGCAGCCGTATCTTCGGCTCGTCAAGGCGGGAATGCAGAAGCAGGACATGACTCCGAACATGGAAGAGATCGCTGCTCTGCCGCTTGAGCAACGGTACACATGGAGAGTGGCATCGGCGCTGAAGTGGGCCTTCGCAGACTTCGAGTCCGCTTACGTCCCGTTGGACCGCGCAACGCTATCCGCTGAAGATCTGACCAAATTAGTCGAACTTCTACGATTTCGCCCGACGCAGCTTTGCATGTTCTTGAAGGCGCTCCTTGGCGAGGAGGCAATGGAACGGCTCATGAATGAAGGCATCGCTGGTGCGAAACTGGAAGGTTGAGAACTCCCGCCCGGTCGCCGAAACTACCTTGAATGGCCCCTGGCCGTCTTGGATACCGCATCAATCCCGGTGAAACCGCAGCACCGTTACTCTTCCGGCTCGTCTTGCCCCTCAGTATTGCTCTGAAGCTGACGACACAGGTTCGACCGGGCATGGGGTCAAGTTGGTTTTTATTGGCGGGGCGCAACGGGTTTGGAACGTGGCAGACCTGCGGAGTGTCTGGTGCTCCCGGACCCGCTGCGCCTTCACCCACAGATGTCGGGTGTCACTTTCCAAATTATCTGGCGTAGTACTTACTAGTACTAATTGCCAAATGTAGCGTAGAACTTATCAGTACCAATTACAACTTAGCCGGGCATAGGACTTGCCAGTACTAACATTTTAGGCGTAATGGATCGACAGGCGGCACATTCAAGCGTACACTCATTGGCGAATCGGGATCACTATCAAATCCCGGTCAAAAGGATCACGAGTTATGCGTCCACTATGGCAAGCTGCGGTATTAGTGAGTCTGCTGTCCGTTCCCGGTTGGTCTACCACAATCTTGTATTCCAACGGTCCGATCAATGGAAGCCTCGGTGCCTATCCCATCGGCTACGAGGTTGATTTTACGGTTACCGACTCCTTCGTGATTTCGTCCAGTTCCACGGTGACGGGAATATCAAACATCGGCCTGTGGGACAACCCATACAACCCTCCGATCAACGAGTTGAATTGGGTCATCTCCACATCGCCAGACGGAGGCGGATCGGTATTGGGTTTCGCAAATGGTGCTACTTTGTCCAACACTTATTTATTTTACAACGGAGCCGCCGTCTATTCCGCCAGTTTTTCGGTCAACAACCTGTCTCTCTCAGCGGGCACGTAATACCTGGAACTGTTCGGCTCCGCCTTCAACTCCGCCCCTGACCTCGTTGATTGGGATGTCAACGACGGTCCGTCCACGGCATACAATAGCGTTGGTCTCATCCCCTCAGAGTCATTCGAGATTGACGGCACGGTGAACACCGTGGGAACCACTCCAGAGCCTTCCACTCTCGCTCTTCTGGGCGGGGGAATAATTGCGCTCCTCGGATTCCGCAAACTTAGGAATAAACCTTTCACTTTCAAATGAGGGTGGTGAACACCAGGACCGTCACTCTTCCGGCCCTTTTGCCGCCTCAATATTGCCCGCATCGCCGCAATGTAGGCTTCGGTGCCTTCTAACCGATTCCGGCACTCCGGGCAAGTCAACAGGTGTTCTTCGAGCGGAGCCAACTCCGGTTCGTTGAGACGGCCCATCAAGTAGAGTTCAAGGTGGTCATCCGAAATGTGCGCATGGCCCAGTGCGACGGCGGTCAACGCCGATTCACCCGCCGTTCAGACTATCAGAAACGCAAAGCAGGTGATTGGTAAGTGGTGAGAAATTCCCTCGTTCGCCACACGGCGGGCTGTGCGGCGATTTCTGCGGCCAAGAGCGGAACCTTGCCCGCCCTACACTCGTTCCAGCATTTCAACCCTACGGCTCAACTTCATCGAACCGCTGATACGTTCTTTCAAATTCCGCCTTTAGAATCGGGTTCGGTGCGGTCATCGCATCCACGACCTGTTTCCCCCACTCGAAATACTGCCGCTTGCGCTCGTAGTCCCAATCGGCAGGCGGGCTGGACAAAATGCCTCGCAGGTTCGAAATCTTGTCGGCAAGTTTTATGACCTGCGCACGAACGGAGAGGTTCGGGGCATGTTCGACCTGTAGACGCTTTCTTTCCGCCTGTGGGAGCGATTTGTCATCGGTGAGTTCGGCAACGAGATCCGCAACATCGGAACCGAACCGTTGAATCAGTTCCGCTCTGGTGGCACCCGTATCTTCGATGGTGTCGTGCAGGAGCGCCGCTATCACAAGATTGGTATCCGGTTCCGAGACCGCCGTTGAAACCAGTTGAGCGACTTCGATCAGGTGGTTGATGTACGGTTCGGCAGCAGCACCTTTCCGCTTCTGATTGGCGTGCTTTTGGGCGACGAACAGTGCGGCGTCAAGAAGGTGTTGAACGGATTGCTTGTTTGCTTGGATCGATGTGGGTATCACTTTTCAGCATCGCACATGGCGTCCCGCATCGTCGTTCAGGCCTAATCACCAAGCCCCGTGATGCACCGTGTTGCGGCGCTGCTAGAGGCACGTCTACGTTAGACTTAAGGCATGTCTGAAACCAATGAACGAGCGGATTGTACTTTTTTGGTTAGGGAGCACAGCGATAACAGTTCGTGGATAATGGTTGAGTGTTATCAACCAATTCCGAAGCTGGAAAGATCCGACCTACATATTGGCTTCGAGTTGAAAGATGAGTCGACACATAACGTTGAGGAAGTAGCTCGTTTTTTGCGGAAGCATGTTCGCAATATTATTATCTGGTAAGCGGACTTAATTGATTGTGCACTCTAAGTCGTCGCTCTGGAAGTTTACGTACTTCTTCGTCATCTCCAGGCTCGTGTAATCAGATGTACGCACATGCCACATAATAAAGCAGACTATGTGCGGCTTTCCTGACGGGGATGCCCCTTTAACCACCAGTCCAGGAGCGTCTGGAATTGCTTGGATGGATCGAGGCATACTAGCTTACATGCCCCAGAAACTCACGAATGAGATCATCGCCGCCGCCATCGCCGGATTCGAAGCGCAAAAGAAACACATTGATAGCCAGATTGCCGAGCTTCGAGAGATGCTGAATGGTAAGCGCACAGAAAAGTCAGCCACGCCAGAAGGCCCAGCACCGAAACGCAAGGTCAGCGCCGCCGCTCGACGCCGAATGGCACTCGGCCAAAAGCGGAGATGGGCGATGATCAAAGGGCAATCCGAAGCGCCACAATCTGCTGGTCCGAAGAAAGCCGCCGTCAAGAAAGCCAAAACAAAGAGTCCAGCTAAAGCGGCTTAGGCTTGGTGAATGGGGACTCGGCACGTGGGCGGTGCGTAGTCAGAGCGGAGGAAACGTGCTCCCAGTCTCGTGAGAGCCGTGGATCGAAGCGCTGCACAATATCCCTATGCCCTCTTCAAAGGCACCGCCGTCGATCTACCGGCTCAAAATCACGCTCGCCGGAATTGAACCACCGATCTGGCGGCGAATCCAGGTTCCGAGTTCCATCGAGCTGTGCTGTCTTCACAGCGCACTTCAGACCGTGATGGGCTGGACGGACAGCCACCTTCATCAATTCGAGAAGGACGGAAAGTATTGGGGTACCTGAATTATGCACGGACTGAATGCCGAGCGCCGGACTTGATGCGGTGCGATTGATCGGCTGCTGCG
Organism: Bryobacteraceae bacterium; assembly: GCA_050015435.1. Taxonomy (GTDB): domain Bacteria; phylum Acidobacteriota; class Terriglobia; order Bryobacterales; family Bryobacteraceae; genus Palsa-187. The sequence continues at coordinate 24,654 of JBEKBK010000063.1, forward strand.
CTTCCCGCCACTGAGTTCCACCTCCATCTGGCGATCCCTGTTCGACCTTCC
>JBEKBK010000064.1:0-22462 GCA_050015435.1 Bryobacteraceae bacterium
CTCCAGATCGCCCAGCCGCTGGCTCGCCAGTGGATGATCGTGCTTCTCCAGCGGATCATCTTCCGGGTGGAATACGAGCCTGAAGGGCGACGGCCGATCGGAACGCCATACGGCATTCTCCACCACGCCGAAATCGTCCTCGGTCTTCTGCTTGTAATTGCCGGCGCTAATAAAGATCAGATTCATTCCGGCGGACTTCACCTGATCCTCGATGGCTGCCTGCGCGCCGCTGCCTACCGCGATCATCGTCAGCACCGTCGCCACGCCAATCGTCATGCCGATCATGGTGAGCGCGGTCTGAAGTTTATTCTTCGCCAGCGCCTTCACCGCGATTTGAAAAACGGATCGAAGCGACATTATTCACTCTCCTCTGACACGGGTTCTTCTTCCAGTTCAAACCGCGCCAGCCGCCGCGCTTGGTTGGCCTCATCCGAGACAATGCGTCCATCCTTGATCGTGACAATGCGCGAGCCGTACTCGGCCACCTGCTGCTCATGCGTGATCAGCACGATGGTGATGCCGCGTTCTTCCTTCAGCGCCTGGAAAATGTCCATGACTTCGAGACTGGTCCGGCTGTCGAGATTGCCGGTTGGTTCGTCCGCCATCAGAATGGTAGGGTTGTTCAGCAGGGCTCGCGCGATCGCCACGCGCTGCTGCTGGCCGCCTGAAAGCTGATTGGGGTGATGCGTGGCGCGATCGGCCAAGCCCACGGTTGCCAGGGCGTCCATGGCGCGTTTGCGGCGTTCGGCCGGGGAAACGCTCCCGCCACTGTACAGCAAGGGCAGCTCAACGTTTTCCAGCGCCGACGTGCGTGCCAGCAGATTGAAACCCTGGAACACAAACCCGATTTGCTGGTTGCGAATCCGCGAGAGTTCGTCATCGCTCAACCCGGAAACATCTTTCCCATCGAGGAAATATCGGCCGCTCGTCGGCTGGTCGAGGCAGCCGAGGATGTGCATGAGCGTCGACTTTCCGGAGCCGGAAGGCCCGATTACAGCGAGCAACTCGCCGGAGTCAATGTCGAGCGACACTCCGCGCAAAGCCTCAACCGTGACTTCGCCCACATGATATGTCTTGACCAGATTTTGAACGGAGATGACCAGGCTCATTCAGATTCAACCTTCGAAGCAAGAGCCGACGCGGGCCGCAACACCTTATTTCCTATAAGGTTAGCAAAAAGTGTCGCCGCGAGGGCGGATCGATCACCCTCGTCTTCAGGCGAGCTGTGACTGGAGAGCCGCACGTGGTCACGTTGTTCAAAAGTCTAGGTCCTCTTGATCAGGGTTGTCAAGAAAAAAACGTTGATGCATCCGATTAGTGTTGTGAATCCGTAGCGGGAGTTGCTCAAGGTGCGCACGTCATCGCTAACACGATCATCTCCCGGTACACCTGCCATCGCTTCTCTGTTGATGCCGGCTCGCCGGCCGCCTGCGCAAGGCATCTCCACGATCGCTCTTTCCCCAGCGTGTACGCGAGCATGTAGGTGCGGTATTCGTTGATGTATTTGAGCGTCGCCTCGGAGTGCGCCATCAATGCCTGCTCTTCGAGCGACGCGCCGGCGCGAACAAACTCGAGCCGGCCATCGAGGTAGTCGCGAGCGATAGGCGCTTCCGCAATGGCCAACTCATCTACTAGCCGGGCCACTTTCAGATAGGGCTCTGCTCGCTGCGGATCAAGTCCCGCAAGTGGAAACAACGTGTCTCGTTCGAAGCGCAGACGTTCCTCCGGCGGAAAGGCAACATCGGCCGCGATCGTCGCCGCCGCTTCCGAAGCGAACGATTGTGGACTGAACGTCGGCTGGACCGTCAGTTCCTTGCGTCCCTCGCGCTGCACCAGTTCAGCGTCTTCAATGGTGTTGTAGACGTGATGGCCAGGGTATGCTTCATGACACGCGAGCTGGAGCGCGCGATCTACTGTAAGTGGAAAATCAGTGTTGATCTGAACCACGCTGTGGAGATGGCCCTGATAAGTACTATAGGCATCCCAAGGCCTGTTGGCCACATACTCCAAAGTCACCGACTCGCCTTCTGGAAGCGTGATATGACTGCGGGTCTGCTCACGGCAACCCTCGAGCGCGCGTTTCATCAGCGCAGGCACCCGCTCGGGCGGTACCGCGTACTTCGCGTCAAACACGGCGTAGCGCTCCGCCACAGGCCCTGACCCAGGGAGCAGTTCGTCAATTTCGCGGCGAACCTGAACCAGGCGTTCGGGGTTGTCCCAGGGCGGTAACGTGACGCCGAAAAGGGCCTGCGACTCAGCGTCGAAATCGCGATGCACTCCCGTCAGCAACTCCACTCTCGCGGCGATCGCCTGGAGCTGCCCGATCAGAAAACGCGACCGCGGGGACACCGCCTTGCCACTCGAAGCGGACCCTAGTTGCGCAGCCAACGCCGCCGCTGATTTTCGAATCTCCTCAAAAGACGACGGTTTCGTGTGCAGATCCGCAACCCAGTCCTCGGGGCCATAGTAATAATCGATCGAATCAGGATCACGCTCGCCCAGCGCGACAGCCAGCCGCAAATACTGCCGGATGACATCCTGCGAGGGTTCGCGCGACGGCGTCCGCATGGTTGAGCACGCGCAGAGTAGGAGTCCATACAGGGCCGGCTGCGCCCGCCAAATCGACCACGGTGTCGAAACGCCGTTTACCACTGCAAGATCCTACGCACATTGTGAGCCTGGCGCTTACTCACCACTATCTGGAGGTCGTTACTCAGCGTGAGCAGCCACCGGTTGCTCGAAAGAGCGCTGATCTTGCGAACGTGCTTTACGTTGACGATCGCGCCTCGATGCACCCGCTGGAAGGCGGATGGATGCAAGCGCCGCTCCAGCGCGCGCAGAGTTTGGCTGGCCAGCAGCCGGCGCTTCGCGGTAACGATCCACACCAGTTCGCCCTCCGCCTGCAAGGCCACGATTTCGTCGTTTTCCAAGAGATAATATTCGCGCCCGACCCGGCCCACCAGCTTTTGAGATGGAAACGGACTCGAGGCCGCGTCCGGCACGGATGCCATCCTGGCAAGGTCCCGAGCAATTTCCCGAGGCTTGCCCAGCAAGCTCTTGCTCCGTTCGATGGCCTTCTGCAATCGCTCGCCGCGCACCGGCTTCAGGAGATAGTCAATCGCTCCAGCTTCAAACGCCTTGATGGCATATTGCTGGAACGCGGTCACGATCACCACCACCGGCAGGTGAGTTCCACTCAGGTTCTGAATCACTTCAAAACCGCCCATGTCCGGCATTTGCAGGTCGAGAAACACCAGGTCTGGCTGCAGGTTCATGATCTTGTGCAGAGCTTCGGTGCCATTTGTTGCCTCCCCTACAATTTGAATCTCGGGGATCAACTCCAGCTCTTCGCGCAGAACCTGGCGCGCGATGCTTTCGTCATCCACGACCAGGGTCTTGATAGCGGCTTGCATCTATGTTCGTTTACCATTATTCCCCGGGGAAGCGGAAGGAAAATCGCAGACGGCTTAAAAATAACGATGAGCGGATCTATTTGGTCTATAAACGGGCCACATAAGCATCCCAGGGTTACTCTAGCTCCTTGACTTCGCCCGGCCGCCGAGAGAGAGTGAACAAGAGGGAAACATGAGACTTCAACCGTCGAATCGCCGCCGTTTTCTAGAGAACGCCACTAAAGTGGGCGCCGCCTTTGTGGCCGGCGCGGGAGCCGCTCAATCCCAATCCCCCGCGACAGAAAAGCCCGCCCCGGATGATCCTACCCAGGCGCCGGGTCGGCCCGCGCGACCATATGGCGAGCGGTCCCGCTTCGAAAAATCGGTTCGCAATGCCTCAGGGACCGGGACTTCCTCGCTCACCCCGCTCCAGGACTTGAAGGGCATCATCACGCCTTCGTCCCTTCACTTCGAGCGCCACCATGCCGGTGTTCCCGACATCGACCCCAGCCGCCATCGCCTGCTGATCCACGGCTTGGTGGACCGTCCTCTGATCCTCACCATGGACGAGATCAAGCGTTTTCCCTCCGTTTCGCGCATTCATTTCATGGAATGTTCGGGCAACGGATTCCGCGCCAGAGCGACGGCGAAAACGGTTCAGGAAGGGCACGGGCTGGTGAGTTGCGCCGAATGGACCGGCGTGTCCCTCGGGCTGCTGCTGCGCGAGGCTGGCGTTCAAAGCGGCGCGAACTGGATCGTTGCGGAAGGCTCCGACGCCGCGAAGATGACGCGCAGCGTTCCGCTGGCCAAGGCCACCAAGGATGTCCTGCTGGCGTACGCCCAGAACGGTGAGGCGATTCGTCCGGAGCAAGGTTACCCGCTTCGCATGTTTGTGCCCGGCTGGGAAGGCAACATCGCCATCAAATGGCTGCGCCGCATCAAAGTGGTCGATCAGCCCTACATGACGCGTGAGGAAACCTCGAAATATACCGACCTGATGCCGGACGGCACGGCGCGCCAGTTTACGTTCGAGATGGACCCGAAGTCTCTCATCACGTATCCATCGGGCGGGCAGAAACTGGCTGGAGCCGGCTTCTATGAGATTTCCGGGCTCGCCTGGTCCGGGCGCGGCGCGATTAGACGCGTTGAAGTTTCGACCGACGCCGGGCGCACCTGGCGTGATGCCGAACTTCAGACCCCCGTTATTCCCATCGCATTTACCCGGTTCCGTTATGGATGGAAGTGGGACGGTGGAGAAGCCGTGATTCAGTCGCGATGTACTGATGAACACGGCGATGTGCAACCTACCCTTAGGGACCTGGTCAAAGCTCGCGGCGAGAACTGGGGTTATCACTTCGATCCGATTCAACCCTGGAGGATCCAGACGGATGGGAGCGTGCTGAATGCGCTCGCTTAGCGCGTGTGCTTTAATGCTGGCACTGAGCGGGGCGCTTCCAGCGCAGTCGCCAAGCTATGGATTCGGACGACCGCCCAAACCCGAGGAAATCTACGGGTGGGACATTGCCATCAGCCCCGACGGCAAGGAACTGCCCCCGGGAAGCGGAACCTCGGCCGCCGGAGCGACGGTTTATGCGGCGAAATGCGCGGCCTGTCACGGCAAGACCGGCAAGGAAGGTCCTAACGACCGGCTGGTGGGTGGGCAGGGCACGCTCAACACCAAGAAGCCGGTCCGGACGATAGGAAGCTACTGGCCGTACGCGACTACCGTGTGGGATTACATCAATCGAGCCATGCCGTTCGATAAACCCGGCAGCTTAAGCGCCGACGACGTGTACGCCATCACGGCATATCTGCTGAACTTGAACGACATCATCCCCGCGGGCCAGGTGATCGACGCCAAGACGCTCCCGCAAGTGAAGATGCCGAACCGCAACGGCTTTATCGGCGACCCGCGTCCCGATTGGGTTTCCCCGCACTAAGTGTTCCACGGATTATTTCTCGTTTTCCTCGCTTCTGCGAATCTCGCTTTCGGCGGAGGCGTTCAACCTCTGCCAGCATTGCCCAATGGGGCCGTTGCAAATTCAGTTCAGACGGATCTGGCGGGAAACATCTATGTGGCTGGCGAGTTCTTCCCGAACCCGACAAACCCGAACGCCCCCGCCCATGCGTTCGCCGGAAAGCTCGCTCCGGATGGCTCGGAGGTTATATGGTGGACCCAGTTGGCCGGGTCAAAGGACGATCGCGCCCTCGCCATGGCTCTCGGCGCAGACAATTCGGCATATGTCACGGGTACGACCTCTTCGGCTGATTTCCCCACGACGCCGGGCTCGATGCAACCCACGGCGTCCGTCGCAGGTGGAGCGTTCGCCGCTAAGCTGAACCCAGCGGGCGGAGTGATTTATTCCACCTATGTCGGAGGATCGGCCGGCACATCGGGTAATGCCATCGCGGTCGATTCCTCGGGAGATGCTTTCGTAACGGGCGCTTTAGGCTTGGGCGGCGTATTTCCAACCACGCCCGGCGCAGTCATGGGGGCAACCAGTACAAGCGAGGAGACGGCGTACCTCCTCGAACTTGACCCGGCTGGGTCGACGGCACTGGTCGCAATTGCCGGATTCGGGGGCTACCAGATCGCCGTGGATGCGGAAGGGAACATTTATGCCGCGGGCGCGTTTGTCGGGCCACTTGCGCCGACCACCCCAGGTGCTGTTCAAAGTACCGCCGCAAGAAACATCTGCATAGAGGGTTTCAGTATGGCTTCCCCCTGCATATACCAGCACATCGCGAAGATCGATCCAACGGGCACGAAGTTGATCTACGCTACCTACATCGCGGGAGAATATGGCGCTGTTCCGCAAGGCATGGCAGTGGATTCCACCGGCAACGTGATCGTCGCCGGTTCTACGAATTCCTTTGACTACCCGACGACTCCGGGCGCATACCAACCGGAATATTTCGGCGAACCGGAAGAAGCTCAGGCGGTGTTGCTCACCGTCGCTCCGATCTCCGCCGGTTACGTCACTAAGTTGAATGCGTCGGGAACCGGCCTGCTCTGGTCCACGTATTTTGGCGGTTCGGGAACCACGCGCTCCGGGTCCCTCCCCATGGGTGACTCCATCGCCGGCATGGCAATCGACGCCGGCGGAAACATTCTGTTCGCTGGTCTTGCCTATTCGAGCGACCTGCCCGGACTTTGGATGACGCCGCTAACCTCACGGCCGACATACAGCAATCCGCTGAATTTCGTGGCGCGATTGAGCCCTGACGGCTCGACGCTCTCGCCGACTCTGTTGTTGCCCTCCGCCACCGCCTTGGGAGGAATTGCTGTTCGCACCGATGGGACTGCAATCTTCGGCTCGCCGCTTGCCACGGCGAGTCTTTCCCCGATCGCCCGCGTAGCGGCAATCTGTGATAGCGCCGACAATGCGAAGCTGGTCTCGATCGCGCCGGGACAACTGTTAACGCTCTATGGAACCGACCTTGCGCCGACCGATCCTGCGCTGCCGGCGAACGGATTTCCGACGGCCTTCAACGGGGTCACGGTCACCTTTAATGGCATCGCGGCTCCCATCCTTTATACGTCCGGTATTCAGATCAACCTGCAAGTCCCCTATGAAGTCGCGGGCCAGAGCCAGGTGACGATGCAGATTTCAAGCCAGTCTGTCTCACCAGCCGTCTCTGAATCGTACACGCTCGCCGGAGTCGACTATCAGCCGAGCGTGTTTCTTTCTTCGGCCGGTTTCCAACAACCGTTCCTGGACATCACAACTTGCAACAGCCAGCAAGTAGCCGGTCTACAGCCTTTGGCGCTTAACGCGGACGGTACGTTGAACAGTTGCTCCAATCCGGCCGTGTCTGGTTCCGCAGTCACGATTTTCCTGAACGGTCTTGGCATCACCAGTCCGTCGGAAATGACCGGAGCGATGAATTCATCGCCGATTGCTGTCACCCCGGGTGTCACGCTGCTGGTTGGCGATCCAACTGCCGTGAACATTCTTTCAACGGAAACCTTGCCCGCTTCGATCACCGGTCTTGCCCAGGTTCAAATCGAGGTTACGTCGACATCGCCATTCCTGAATATTCTGCTGCAAGAAGGCTCTGCCGGAACCGTTCGGGTTCGTGGACCGGGGGTGGTGATCTGGATCAAACCAAACGGATCAGCCGCAAGCTTCAAGGCCGCGCCGGTAACGCGCAAGTGAAGTTCTCCGCCTTGTCCGTGCTGCCCGTGCCCTTCCAGCGCGCCTCGTACGGATACGCGCAGAGTGGACGCGTGAAAGCCGCTGTACCGTTGGTCATGTGCGACGCAACCACCTGCTCGGGCGCGATTCCATGTTCGACCCACTGCTCCAGCGGCTCCACCATGCTGAAGGTCGTTGCGCCGGGGCCGCCCTGGCAATGCTGCATCCCGGGAACCATGAACAGGCGATAGAACTCGCGCGTATCGCGGAGGCCATGATTTCCACCGTGGCCCATGGTCTGGGCGACGCTCTCGTAGTAGTTGATGCTGTTCAAGGGCGTAATATCCGGATCGCTAAAGCCGTGATACTGGATCAGCTTCCCGCCTCTGGATTTGAACGCGGTGAGATTGGGATCGGTAGCGTTGAATAGCGCGCCTAATTTAGCGTCGGTAAAATCGATATCGCTATCGACGCCGTCCTTGGCCTCGAACCGGAAGGTCCGGAAGTCCCAATTGGGATCGTCGAATACCATGAATTTGAAGAACGGCAGACCTAGACCCGAGTGGCCGCCCGTGCCGGGTTTCGATCCAGTGATCCAGTTGGCCCAGCCGCCGGGCCCCGCCTCGCCTCCCGGCACCAAGCCTGGATAGATCTGGTCGCCATCCGCGGTTCGCAAGCCGGTCCACAGCTTCTTCACGGCATCGACTTGAGCATTCGTCAGGCACGATGGTCCTTCTGCGCCCTTGCAGGCTAAACTGGCGGGATCGAAGTGGCAACGTCTGGGATCGTTGAGCACGCCGTCCTTGACGCCGTCGAGTGCGTCGCAGGCGTTATTCACTGCGTCCGCGATCAAAGGCACTTTGGTGGGAGGAATGTAGCCGTCTCCCTCCATTGCCAGTCCCGCCCAGAGGTGGCCGCCCATATAATGTCGAGTCCAATTGTTGGCTGGATCGCCCGCTATGATTCCGTCAAAATCGGCGGGATAGCGCTGCGCCTCGATCAGCGCTTCGTGGCCGCCCTGCGAGCATCCGTTGAAGTATGCGTGCGACGGTTGGGAGCCGTAGAAAGCGTGCATAATTTCTTTATCGGCTTCGGCCATCACGTGAACCCCGCGATCCGCAAAATCGACGATGCGCTCGTAGTGTCCCAGAGCCCAGGCTCCGTCGTTCGTGTTGGCGCCTTCGTGTCCGGTGTCCGTGCTGCTCGCGGCATATCCCAGCTTGAGCGGATTCACCATCGCAGCGTAGCCGATCGTACCGGCCAATCCGCCGTTGCCCACCGCCATCAGCTTCCGGTTCCATTGCGCCGGCAGCCAGATTTCAAACTTGACTTCCGGCTTCACTACGCCGGCGACGCGGCAGAAAGCCGGGACTTGCACGGTGGTTGTCCGCGCACCTGCCGACGGCAAAGTGAACGAGCCGGCGGGCACGGATACGGCGGACGTAATGGTCACACCGGTCAGCGCAAGACTCTTGAGATTCTCACAAGCCTGCTGGGCATGACATAAAGATGCGGCGAGGGTCATCGCTGCGAACGCAAACACGGGGCGGTGACGCATGGCGGTACAGACCTCCTAGGGTACCTGTTGGTCTATTCTCGCACGGCTGCCGCTTGCTCTTGCGCCAGGAACTCGCCCAACGCGTCGAGCTGTTCCGCGATGCTCCGCTCGTCGTGATTCTTCGCCGCCTGCTCCATCTCGCTGCCGATCTCCGCGATCCGCGGAAATCCATATCCGGTCCCGGTTCCTTTGAGGTTGTGGCCGAAACGGCGAATCGGATCGAGATCCTTAGCCGCCAGGTTCGCGCGTGCTTCTTCGATCTGCCTGAGCTTGGTCCCCAGATATTTGGGCACCAATGCGGACACTTCCGTAGAAACGTTAGAAACACTACTGGAGGCGCTACTCCGGCTGCGCCGCCGCGCGTAATGCTGGATCGTATTGAGCAGCGTGACTCGGTCGACCGGCTTGGCTACATGGGCCGCGCAACCGGCCTCCAGACACGCCCGCACGGCCTCCCGCATCGCGTGCGCCGAGAGCACGATGATCGGGATCGGTGCGGCGTCACGCTCGCTCTCCCAGGCGCGAATGACTCGAGTGGCCTCGATGCCGTCTAGGACCGGCATGTCCATGTCCATCAGGATCAAATCAAACTCTTCGGTGCGGCGGATGGCATCCACGGCCTCCTGCCCATTCTCCGCGAAGTGGAGCTCGATCGGCTGGCCGCGAACGTAGTGCTGGAGCAGCATGCGGTTGTCTGAGTTATCTTCCGCCGCCAGAACGCGAATCGGACCATGGGCTTCCGGCCGCTGGGGACTCGCAGCCCGGACAGACGCCTCCACCACCATGTCGCTGCACTGCGCTTCCACTAAAGGCAAAGTGAAATGAAACGTACTTCCAGAACCCTCCTGACTTGTCACGCCGATCGCACCTCCCATTAACTCCACCAGCTCGCGGCAAATCGCCAGACCCAAGCCGCAGCCGTCTCGGGCCCTCAGGTCCGGCTTACGCGATTGCGCAAACGCCGCGAAGATTTGCTGTTGATCCTCGGCGCAGATCCCTGGACCGGTGTCGGAGACCGCGATACGCAACTGTTCGCCCTCGGGCTCGGCGATTCGGAGCACGCTCACCTCTACTCGTCCCCGCTGTGTGAACTTGAGGGCGTTGCTCAGCAGATTAACCAGGACCTGGTGCACCCGCAGAGGGTCGCCCAGTTCCCACTCCGGCACGTCCTCGGCGATCTCGGCTGCCAGCTTTACGCCCTTACGGTTAGCCGACTCGCGAAACGTCGCCACCGCTTCCTGGACAGTCGCACGCACCCGATACGGAATGCTCTCGACGCGCACCGCGCCGGCCTCGATCTTGGAGAAGTCCAGAAAATCATTGATCAATGCCACCACGCGACGGCTGTTCCGCTGGAACATTTCCACGTATCCGGTCTGATCCGAATTAAGCGGCGATTGCGACAGCAGGTCGGCCGCGCCCAGGACTGCATTCAATGGCGTGCGGATGTCGTGGCTGATCCGCGCCAGAAACTCGTTCTTGGCAAGGCTCGAAGCCATGGCGGCATCCTTCGCCTGTAACAGTGCCGACTCGGCTTCCTTACGGCGGGTAATGTCGCGCAGGAACACGAAATAACCGGCTTCGCGACGCTCTCCGGTCGAAACCAGAGTCATCTCGACATCGACCACCCGGCGATCGGGGTGCACGACCCGTGCCTCGATTTCCGTCCGTCCGCTTTCAAGCATCTGGCTGACGGCTTCTTCCACCAGATGCTGATCGTCCGGATGCACGGTTTCCGCCAAGCCGGGCGCCGAGCGTACGTCGTCCAGTCCGGTCAATTGACTGTAGGCTGGATTGAAATCAAGATAATGGCCCGCGCCGTCGATCTGCGCGATGCCATGCGAAGCGTTTTCGAGCGCTGCTGTCCGCTGCCGCAGGATCTCCGTGGTCCTGGCCACCCATTCGCTCAACGCGCCGATTTCGTCCCGGCCTTCCGGCAGTAGATCAAGGACGCCACCGGTCGCCAGCCGCGCCACATTCTGCCGGAGCCTCCCGATCCGGTTGGTTATGCCCAATGCGAATAGAATCGATATCACCACGCCGCCGGTAACGCCCAGAAACACCCAAATCGCGGTAATGGTGCGAAGGTCGGCACGCAACGCGTCCACCCGGCGCGAACGGCCTTCCAGAAGGCTGTTCTCTTCCTCCTCCATCGCCTTCAGGATGTCCTCGATTCCCAGACGCTCGATCTCCGCTGCCTTCAGGGCCGGGCGCAGTTGATCGGGTTGGAGAACGCCCACTTGAAACCTGGTCATCGCGCTGATGATCCGCTCCACACGGGAGCGCTCCAGGCTGGCGACTTGTTGCCCGCGTTGTGTTTGATTGGGATTGTCTTTTGTAAGGTCGGCCAGCTTCTGACGTGTCACGTCGAACGCGGCTATGGCTTTCCGGGCCTCCGCGGCGAATCGCACGTCGCCCGTAATGAAGTACGCACGCACCGAGGCGCTGGCTTCGGCTTCGGTAGATTTCAGCCTCTGAATCTCTTCTCGGACTTGAAGGGTGTGGTTGACCCATCGCTCGGCTTCGACACCGCGGTTGCTAATCACATACGACGCGCACGCAATGATGATGGTGGCGGCCGCCGGTACCGCAACGACGAAGAGTCCCTTCGTGCGAAGACGAAGGTCGTGCCACCAGGTCAGACCCGCCATTGCTTAGGAATCCAGCAGCAGGTCCAGGAGCGTACTGAGAGACGCGACCTGGGACTTGAGCAGCGAAGCGTCGGCCCCCAGGTAACCCGAGACCGTCAGGAACTCCTCCGCGTCGCGTGCTCCCGAGACCGTCACAATCTTGGTTTTCGGGGCCGCCTTCTTGAGGTCCTCCACCCCTTGGAGACCGTCGCGGTCCGGCATCACGATATCTAATACGATGCCGTGTACGGTCTGCGACCGAAGCCGCAAGAGGCCTTGCTTCACGCTTTCCGCCTCGATCACCTGGAACCCGCCAGGCTCCAGGATTCCTCTCGCCAGATCAGCGAAAGCTTTCGTCGTCGTCGACGACCAGCACTGTGGATTTAAGACACGCGGCCGGAACCGGGTCCAGGGATTGAGTTTCGCAGGTGGTTAATAGCACCTCTCCCATATCGGCGCGATTCCCGGGCGTTTTAACCGCGTGCGTAGGGCGGACGCCTTCGTCCGCGCCTGGCCCCGGTTCAATCCGTGGGTTCCGGCTCTTTTGGTCAACGAAGAAGGCCGACGACGGCGTCGGCCGCGGTCCAGGAGGCCGCCCCACGTAATCCGGATCGCCCGCCTCATATTCTCCCTCACCGCTCCGATGAGGCACCTATGTTCGATGACGCAGAAACCAAGGGGATGCTGTGATTCTGGCCACCGTTTCATCCGATCCCAGTTTTCACGGGGACGTCCGCGCGGTGCTGGACGGACGTTTTCGGTTTGAAGACGTCTGGGATCTCGACTACGAGGACTCCGCTCGTCTGCGCGGCGTAAAATCCGACCAACGATGTCTGAACGTGGTGGATTTCACGGATCCGTCCCGCGCATTTCCGATGGCGCGCACCCTCAGCCCCCGGCCGCAGATCGCCACCATTGCGGTGAACGCGCGCGACGGCCGCGACGAACTGTTACTGATGATGCAGGCGGGAATTCGCGACGTGCTTCCTCGGTTCACGGCTCGTGAACTGCTCCAGTCCGTCAATCGCGCCCTGGCGGTGCTTGGAACCTCCGGCGAGATTCTCGCGGATCTGTTTGCCTTTGTTCCCGCTAAGCCCGGCTGCGGGGCCAGTACCATTGCCACGCACGCCGCCGGTATTGCCTCCAGTATGGCCGAAGATCCGGCGTTATTGTTGGATTTCGATATCCGCCTCGGCGTCACTACTTTTCTGTTAAAAGCCGAAGGCAACCACACCATGGTGGACGCCTTGCAGCAAGTCAAACGGCTGGATCGGGATATGTGGTCCAGCATGGTGGCGCAGATCGGCAACCTGCACTTGCTCGGCTCCGGCGCCGGCGATTTCTCCCACCCTTTTCCGGCGGCAGACTTCACGCGGCTTCTGGATTTCGCCGTCCGCCAATATTCGGTGGTAGTGGTGGACTTGCCGGGCTCGATGGAAGAACAGGAGTGCGACGTGCTGCTGCGCGCGAAACGCATCCTCCTGGTCTGCACGCCGGACATCGGCGCACTGCACGTGGCGCGGCGCAAATCCCAATGGTTCCGGGATCTGCGGTTGACCGATAAGGTCTCGCTAGTACTGAACTGCATGGAGCGACGCAATACGCTCTCCGTTCAGGATATCGAGCAGGTGATTCAATTGCCAGTCCGTTACCTGCTTCCGGCCGCCTCGAAGGATATTTCGAGAGCGGTCGAGAAAGGCGCAATCCTCGACCCGTCTTGCCCCTTAGGGCGCCAAATCGCCGCCATCGCCCGGGACATGGTGCCCGCTCAATCGGTCGTCCGCAAGCCCAGCCCCGTACGTCGATTCGTCGAATATTTCTCAGTCAGCCCGGCCCGTGAGCGGGCAGTATCTAAATCCCAGCCAGCCAAATGGAAAACCGCATGACTAACGAAGCACTGTCCGCTATTCTCGACCATCTCTGCAACGAAGCACGCAATTCCGCGCACGCCACCTTCGGCGTGCTGGAGTTGATCCGCGACATCGCCCCGGATTCGGTCCGTCAATCCTGCGTCGCGGTGGGTACCGCCAGCGCCGATCAACTGTTGCGTTCGATCGACGATGTCCGCGACCTGGTGTCGAGCGCGCCTCTGCTGCCCGCCTCCATTGAAGAGTTCGACCTGCCGCTGTGCGCGGGCGAAATTGTGGAAGTGTTGCATCTGGCATCCCGGAAGCGCGCCAAACACATGTATCTGGATGTGCCTTCCACGCCGCTCATGCTCCGGCAAGACCGCAACGCCGTGGAACAAGTGCTCTCGCGCGTTCTCGATACCGCCTTCAAGCTGGCCGGAACCAACGAAGTGAAGGTAAGCATCGGTGCGAACGGAGACGACCGGATGCTGATGACCATCGCCGCTCGTGATGCGGACCTTGCCGGCCGCATGGCTCTGTGGCTGAACGCAAATCCGGATCAGGCTCTCATGAAGGATCCCGAAGAGGTCCCGTTCGAACTGGCCGTGATGGTGGCTGGAAAGCGCCTGCGTGCGATAGGAGGATCGGCGGAGATGATGCGCGACGCCGCCGGACACTGCGCGGTCGCTCTCCATCTTCCTCCCCACGCCCGGGTCAAAGATCAGGAGGGCTCCGGGGAGGACGTTCAACCCGACGCCCTGAATATCCTGGTGGCCGAGGACTGCGACGACAGCTTCGCGCTCAGCGAGCTGATGCTGCAGAGCGAGCACGTATGGCGCGCGCGCGATGGCCGGGAGGCCATCCGGATGATCCAGAAGCAGCGCTTCGACGTGGTTTTCATGGACGTCCACATGCCCGGCATGGACGGATACTCGGTGATCCGCAGCGTCCGCGACTGGGAAACCGAAACCGGCAGCGCACGCACGCCGCTGGTGGTTCTGTCGTCGGATGACCTGGAGACGCAGCGGAGGTTCGCGGCCAAAAGCGGCTGCTCCGGTTTTCTCCGGAAGCCACTGCCCCGGCACGATCTCGCCACTCTCCTCGACCGTCTGAAACAGGCCCGGATGCTGGCAGCGTAGCGCGGGACGCGCTAGTACAGGGACGGGCGCGATCTTACATCAACAGCCTCTGTGGTGTTAGGGTGAGATGCCACACGCGGGGGCTGAATTGGGCTGTAATCAATTCGTGCGGATCTTACTCCTGCTCATCGCCGCTTCGGGTGCGGGCGTAATCGAGCTGTCGATGGCGGCGTCGCCGGCGCAAACGACCACCACCCTCGTCCCAGCTCCGGATCCTGTGACCTTTGGCGCACCAATCGTGCTCACGGCAAATGTGAACTCGACGTCGGCCACGGGCGAAATAACATTCTATGACGGCGTCACCGTTCTTGGCACAGCCTCGGTGTCGGCCGGACATGCCGGGCTGTCGGTGGCGCTGAATGTTACTGGAGCACGACAACTCTACGCGCATTATAGTGGCGACGCCGATTTCGCGGGGAGCACGTCGACGATCGTCATCCAAAACGTTCGATCGGTACCTGAATTCGGATTCGCATACTCCTCGGTGAACGTGGGCGTTTCACCGAACGCCGCCGCAGTTGGCGACTTCAACGGGGATGGAAAGGCTGACCTCGTCGCGGTTGGCACGGGGAACATCATAGCGGTTGCACTCGGCAACGGCGACGGGACTTTCGGTGCGCCCATTACGACCCTGGGGCCCGCCGCATCAGCGGTATATAGTTTTGCCGCGGTATCGGACTTCGACGGCGACGGCAAACTCGACCTGGCTTTAGCCAACCCCGGCGACAATTCGATCAACGTCCTGTTCGGAAACGGGGACGGAGCCTTCGGCGGAGCCGCCATTCTGACGACCGGTGCCAGCTCAATCACAGTGGCGGACTTTAATGGTGATGGCATTCCCGACCTGGCCGTGGTTCACACGAACACGAATAGCGTTGGTATTCTTCTGGGAAACGGCGGCCGCACGTTTACAGCGTTAGGCGAGAACACTCCGGATGGAGGCGTGCATGATATTTTCACCATCGCCGGGCGCGCGGACAGCCCCCATGGCTACTCGATCTCGCACCCGGACTTCAGCGACGCCGACAATATCATCTTTCGAATTCCGACGCCCGTATTCGGCGCCGGGCTGATCGAAGCGATCACGGATACCACCATCAAGAACAATCTGGCGAGCGATCCTCAGGGCGCAAGGCGTTCTTCCGCATCCAGGGTCACGTCAACACCAGCGCCAATGACGGAACCGTCACCCGCTTTTGGTTGGAAGGCACAGAATAAATCCCTGCTGATTTTCGCGGGCGAAGCTTACAACGTCGAAATGGGCGTCACCAACGAAAACTTCCCGACCGAACGCGAAGAAGGTCCGAACTGCGCGACCAACGCAACGCCGGAAAGCGCCTCGGGATTCAACACCGGGAATACCGTGCCCGCGGATATCATCGCGTTCATGGGATTCATGAAGTTTCTGGACCAGCCAACTCCGTCCTGTACGGGCCCGCTCTGTTCGATCTCGATTCAGAACGGCGAGAAATTGTTTTCGAGTACCGGATACGCCACCTGCCACACACCGACGTTGACCACGGGCGACTCTGCAACGGCGGCTCGCAGACACAAAAATGCCAACTTGTTTTCCGATCTTGCGGTCCACCACATGGGTTCCGGACTCGCCGACGGAATTACCCAGGGCTCAGCCGGTCCGGATGAGTTTCGTTCGGCCCCCTTATGGGGACTCGGACAGCGCGCCTTTTTCCTGCATGACGCAGACCAGCGATTTGCTGCAAGCGATCCTGGCGCATTGCAGCTCTAACTCGGAAGCGGAAAAGGTGCTTGACTCCGGCGTCGGCGGTGGATTCCTGATCGTCCCAGCGCTCGTGTTTTCAGCGGGCCTAGACACTCGAATGGCGGAGGCACGTCACTCGCCGTGATCGCTCTCAGCTCGACGACAGGACTAGTCGGGCAATTGCGCTACGTGCATGTCGATTTGAGCCTCCTCGGCGGCTTTCTGCTCTTTGCGTTCGCCGGCATGCTGGCCGGCATCGCGTTCGCGCAACGTCTCCACGAGAAGGTTCTCCGCCGTCTGTATCGCCGCAGCTTTGATGGTTCTTGCCGTTGTGATCGCCATGTTGAATCTCTAAGCGGCGCTATTCCTCGATACGTTCGCGCTTCGCGTCGCGGGAGACGAAGCCTCTAGTGAACGCCAGAGCGGGGCGGCGCAGCGAGACGTTTAATCAAAAGGTCTAAGAACCCACGACCATCCACCTGGCTTGCAAGCGCGATGTTCGGTGACTGACCTTTGGGCAACTCATCCGCTGGCAGGAATCGTGTCGTGCCGTACGTCTTCGGGTCTGCTGTATCCACAGCAATTTTGCCAAGCCGGGACCCGGTCAACGCAGGCTCGAACGCAACGGCGACCGCCAGCGGATCATGGAGGGTCGGATACTCATTCCTCTGCCCCTTCTGCCACAGCTCGATCAGCCGCACCAGGAATTGCGAAGCCGGGTTCTGCGCGGCGCGTAACCGCGCTAGATCGCTCTCCTCAAGCGTACATTCCTTGGTGACATCGCGACTGACGACCGTGATCGGGACGCCGGAACTGAAAATGATCTCGGCGGCAATGCGGTCACGCTGGATGTTGTACTCGGCGCGCGGCGGATCGAAGGCACCTCCTGCCAGAACAATACGGGCGATGTTCGTCTTGATCCGGGGATCAACCTTCATCGCCAGGGCGAGGTTGGTTAACGGGCCCGTGGCAATCAGCGTGAGCTTTTCGGACGAATAGAGTACAGTATTCGCGATCAGACTAATAGCGTCGCAATCAATTGACGGTGGCAATAGATCGCCCGGGGTCAGGATGTCAAAATGTGACGAGCGCCCTGCGGTGGAATCGAGCAACGGCTCAGAGGCACCCCGGCAGAGCGCGATGTCGCGCCGGCCGTACAATCCCAGTTCCTTCCAGGCAAGACGCATGCGGTTCTCCACGTCGTCTCCGACGATGGTGACGGCACGCACGTTAAGTTCTGGTGATTGCAGAGCGAGAGCGAGCGCAAACTCATTGTCGATGTCATCGCCCATTTCACTGTCAAAGATGACCGGAATAGGCTTCTGGGCGCGGAGCAAGCCGCCGAACATCAGAACAAAGACCAGAACGAACCGATCGGTGAAGCGATACATGGGCGAACCGTCTCTCGGCGCACCGCACCGAGATGGTTGTACGCCGCCGCGAATGGGCTCGCTCATTCGAAAACCGCCTCATTCCTGCAAGTTGCAACTCAGGGGCCTTTGTCGGCACGCCCGCGAGTTTCAGGCTGATGCTTTTCTCTTTGCCGCCCTGGCGATTTCCTGTTACAGGAAAAAATTGAGAACCGTTCGGAGAACCACAATCGCGGCCAGCTGCCCGATGACATTCCAGGTCGGGGCTACGGCGGTTCGTAAAATGTCTGCGGCGAGCTCAAACTCGATGGCGACGGTCAGCCAGTGGCCAAGAGTGAGACGGATCCCTTCTTTCTGCTCATCGAGCGGGTCGGCACGAGACATGAGGAGCGCAATCGCGCGAACTGTTGCTTTGACTGCCGCGATGGCTATGATGATCGCTGCGATGGTTGCCGCCGTCGCTGAAGTCATCCGTGAGTTGCTTTGACTGCCGCGATAGCTATGATGATCGCTGCCGCCGTTTCGATCCCACCCGCGAGGTATGTAGTCCACTCCTTGAAAAGGGTCAGCATGCTGGCCTCTCGTGGTTAGACGCTGACGACGGCACACGGGGCAGACCGAATGATTTCGTACGCCTCGCTATTCAATCGCCCAAGAAGTCCCGAGGAACAGTTCCGCCCAATCACCAATAACTCGGCCGCGAGGTCCCTCGCTGAAACGGCGAGTGCTTCTGGCGCGTATCCGTCGAGGATGACAACCGTGGGCGTGACCGGAAGTCCGCTAATTCCGCTAGTAAGGTTTCTAATGCGCTCTTCGGCGCTGCGCCTGGCGCTTTCGTACCAGCTCGCGAGATAGATCGCCTCGGGGGTAGGCATGGGGATCGAGTGCGCTACAACCAGCGTCGCACCAGATTCGACAGCGAATTCGGCGGCCCACGACAGAGCCTTTTCGCTCTCTGTGTCGAGTCTTACGCCGCAAATCACACGCCGCGGCTTTGCAGAGCTGCTCTCCGATGTTTCGGAGCCGTGGGACTCCGTCCACACCGGGCAGTCCGCGTCATGCAAAACCTTTGCTGTCACTGACCCCAGCAGTAGACGGCGTATAGGTCCGTATCCGTGAGTGGGCATCAGAATAAGATCGGTCTTCTCGTCGCGAGCCAGATTCACAATCTCGTGAGCCGGATCGCCGGTCCGCGTCAGCCTCTGGACAGCCATTCCCTCCAGCTCAGCGGCGCCGAAAGTCTCTAACTCGGCTCTTCGCCCAGCCGCCTGTTCGGCCAGGCTGGACTCCCAATTCGCATTCTTGAGGCCAAAGCGCCTGGCTCTGGATAGCAGACCGGGCAGTTCATCTACGTGCAGCAGCGTGAGCTTGGCGTCATAATGCCGTGCAAGCGCCGCTGCGTGACGGAGCACTCCGCGGCTTGGCTCGGAAAAGTCGACGGGCACCAAGATTCTTGCCAAATGAGGCATCGACAGCTATAAGGCATTCGGGGAACCAACAGACGTACCTTAGATGACTTGACTTCGTGTTTATCGGTGCGTGCTTTCACGCAGGCCGCCTGGTGATTTCCGTGCGATATCGCCAATGATGAGCAGCCGTTTCAGACAACTCCGAAGTACTTGAAAATCTGTACCTTCAGGTAGTCCACGACGAAAAGATAGAACATCACCGCACCGAGTAGACCGACGACAAGGAGAAGCGGAAGAGGAGCCATCAGTACGCCTCGTGTCGCAAGAGCACTGACGATTAGAATGTCCGCGCCGGAACTCAGCAGCATCCAGGGGCTGGGACGAGTGCCAAAGATGACCCCGCTCACGGACGAGGTACACGGTCCCCTGTCCGCCGAACACTAAAGTGAGGAAGGCCAGCGTCTGGATTTCCGGCGTTAGCAGCCTCAACACATGCCACCCGATGAAGAGCACGGAGAGCGAAAACACAACCAGAATACCTGCCAGCGGCGCCGCGGTCATCACCAGAGATCGGACGCGCCATCGATCGGGCCGTTTGGAGAACGAGACGCGGTCCGTTGCAATCGACATGGTGACAAAATCGTTAGTAAACAGAAGCAATACGATTAGCAAGGGCGTCACCACGCGTTCGCGTGAGCATCACGCCGAGCGACAGGAACGGGGCTACCTCCAAGGTCTTGATGATCTTGTTGAGCGTATACGTCAGCATGCGCTGATAAATTCGCCGGCTGGTCTCAACAGCGGACACCACGTCTCCGAGGCCTGGGTTGGTCAGGACGATACTGGCAGCCGCCTTGGCGACGTCGGTCGCATTCGCCACGGCCACTCCGACCTCGGCCTGCTTGAGCGCGGGAGCGTCGTTGACGCTTGTGTCGCCACCGCCCGTCCAGTCCCCCTCGCCGGCGGCATCCCGCATCATCTGGAGAACAACTTCTTCTACTTCCTGTGCCACCCGCTCAATGTCGGCGTTGGCGAAGATCTTCATCATTTCCGTGGGGCGCATCGTCGCTAGAGTGTGACCGCCCTCGGAGCCGTACACCGAGATGCGGCACGGCAGAGCCGTCGAGATGGCGCCGTCGGCCTCCAGCACTTTCTTGGCCTGAAGCGGATTGCAGACCTCGTAGATTCGGCACGCCATTGCCAGCTCCACACCTTTCTTCCTCATCGTGTCGCGAAGGTCGTGGATTGCGATGACGCCAAACCGATGGTGAACGACCGATTCCAGAAGCCCTCGCTCAATTTCATCAAGCGGCCTGGGGTTCTGATCCTGTACAGCATCTTCTGTTGTTCCTCCCGCCACAGCCAGTACTGCGCACGGTGCATGCAGCAAAAGCTGAGCAGTCGTTGGCCCGATCAACGGTTTTGTCAAGAAATAACTTGTGCTCGACTCCGACCACGAGCAGATCTGCGTCTAGCTCGGCGGCCGACCGAATGATCTGCTCCACGGGATGACCGTGTCTGGTCACTTCCTCGATTTCACTGTTGGGACGGTCCTGCTGCGCGATCCATGCACACAAGTCCGGAATGGCGCGCCGGCCTTCTGCCTCCAACACATGGATCACGGTCAATCGAGCGCCCATGCATTTCGCCAGCTTGGCGGCATGCTTAAGAGTCCTCTGCGACACCTCTGAATCGTTGACCGCGCAAAGGATCTTCGAGATCCCCGCCACACGATCCGTTGGGCGGATCATGAGTACTGGAATATTGCTTTTATGTAGCACTTGCTCTGTTACCGAGCCTAGCGTCAAGCGGCTGAGACCAGTGGGTTCGTGCGTTCCCATGATGATCAGTCCGGAACCTGTGGACTGCGCGACGCGGAGAATGGCTTGGCTTGCATCGCCCTCCTCGACGCGGACGGCCAGGCTGTAACCCTTAACCGTCTCGCCTACAAAACGCTGCAAGGTGGACCGGGTCTTCGAGTGAGTCCCGAAGTTGTGCTTCGATCTGTTCCGTCTGGTTTGCAATCAAATAGGGTGGCACTTCGAACCACAGGGCATGCAGGGCCGTTACTGGGCAGGAACAACGGCTTCCGATGAGAGCGGCCAGACGGAGGGCGCTCGCTGAAAGCTCAGAAAAGTCCAATGGACAGAGAATAGGTCCAAACAGCGGAGTTGCAGTCATTCCGACCTCCAAACAGAGAAGCTGCTACTTTGGCTGACATGAGCATCCAGCGCACCTTTGGCAGGGATAGTCGATTCCCCCCCCGCGACCCGGCTCGCAACTTCCGTCATCGAATTGACCGCGCTGCGCGTTTGCCGGAGCGAAGCCGTAACGGAATCCCGAGACAGCCGATCCACGACGGGAGCCACGAACCAACGGAGCGAAACCGGAATGTTCCGGCTCAATCCGATCGCCTCGAGTTCAACGTATACACCGCCGTCTCGTTCCTCGTATCTTGCAATGCTGAACAGCCGCCAAAGATAACCATTTCCTTGGTCCGGAGGAAGCTTTCGCTCGCCGGGTTGCCCATACTCCCGAACTTCCTGCACCCTGGTGCTGCGAGTGATGCTGTACCAGCGCCTGGGATTCAACTGGAAGTATGACGACTTATATTCACCATCCAGGGCAGCCGTTACGAACAGCACCTTCTGCAGCCAGCTCATGGAGAACTTGCGTTCTTCGCCTGTCCGGCCCAGCAATTTCGCGTCAATGACCGCCGGCTTGTAGAAATCCTTGTATCGATCGTAGTCTTGAACTACTGCGAAGACGTCGTTTATCGTAACGTCGGGGATAAAAACCGCACCGGCCCAATCGTGGATCAGCCCGTTTGCCAATGCCTCTGTTCTATCGCCATCCATACACGACACCAGGACCTCGCCGTCGCGGACGCGTTGGCTTCGCAACGGAGCTTCATCTACCCAGAGAAACATCGCCGCCGACTTCACGCGCGCCTTCATGCGCAAGTCCGCCATCTGGACATAATGGTCCCAAGCCTGTAAGGTCTCCGGGCCCAGGTCTGCTGCCTTCGATATCGCCAGAGCCGGCACCAGCACTAAGAATAGAAATCCAGACTGCTTGATCTTGGCCATAGGGTTCACCTCGCACTTACAAGGATGCAGGCCAACCGGCTTGGTGACAGTTGACTTATGCACAGCGGTTGAACCGCATCGCCCCGCCTGACTGAGAACCCCATTTGGGGACCCCGAAAAACCTGCGATAAAACAGAAGAGCCGCGAAGGGCGAACTTCGCGAGCT
>JBEKBK010000065.1:0-22447 GCA_050015435.1 Bryobacteraceae bacterium
ATGGTCGAGATGGTCAGGGTGTGGGGATACACTGGCTGAGCACACGCGAATCCAACGTTCCGTCAAGTCAGGCAGGCCCGTGTAGTTGCGAGTTGCGACCCCGCGCGGATCGTCCGCCACTCGAAGAATGGCGCCACTGGGCCATCGTTCCCCGGAGTCGTTAATGCCCCACATCAGCCAGTAGAAAACGAACGTCGCGTGTCCAGACGAGGTACATTATGCAGGGAATAAGCTAGTTGCGTCCCCGGAGTGGAACCAGTCGCATGCGCGCGTATACGATCCACGCCAATAGAACGCCAGTCACCATGGGCAAAACCGCCTCGCCGATACTACCGGATTCGAGCGTCGTAACCGTCGCGCCGATCATGATGATCACCAGGGCGGCGGCGGCCAGCGGCGTCAACCAGACGCGGATGCGCAGAAGCCCCGGAACGATTAGGCCCAATCCTCCGAACACCTCCGCCACGCCGATGAATCTCAGAAAAGGAACCGACAAGGTCGACTGCTTCTGCAACTCCATCGCGGGTAGGACCAGCTTGAATCCACCGGTGAAGAGAAACAGGGCTGTCAGCAGCCACTGAACGATCCACAATGCGTTGTTGAGACCGTTCCGCTGCATCTGTACTATCCTCGCACTTTGACGGCTGATCGAAAGTGCTTGGTCACGCTTCGCACTTGGAAAATCAACGCGGAATGGGTCGAAATGAAGAGCATTCTATCGGGAGTGCTCGCGTGCCAGAGGTTGCATTGTGCAGAGTAGTCGGCGCGAGCACTTCCGATAGAATTCATTGAACTGGGCCGGATCAGCTATGGGGTTTGAATGGTCGTTTTCGGTCAGAATCTGGGTTCGGCAAGGCGTGAGAATGCGCGATCGGGTAGGCGTTCGTGTGTTTCTGACGGCGAGAAATGACGACGGGAGACGCTACGACGGCGCCGTCGACCGGTGAAGACACACTTCGACGAAAATCCCGCACGCGGGGCGGAACAATCGAGACTTTGCAGGACCAGGGATGGCGTCATGACGTGTCGGGGAAGGTCCGCGACCCGGCGCTTAAGATGTCGATGACGAGCAACTTGCCGAGCTTGCAAATGGGACAGGCTGGCGCATCGCAAGCGGCAGGTGCAGATGGGTCGCAAGGTGATGGGAGCCGAGTCGCGAGCAGGGCACGACAGAGATTTAGCCTGTCTGCGCGAACACGATTGGACAAGAAGCCGAACTGGCGGATGCGCACCAAGCCGGCGGGCAGAACGTGCAGGAGGAAGCGGCGGATGAATTCGACAGCATCCAGAGTCATGGTCTTAGTGCGGGAGTGATCGGCGTAGTCTTTCCAGTCGAAGCTGACCCGGCGGTTTTCGAGTGAGCGCAATCGATGGTTGGAGATGGCGACGCGATGCGTGTAGCGAGCCAGATACTTGAGTACTCGGCGTGGTCCGCCGAAGGGAGGCTTGACGTGGACCACCCAATCGATATCGGCGGCTTGATCGCATAGAGCCTGGAAGCGTGTGGGTTCCGCGAGTGAAATAACTGACGGATAGGCCGTAATCCAAGCGGAACAGTGGTATATTTTGCCAATGTTCCTCCGCCGACTGACCGGTAATTATAAAGGATACTTTCTTGCCGCATTTGCTTTCTCCTTGATCGCTGAGGCAGTCTGGGCGCAATCGCCGCCTTCAATAATAGGTACCTGGAAACTGGTCGCCTTTGAAAACCACAACGCGGATGGCAGCGTCATCTACCCGTTCGGGAAGAAGCCGACAGGATATTTGTCTATGATCCGACCGGGCACCTGTCGGTTCAGATTATGCGGGATCCACCTGTGAAAGACGTGCCCGGCCTGATGC
Source organism: Bryobacteraceae bacterium (assembly GCA_050015435.1). Taxonomy (GTDB): domain Bacteria; phylum Acidobacteriota; class Terriglobia; order Bryobacterales; family Bryobacteraceae; genus Palsa-187. The sequence continues at coordinate 1,843 of JBEKBK010000065.1, forward strand.
AGGGCAAGGCTGAACCGGACACGTATAAGGAAGCCTTCCTCGCCTACGCTGCGTACTTTGGAACGTACACAGTAGATTTAGTAAAGGGAGTGGTGGTCCATCATGTAGAGGGCGCCAATCGGCCGGATTATATCGGAATGGATGAGCCGCGGCCATTCCGAATTGCGGGCGATCACCTGTTCATTGAAATCAGACGTGGCGGGCAGTACCTACTGCGCGAGCTCGTCCGTGTCAGATAGGTTTCCGGCGGCTGGCCACAGTTTGTTTCCGAGCGGATGGTCGGCGACGCTTCCCTTACTCTGAACGGCGGTTCTGGTAGGATCGTTGGAAAAGATAGTGGAAGGATAGCCGGTGACACAGCATCTGACGCGTTTCCTGCGCGGCCCTATCCGTTTTCGTGGGAAGGGAGACTCATAGTCTCCCTTGGGTCTTCCCGAGTTGCCCGTTAGTCTAATTGAAATAGTCTGGCAGCCTGGTTTGAATACGGGTCACAAAGATGCCACCCGCAACGATAGCGCTGGGAGTTTCCACAGCGTCTACTATCGAAGTGGCGATGAGCCCGTTTTGGACGATTGCCCCGGTAATGATGAAGTCATCCGTTTGGGTCGACGTAATGCCGTTTGATGCCGTGAGAATGCGATATATCTTGCCTGTGCCGTCGCAATTCACGGTGTATGTTCCCGTCTGCGTACCGGTTACGAGGGTTCTTGCTCCAGTGGTTGAACCAGCCGTGGGCTCGTTCACGATGAAGGTCGCTGTCAGATTTCCGTTTCCATCATAAAACCTGGTCCCAAGCGCAATTGCCACGTTAGCGCCATAATTGGCGACAACCGCATAGCTGCCCTGAAGGCTTGCGACGGTGTAGCAATTTCGAGTTTGAGCATTCGCGGCTGATGCGCCGAGGAGGCCGGTGAACGTGACTAGCGCTCGGACGAACAAGCTCATTTTGTTGAACATGGGGTTCTCTCTCCTTAGTTTCTTTCCGCCCGGCCGTGTGTGCCCGGCACTAAGTACTTTCGGAAACAGAGGACCAAACGGCTAACCCGTCAGCAATTTTTGGGATAATTTTTTTCGTGGGGGGATCTCTGTCCGTTTCCGAGTTACTGATCGCCTGGGGACGAGGCGAGCCGGCGGCCCTCGAACAACTGACTCCTCAGGTCTACGGAGAACTGCACAAGCTGGCTCGCTCATATCTGCGGCGAGCCCGTCCCGGCCAGTCGCTGCAGCCGACGGCGCTCATCAACGAAGCCTTCGTGCGACTGCTCGACCCATCGCAGCAGGTGCAATGGGAGAATCGGGCGCAGTTTTTCGGCATCGCGGCCCGGCTGATGCGCATGATTCTAGTAGACCACGCCCGCGCCCATCAGGCCGTCAAGCGGGGCGGCGGTGCGGCTGCGGTCACTCTGGATGATTGCGTGGCTGTTTCGCTCGGCCGCGCCCCGGATGTGCTGGAGGTCAGCGAGGCCCTCGACCGGCTGGCCGCGGTCGATGAACGGAAGGCCAAGGTAATCGAAATGCGCTACTTCGGCGGCATGGACCGGGAAGAGGTCGCGGCCGCCCTCGGCCTAACGGTTTCCACGGTGAAACGCGACCTGCGGCTTGGCGAGGCATGGCTGAGAGCTTTTCTGGCCGGTGAAAAGATTTGATGAGGCCCCGCGATCGAATCCCCTGCATGCGCGCTGTGCATCCGTATACACTCTGTAGATGCAGTCTCGAAGTTAACGCAGTTCCCTAGTTGGGGGTGCAATATGAGCGACCGATGGGAGCAGGTCGATAACATTTTCCACCAAGCCGTTGACCTTACACCCCAGGCGCGATCCGCATTTCTCGACGAAGCCTGCGGCGGGGACCATTCACTTCGCCGGGAAATCGAGTTGCTGCTCGCGTACGAGTCCGATGCCGGCATCACGTTTGCAAGCCCGGTGGGGGATGATGCACCTAGCACCATCGGCCACTATCGCATCTCAGGGAAGCTCGGTCAAGGTGGCATGGGCACTGTCTACCGGGCGACGGACACCAAGCTGGGCCGCCAAGTCGCCATCAAGGTCTTGCCCTTCACCTTCGCCGAAGATGCGGACCGGATGGTCCGTTTTACCCGCGAGGCGAAGGTTCTCGCTTCGCTGAATCACCCCAATATTGCGCAGATTTATGGTGTCGAAGATGGTGGCGGTATCCGTGCGCTAGTAATGGAGCTGGTTCCGGGGGAGACCTTAAAGGGACCCCTGCCGTTGGCGACCGCTCTCCGCCATGCAAAACAGATTTTAGAGGCCCTGGAGGCAGCGCACGAAAAAGGAATCGTACATCGCGACTTGAAACCCGCCAACATCGTGATCACGCCCGCTGGCGTAATCAAAGTGCTCGATTTTGGCTTGGCCAAGGCGGCGCATGAGTCGGCACCGGCGGAAGATCCCTCTCTCTCACCGACGTGGACGCTGGCTGCGACGGGCGGCGGAGTAATCCTGGGAACGCCGGCTTATATGAGCCCGGAGCAAGCCTTGGGCAATCCGGTCGACCAGCGCGCGGACCTCTTCTCCTTCGGGGTGGTCCTGTATGAGATGGTCACCGGAGAACGCCCCTTCACAGGAAGTTCGCCGATGGCCCTCGCCGAAGCGATTCTGCACGTTCAACCGCGCGACATTGGTGACACTGTAGCGCCCCGAAAGCTAAAGTCCATCATCCGGAAACTGCTAGAGAAGGATCCCGCGAATCGCTACGGAAGCGCTGGTGAGGTCCACCGCGAGCTGGAGTCATTAGAGGCTTCTCTGGCGCCGGCCCGGCCCGTGAGGCTATCAAGGAATGCGTGGATCACGGTTGGAGCCGCAGCCGTTCTCGCCGTCGTCCTTGCGGGTTGGCTGTGGCGCGGGTGGTCACGCGAGCGATGGGCACTTGAGACGGCGACGCCCGAGATCACACGGCTGGTCGACTCCGGGGAGTATGTCAAGGCCGCGACGCTGACGCTGGAAGCGCACTCAGTGCTTCCGAAGGACCCGACGCTCGAGCGACTGTGGATCCGCGCGACGGGAGAAGTCTCAATCGCCAGTGTGCCTACAGGAGCCGACGTTTCGATTCGACCCTATCGGGGAGATCCGAATACCTGGAAAGCACTCGGAAAAACGCCTCTCCAGAAGGTCCGCATTCCTCGCGATGACTACGTCTGGCGGCTGGTCAAGCCTGGATTTGCCGCTGCATTTTTCATTGACCGGCCCCTCGGGCCGCCTACACCTGGCTATCATGGCAGGGTAGATCGGACGTTAAAGCTTCGACCCGCGGGCAGCGTTCCAGCCGGGATGGTAGTTGTCCCGGGCGGCAGAACCGGCCTGGGGTACCCTACATCAAAAGCGCCTTCGGTCCAGATCGACGATTTTCTCATTGACCGGCACGAGGTCACGAATGAGGAGTATAAGAAATTTGTCGAGGCGGGAGGCTACCACAGGCGCGAGTTCTGGAAGCAGCCCTTCGTGAGAGACGGTCGCGCGGTTTCATGGGAACAAGCCATCGCGTTTTTTCACGATTCGACGGGGCGCCCCGGTCCGGCGACTTGGGAAGTCGGAGATTATCCACGGGGGCACGAGAAATATCCGGTCGCCGGAGTTAGTTGGTACGAGGCTGCGGCGTATGCGGAGTTTGCGGGAAAGAGCCTCCCCACGGCGTACCACTGGACCCTTGCCTCGCAATCGACGAACTATACGCCCGTGATTACTTCCGGCAGTAACTTCCGCCGCGAAGGAGCGCAGCCGGTTGGAAGCGATAGCGCACTGAGCGGATCCGGCACGACGGACATGGCCGGCAATGTGAAGGAGTGGTGCCTGAATGAGGCCGGGGACGGCAGGAGATTAATTCTGGGTGGAGGCTTTGGCGAACCGACCTATATGTTCAATTACACCGACGCCCAATCGCCCTGGGACCGGCTGGCGAACTTTGGTTTCCGCAACGTTAAACTCGACTCGGCGCCCAGTGCAGCTGCAGTCGCGCGTATCGCCGTCAAGACTCGGGATTACTGGAAAGAGAGTCCGGTTCCGGACAATATCTACAACGTTTATACCGAAATGTATACCTACGACAAAGGGGAGCTAAATCCGCAAGTAGAACGGACCGAAATCATGGGAGAGTGGTCGCGAACGAGGGTGAGCTTCGACGCCGCGTACGGGCAGGAGCGTGTGCCAGCTTACGTTTTGCTTCCTAGGAACGCCCAGCCTCCCTTCCAGTCGGTTGTATATTTTCCAGGCGGGTTCGCCTATTCCGATGAGACGCTCGATCTGTCGAGCTTCGAGGACAATTACGACTTTATTTTGAAAAGCGGGAGGGCACTGATCGTCCCCATTTATAAGGGCACGTATGAGCGGCGAGATGGCTTGGCGGGCGATTTGCAGCCGCCCGCCTTCTTTCGCGACCACGCGATCGCATGGGTGAAGGACCTGGGCCGAACGCTCGACTACCTGGAGACGCGAAAGGACATGGAAAGCGGCAAGGTGGCTTATATCGGCACGAGCGCCGGTGCGGCTCAAGCCTTGCTCCTACCAACGCTCGAAAAGAGAATCAAGGCGGCGATACTGCAGTCGGGCGGTTTTCAGATCACAGTGCGCTATCTCCCGGAGGCCGATCCAGTCAATTTCGTTTCGCATCTGACCATTCCAGTCCTCATGGTGAACGGACGATACGACGGCTACTTTCCGGTAGAGTCCGCGCAAAATCCGCTTTTTCGATTGCTTGGCACGCTAGAAAAAGACAAGAAGCACGTGATCTATGAAGGGGGCCACGGTGCGTTTCCTCGCCCAGACGCCGTTCGCGAGACTCTCACGTTTCTTGACAAGTATCTTGGCCCGGTCCAGCGCTAGACGCCGAGTCGGCCATGCCCTCCTCGTTCACCGTTCAGGAGGTCAACAGTTGGAGTTTTGTAGCTCCTCGACTCCGCGCCAAACCCGGAATCTGAAGAAGTAGTGTACGGTTGGGCCGTGACTCAGGAGTTGGCAGCTAGCAGTGCAGCGTGAAGTCACTATCAACGAGAATCCGACTACAGCACCAAATGAAAGGGAACACGGCGCATACATGTCGGTGAAAGGCGTTGCTCCTGGTTGCCAAATCGCCAAATCGCGCGCACGTAGACTCAAACACTTACCGCTCGTTGCGACTCACTGTCAATAGCGGGTTCAGGTTCGAGCCCCGTCGTCCCTGCCATTCATCAGTGCTTCACCACGGGAAGCGGAGGCCCGTCTCACGTCCCGGTACGCATTTTCGATAACATAAGAACAAACGCAAGCCCGGTAGCCGGCTGTTGTGCAGACATCTCTGACGCTTTATTCGTGCTGCGTTGGCGGCCGCATGAAAGGGCTTACCGAACACCCCCACTACGAGATCCTGGAGCGATGCGGCCGGGGCGGTATGGGTGTGGTCTACCGCGCCCGCGACCGCCGTCTGAACCGGATTGTCGCGCTCAAATTCCTCATTGCGGAAGACGGCGAACAGGACAGCACCAGCGCGGTCCAACGCTTCCGGCGCGAAGCCGAGGCGATTGCCGCACTCAACCATCCCGCCATAGCGACCATCTTCGAAGCCGGGGAGTGGGATGGCGCGCCGTTCCTCGCGCTTGAATTCCTCTCCGGTGGCACACTTCGCGACCGAAACCGTGCGCGCCGTCTGACTCCTTCCGAAATCCTGGATTACGCCGTGCAATTGAGTTCCGGCCTCGCCTTCGCCCATTCCAAAGGGATCCTCCATCGCGACATCAAGTCCGGCAACTGCATGTTCAGCGAGCACGGCGATCTCAAGCTGGTCGACTTCGGCTTGGCGAAACCGATCGATGCCCAGGACATCACCCAGCCCGGCAGCGCCGTCGGCACCGTCGCCTACATGGCGCCGGAGATTCTGCTCGGCGAACCCTCCAGCACGCGCAGCGACCTTTATTCGCTGGGTGCGGTGGTCTACGAAATGGCTGCGGGACGGCCGATGCACGGCGGCTCCGGCGTCGGCGGTCTGGTCGAGCAGGTGCTGCGAGGATGCGCCACTCCACTGTCGAAACTCCGCTCGGATCTTCACCCGTCCCTTTTGACGGCCGTCGATCGCGCCACGTCCGTGCGACCCGAGGGCCGCTTCGAGAGCGTCCAGAAATTCGCCGACGCCATCCGCGGAACCACCACGGTACATCCCGCGGCGTCCGAGCTCACCACCGTGACCATCAAAGCCCCCAGCGCGGCCCTCCGTCCGCGTCGGCGTCTGTGGTGGGCGGGCGCTCTGCTGGTGTTGGTCGGACTGCTGTCTGGCGCGATCTACGCCGTCCTCCACCGCACGGCCGCAACCGCGGTCCCGTCCGAAACACTGGTGGTGCTTCCGTTCGAAAATCTCGGCGGTGATCCCGCGAATCAGGCCCTTGTCGACGGTCTCCAGGAAACCGTCACCAGCGTGTTGTCGAGCGCCGAAGCGCTGCGTAACACCATCATGATTGTCCCCTCCTCCGAAGTCCGGCGCAGCCAGATTCATACGATCGCGGAGGCGCGCAAACAGTTCAACGCCACTCTCGCCCTCACCGGCAGCAGCCAGAAAAACCACGACGAACTCGAGTTGACCCTCGATCTGAGCGACGCCCGCATCCTCCGCCAGAAGAACTCGCGCATCCTGAAGATCCCCGCGGGAGAAAACGTCGCCCTCGAGCGTCAGTTGGCCGCCAGCCTGGGCGACATGCTCGGCGCCAGCCCCCTGCTACGCGAAGGCCGCGCTCCTGGCGAGACTACAGCCAACTCCATCGCCTACGATCTCTTTCTCCAGGGCCGCGGCGCCCTTCAGGATCGCAACTACACCGCCGCGGCTGGTTACTTCAAGAAGGCCGTGGACGCCGACCCCGCGTTCGCGCTTGCCCGAACCAAGCTCGCCGAGGCGTATTTGCGTCTCAATCTCGCCACGCGCGATCCCAAATGGTTGGGATTGGCGGATGCGGAGGTAGCCACAGCCGCGGCTGCGGGACAGACGCCTGACATCCTCATGGCCCAGGCGCTGATCCGCAAAGCCACCGGAAACTGGCCGGACGCCATCCGTCTTTTCGAACAAGTCCTGAAAATGGACCCGGCTAACGTCGAAGCCTTTCGGCTCCTCGCCGACACCTGGGACAGCGCCCGAAATCCGAAACAAGCCGAGAAAATCTACCTTCAGGCGCTCAAACTCCGGCCTGGCTATTGGCCTTTGTACGAAAACCTCGGCGACTTTTATTCCCGTCACCAGCAATACGATCTCGCCGAGAAGACGTTCCTCACCGGCATCGGACTGGCGTCTGAAACTCCGTCGCTCTACTACAACCTCGGCGCCATGTATTTCCGGATGAGCCGTTGGGCCGACGCCGGCAAAGCCTTCGAGAAATCGCTCGCCATCAAACCGACCCCTCTTGGATACGCCAATCTCTGCACCGTTCGCTTCTACCTGGGGAGCTACGAGGACGCAGCAAAACAATGCGAGGCCGCTACCCGCCTGCAACCTGCCAATCCCATTAATTGGGGAAATCTCGGTGACGCGCTGTGGCAGCTTCCCGCCGAAAAACAGCGTGCGCGCGGCGCGTTCGAAAAGGCCGCTGACCTCGCCCAACAGCAACTCGCGATCAAAGAGGATAATCCCACCCTGCGGAAGAACTACGCTCTCTACCTCGCCAAGCTCGGCCAAAACGCCGACGCGTTCCGCGAGGCCCGCCGCGCAGTCGCCCAGGCCCCGTCGGACGCCGGCGGTCATTTCTATGCGGCCCGCGTCTATGCGGTCGCCGGCGACCCCGATGCTGCCCTCGCCGCCCTCAAACAAAGTCTCTCGCTAGGCCAGAGTGCCCGCGAAATCCGCCAGGAACCCGATTTCAACGTTCTCAGGAACGATCCGCGCTATCAGCAAATCGTCGCTGAGCAAAAATAAATCGGTGAATTTGCGTATTTTTTGGAGTAAGATGGTGGTCCGAAAGGAACCCCCTATGCCCCAGCCGCAGGCGCACCTGATTCAGGTCGTCGTCACCATCGAGCCGCACGGCTCACTTCCGTACGAGATCAATTCGTACTACGACAACAAAACCGCCGACCCGCTTGGCGTAAACGTGGGCGATCAAGTAGGGTGGTTGGTCCAGGTGTCCGTTGACGGCAACCTCCAGCTTATGCCCTACAGCCTGGACTTCTCGCAGAACACCTCGTTCTTCGGAATGCCGTCTCTCGGCGCGCCGGCAGGCGGCGCGAGTTCCTTTCTGACCGTTTTAACTCAGAGGGGTCATCTGAAATACAGCATTAACATACCCGGCTTAAGGACGATCGATCCGGATATGCAATCCGGAGGAGATAACACGGTACCCTTCGCCCTTGGAGTGAGGGGCGTAGCCAACACGGTATTTTGGGATACCACGAATCCCGCTAATCCGATGACCTATTCAGCGAACGGGGCGCCACAGCAGCAGCTTCCCATCCAGAACGTCAACATCGGAGATTCGGTTATATTCAATGCTATTGTGCCTCCGGGCGCAGTCGTCACCGACTTTTTGGTGCAGTTCGTCAGGAACCGCTGGGCGTCGCCGTTCGATCCGCTAATCGGCAAGTTTTCCGCGGCAAACGGTACGACGATCGGCCCGGAGTCGGTCTGCGATACCGCAGACTCGGGCGGGACATTCCAGTTCACCGCGTCCATCACCGTCAACGGCGCCACGATCACCACCGGGAACGTCCCGCAGAACGCCATTGACTTGGCGTAGGCAGCGGAACCGTCGCGGAGTCCTCTCGGCGTTGTCCCGCTCTCTTCACGAACACGTGGTAGGTCACGGTGTCAGGCGTTGTGGATGCCGACGAACAGCACCATCACCCCCGCCGCGATGCCAAACAGGGCCTCGCGCAGATGCGAGTGGGATTCGAATGAATGTCGCGACCGCAAGCGTGATGTACGCAGCGAACCATGTCGCCCGGAAATGGCGGAAAATGGCAGGGATTCGGACAGGGGTGCAACGGCTGATCTGATTGTAAGTATTTGATTATGAATAATTTAGCGGACAGCATTCCGCCGAGTGCTGGCGTTTCTCTGCCACAGCGGACCGCCGGAAGCTCATAAGTATTTCATTTTAGTTGGTTACGCGGATTTTAGCCGAAGCGACATAACATCTCCTTAGCGGCGATGCTGGCCCGGCGATCCGGCAAGATAATCATCATCAGGACGCGCGTGGTAGCTTCATTCTATGAGCATCGAATGCGTGAACTGCGGGAAACGCTCGCCGCACGGCACGAACTATTCGAAGCTCTTGATGCTAGCTGAAGGCAGAAAGCTGAGCTGCGTGTTTTTCAAAAGGGACGCGATTGCTTTGTTTCATTCGGAGTCATCCAGCCGGCTGCTCTGATTGCGGGAAGGCCCGTCCAGCAAGCTCTTCAGCACCTCGACCATGTGCCCGCCGCTCGGTTCCTTCGCGCCCACCGACTTGAAGATTAGCTCCAGGTGCGCGGTCTGCTGGGGACTCAGATTCGCCGGGCCGGTAGCCCCCACAAACAAATCTAACAGGTAGTCCCTGCGGCAACGGATATTCGCCGTGCTGCCGTCGGCGAAGAAGAGAATCAGCGGGTCCGCACTTACTTTGGCTTCCAGCGCACGGAGGCGTCTTTCAAATCTCGTAATTCTACCCCCCTTCGAGCTGGCTCTGACCTGATTGGGAACACGTTCCTTGGATGGGGCCAGCCCGCGTTCCGATCGCCGACTGCTCTCGAAAGCGGCGCCTTCAAAATCAATCTTTCATCGCGATCGAGCAGACCATAAGAATCGACCAAGATCTGAACCCTCCTCCTCTTTCATTGCGGCGAGTTCAGCAAGGCGCGACAAAGCTCGATAAGGTGTCCGCCCCTTTCGGTCCCGCCAATGGATCGCCGGATCGTGTCCACGTCGCGGGAAAATCCGACGCCGGTCGCCATTTCGCGAATCGATCGCGCCAACAAATCACTTACTCCGTGGCCAGGGCCGACGAGAAGTTTAACTGTGGATCCATCGGGCATCCGCAGATTGATCGGATCATCCCGCTGCAACCCGCGCTCCAGCTCCGCGAGACGTTTTTCAAAACTTCTCATAGTGCTTTTCTTTCCGCCGCTGTCCCGAGTTCTTCGATCAGCATGGGCTTCGGTTCAAGGATTACGGCCCTGAGAAATATGTTATGCAGCGAACGTTATCTCGCATTATCGTCGTTTTGGTCCGTCCAACACTGCCCCCACCACGTCGAGCATATGTCCATCGCCTTTCTGCGTGATATTCTCAGCCAATGCCTTCAGAACCCGACGAAGGGCCATATTTCACCGCGCCGTTTCTTCAGTGCCCGGGATGTGCAACGCCGATTCCTCTGCCGTATGGTGTGCTTCCTCAAATAACTCTGGGCCAATTATCTGACACAGAATTTGAATCTCCGCTTTCGTGGCCGCCGGATGGATGGAAAGCAACTTTTGGATGCCCAGAATGCGGGCGCGTCCGTAGTTATGACAGCGCAGACGTTTTCCCTCTATCGGATCTTTACGGTGCTGCAACTGAATGCCATGATTCATCCAGTTTGTTTTCCGCGACATTTCCGTGCGCGAAACTGCACTGCAAAGCTCCCGCCACAATGTATGCAAATATCGAAACCGGCGGGGCCGCAAGATATCTGAGATTGCTGCGTTCAGCTTTCTTTCAGGGAAAGCTTCCATGCGGTCACGATGTTGCCGCCGTCCCTGAAATATACTACCGAATCGAGAGAGTGAGCGAGCGCCTTTGGTGACGCCGACTTTCACCTCCATCGGGCACACTCCTAACTGTTGATTGGCTTACGCTCAAAACTTCAGAACCATGCCAAATCAGCCTTCGTTTCAATTTCGATGCCCGCCGACTTGCTCCAGGGCGGGCGGCGACGCGGGCCTCGCTATTTTTGTTGGTTCATGGCTTGTTCGAGCGCTGCGATGCGCTCTTCCTGGTCTTCCGATACCAGAGATTGGTTAGCTAGCTCCAGCAGTCCCAGCGCGATACGTGCCCTTACCGAAGCCGGCGTAGCGGGGTCTGCGATTAGTTTCAACAGCACTGCGGCGGCAGTGCCGGAGTTGATTTGGACGCGGGCGTTTGCCTGAAACAAGATCTCGCGGCGCGCCTGCAGATGGGCCGCTTTGAATTCCGGCAGGCGCATCCATCGCTTGAGCGTTGCGACCGAAATGCCGGCTACTTTGGCGGTCTCCTCCAGATTACGTGGGTTCGAGATCAGGGCGGCGATCGCTTGCTCCATTCTCCTCCCGAATTTTGAGCCGTGGCCGGTCATCTGGCATCACCAAGGCTCATCTGCGTTGCCGCCGGATCCCAATCGCCATCCGTTCGCCATGGTCGATTGTGTCCAGAATCACCTTGCTTTTCAAGCGGATTGGAGTGATTCATGTCATGACCGCGAAGAACGCGGATCAAAGGAGATTCAAAATGACGTTCACCATCGACGACGAAAACAACATCACAGCGCATGGCACCCCTGAGGAAGCCGTCGCTGCAACGGCAACCCCGTTCGACAGCTTCAGCACCCAGAAGGAGTTCGCAGAACTCGCCAAGGCTTGGCCGGCGGAGCGAGTGGTCGCGATCTGGAACAGCCTGCCGGGTGTGACGCCCGTGGAGAGTTTCAAGAGCACCAAAGCTGCCATCAGCCGAATTTGGGCACGCATTCAAGGGTTGGGCGAGACCGCGAAACCAGCGGCAGAGCAGGCGAAGCCGAAAGCCAAACGCAAGGCCAAGGCTGGCGCACGGGCCGCCAAGGTCGCGCCCGCGAAAGCCAAGGCGGGGAAGAAGGCCAGCCCGGCTAGGAAAGCGCCCACAAGCCGCACGAAAGCCAAGGTCGACAAGCCAGAGGCCCGCGGAGGCAGCAAGACCGCCAAGATCCTGGACCTGCTGAAACGGCCGGGCGGGGTAACCTCGAAGGAATTGATGAAGGCCACCGGCTGGCAATCGCATTCGGTCCGCGGGTTCCTGTCCGGTGCGATTCGGAAGAAGATGGGCCTGACCGTCATGTCCACGAAGCGCGAAGACGGAGAGCGCAGCTACTCTGTCAAGGCCTGACCGTTTCCTGTTCCCGCCACATCGCGCCGCTGGGCACCTGCCTGGCGGCGTGTCTCGTTCTGGAGGATTCGCAGTTCTGCGGACCAAACCGACAGCGCCAGGCAGAGACCGGCGACGTCTGGGTTTCCCGCCAAGAGTTCCGCCTCGACCGCGGCGATCTCGCGATGACAGCGTTCGATTCACCTGTGCTCCTTCCGGCGCTCCTCTGCGATCGCTCCGAAGCTACGACCGTCGCCGTCGAGCATGGCCTTCTTGCCACTCAAACCGAGAAAGCGCTGGACCACGACATCAACGTACTTCGGGTCAAGCTCGATGCCATAGCAGACACGCTCGGTAATCTCGGCGGCTGCCAGGGTCGTTCCGCTACCTAGGAAGGGCTCGTACACCAACTCGCCACGCTTCGTGTGGTTCAGAATCGGGCGTCGCATCAGATCGACGGGTTTTTGCGTCGGATGATCAAACTTGTCTTCGTCCGAGCCGCCCATGATGAACTTGGGAGACGCCGAGACCCAGATCGTCGAATTCTCACCGGGCTTGCCGAACCACGGCGCGTTCTTTTTCCGGACGTACCAGCAAGGTTCATGCTGAAACCAATAATGAGTGCGCGTAAGCACGGTTCGGCCCTTATCCCAAATAATCTGCTGATGGTGGAGGAAGCCGATCCGCAGCAAGCCGTCGAGAACCTCGCGGGTGAACTTGCTGGCGTGCCAAACGTACCCAACCTCCAGGCTCGGAACCAGTGCGAACGCTTCCGACCAATCGGCACGCGTGTCACCCGAAATTGTCGTCTCGACGTGACCCTGCGTTCGCTTCTTCATGTAGCTGGGCTCGGCGGGTCCGTGCCCGTTCAATCCAGCGCGGTCGCGCCACTCTGAATCCAACTCGATTCCATAAGGAGGATCCGTAACCATCAACCGCGGCTGGCGCTCACCGAGCAACTGCGGGACCGCTTCCGCATCGGTCGCGTCTCCGCAAAGTACCCGGTGTTGACGCGGCGGGTCGCCAAGGAGCCAGATGTCTCCAAGCCGGGAAACTGCACATTCAGGCAGTGGTGGCGCCGTGTCCGCCTTATCGTCATCCGCGATGTTCAATAATTCATCAAGTTCTCGGTCATCGAAGCCTGTGAGCGTCAGATCATAGTCTGAATCACGCAGTTCCTGAAGTTCGAGAGCGAGTTTTTCCTCGTCAAATTCGGCCCACGTTACCGATCGATTGACCATCAGCCGAAAAGCCTTGACCTGACTTTCGGTCCAGCGATCGCACAGAATCGTCGGCAACTCCTGCATGTCGAGCTTCTTGGCACCCTTGAATCGAAGGTGACCGTCGATGATCTCTCCAGTTGACCGGCAAAGCATGGGAACCGCGAATCCAAACTCGCGGATCGAAGCGCACATGCGATTAACGACGGAATCATTCTTGCGCGGATTCCGGGCGTATTCCGTAAACCAGCCGATCGGCTTGTAGACAATCTCCATTCGTGGGAGGTTCGCGATCGCCTGCGGATCGATCCCTGGTACGGAAGTGATTTCGGGAGTTTTCATAATTCGGAATTATTCGCCGCGTGCCTTTCGTTTTCAGTGCCCGCCACGAGCAGCTACTAGGGCTGGACAGCGCGATGTGGCACAACCGCTGTGAGCATGCCGGCCGACCAACTTATCGTCTCTGCTTTACGGGACCAGGCAATCCGCGACCACTTGGAAGAAGGCAGCGCGCGTACTAACTGGCGCGCCGTCGTCGTCACGCCCATCGATTGGGCGAAGCTTCCAGCAACGACTGCCATCGTCGAGATTCTGAAGGAAGCTGTACCGGGTGCCGCGCCGTGCGTGTGTTTCTACGGGATAGCCGCCGTCCTCTCGGAGTAGCCAGAGCGCCTTCAAATGGCCCTTCCGGCCATAGGCGGGTTTCACATGACCGTTCGCTATAAGTCGCTTTGCTGCCTCGATCGAGCGAAAGCCCAGAGATGTACCGTCAGTCGCATAGATTGGGATCTGCTCGCGCTTTGAAGACACTTGGGTTGTTTGCATTGGAGGGAAAGAGTTTCGCGAGAGTCCCGTCTCTCGAAGGCGGACGCCGCAGTGGTCGTCCCCTGAATAGCAGTCTCGCGATTCAGTTGTCAACAGAAAACCTCAGTTGCGACCCGGCTGATGAAGACCCAGCCGCTAAACTGGAGACAATGACCAAACAACAACTCATCGAAGCAGTTGCGAAAGCCTCGGACCGCCCCAAGCAGGAGGTCGAGGCCGTTGTCGACTCGCTCCTTGGGGAGATCGGGAAAGCACTCCGATCCGGAGAGCGTGTTGATCTCCGCGGTTTCGGGAACTTCTCGGTGAAGGACAAAGCGGCCCGTCAGGGCAGGAATCCAAAGACCGGCGAACCCATCCAGATCGCCGCGCGCAAATCCGCTACTTTCAAGCCGAGCAAGGAACTGGCTGATGGGTTAGTTGCCCAGACGACAACCATTTAGATGCCGGCCTCTCCGCGATCGGCACCGTAGTATTCTGCTGCGGGAACTCTGAGTCAGGCGTATCTTGTGGAGAAGCGTCGTGGCGGTTGCGCTGCTCCGGTAACCAAATGTCGGGTTTTTGGCGGGAAATGTCGGGTCGATGTCAGGTTTTTTGGAGCTACCCGACATCAGTTTTATGAACGGAATCAGTGGCTTGAACGGAAAATGTCGGGAATGTCAGGTTTCTGTAGGAGAAGAGAGCTCCCAAGACTCGGAACAGTCGATTCGGCAGGAAACTGAAAGCCGGGGAATACGCCCGGCGTTTTTTCTTGTTTCTGACGATGTACATACTGATGCCAATTTGGTGTGAAGATCTCGCAACCTCCAGCATGGAGGACGTCCTCCAGTTCCAAGCCGACAATCGGGCGTGGAGCAAGGACCTTCGTCGCGAAACACTCTGTCTCGTGAACAGCCGATTGGCTAACGAGATCAGCCTAGAGGATTACTTAACAACTCGAAAGCTTACCCAGGAGAATGCCGTCGAGTGTCAGCGCAGAGCAAACATTCTAGATGCACGAATTTTCCGTGCTCGGAAAGAATCGCTGCGTCTGGCGCCAGTCTGACGCAACGGCCGGAGTCCATTTTGGACTCCGCCTGGACTCCAAAACGGCAATCCCAACAGCATTGGTGGCTGTAAGTGTTGGAAACGTTTGGTCGGGCCGCCGGGATTTGAACCCGGGACCTCTTGCACCCCAAGCAAGCGCGCTAGCCAGGCTGCGCCACGGCCCGATCGCTGACAATTCTAGCACGAGGATCTCTCGCTAACCGGAAAACCCGTCCTCGCCGGCTCGCACGCATCGCTTCCCGAAATTAGCGATAACATCTATGAAGCTATGCAGCGGCTCCCTTTTGTACTACTCGTCGCCCTCGTGGCGGCCGCTCCCGCACAGATCAACGACATTATCGGCGAGCGCATCCGGGCCCATGTGAAGTTCCTGGCGAGCGATCTGCTCGAGGGCCGCGGCGTCGGCGCTCGCGGAGGCGATCTGGCCACCGAGTACATCGCCACTGAATTCGCGCTCGCGGGCGCCAAGCCGGCGGGCGATAGCGGCACGTATTTCCAGAAGTTCACGCTCGTTGGCGTGGATCCTCAGCCGGAGGCGCAGCTCTCGGCCGCGACGCCGGATGGCAAGACGATGACGTTTCGCTGGCTGGATGATTTCGTCGGCCTCACCTATCAACAAAAGACCGATCCGGAGTTCGACGCCGACGCGGTATTCGTCGGCCATGGCATTACGGCTCCTGAATACCAATGGGACGACTACAAAGGAGTCGACGTACGGGGCAAGGTTGTCGTGCTCTTCACCAATGAGCCGCCGTCAACCGATCCCAAATTCTTCACCGGCCCGGCCCTAACATATTACGGCCGCTGGACCTACAAATATGAAGAAGCCGCCCGCAAGGGAGCCATTGCCGCGATCATCATTCATACCACTCCCACGGCGAGCTACGGCTGGGACGTCGTACGCAGCTCGTGGGGCCGCGAGGATCAACAGGTCAAGGTGGCTCCGGATTCACAGGAACTCGCGTTCGGCGGCTGGGTTACCAAAGATGCCGGCGAGAAAATCGCCGCCACCATCGGCAAGAGCGCCGATGAACTGCTCAAGTTGGCCGATTCGCGCGGATTTCAGCCCATCCCGCTCCCGCTCCGCTTCCACGGACGCATGCCCGCCAAAATCCGCCAGATCGAGACTCGCAACGTAGTCGCGCGGGTCGCCGGCAGCGATCCCAAATTGAAGGATGAAGCGGTAATCTTCAGTGCACACTGGGATCATCTCGGTATCGGAACCCCGGTCGATGGCGATTCCATTTACAACGGCGCCGCCGACAACGCCACCGGCTGCGCGATGATTCTCGAAATCGCGCGAGCCTGGGCACTGCTACCCGAAAAGCCACGCCGATCGGCGATATTTATCGCGGTAGCCGCCGAGGAAGCGGGACTGCGCGGATCGGAATATTATGGTGCGCATCCTGTCGTTCCCGCCGGCAAAACGGCAGTCGCCGTGAACCTCGATATGTTCATGCCCTTTGGGCGGGCGCGGGACGTGAACGTTCTGGGAGCGGAGCGCACTACCATTTATCCGATCGTCGAAGAAGCGGCGCGGCGTTTCGGTCTCACCATTCAGCCCGATCCGCGGCCCGAGGCCGGGTCTTACTACCGTTCCGATCATTTTTCGTTTGCTCATTTCGGCATCCCGTCGTTTTCCATCGAACCGGGCGAGGACCTCGTGGGCAAGCCTCCCGGAACCGGCACGAAACTCGTCAACGAGTTTAACGACAAACACTATCATCAACCTTCAGACGAATATCGCGAAGACTGGGATTTCTCAGGGATGGAACAATACTCGCGCTTTGCGTTCTTGATTGGCGTGAACGTCGCCAACTCCCCGAAGATGCCGACCTGGCATGCCGGCGATGAATTCCTCCCAGCGCGGGTCGCTTCTGGCGTGAAATAGTGACCACGACGGACTTGATCGCTCACGCCAAATTAGAGAGGATAGGTCCGTATGAACATGCGACGTCGCGCGCTGACAACGTGGGTGTTTGGAGTCGCGGCAATTCTCGGCTTGCCCGCAGCTTCGTTCGCGCAAGTCAAGGTCATCATGTCTGGCGGCTTTTCCGCCGCCTATCGAGAACTTCTGCCTGAGTTCGAAAAGGCCACCGGAATCACCGTCACCACGACATCGGGAGCGTCGCAGGGAAGCGAGCCGAACACCATCGGCGCCCAGCTTCGGCGAGGTGTGCCTGCGGACGTGGTGATTATGTCAAGGGAGGGGCTCGACGATCTCATCGCGGAGGGTAGGATCGCTACCGGAACGGACCTCGACCTGGCCCGCACCCCGCTCGGCATGTCCGTGCGCGCGGGAGCTCCCAAGCCGGATATCAGTACCGTTGAAGCCTTCAAACAGACGATGCTTCGCGCGAACTCCGTCACCTTTCCGAATAGCACCACGGGTATCTATCTGAAGACCAAACTTTTCCCTCAGCTTGGAATCGCAGACCAAATGGCAGCAAAGATCACGGCCTCAGGCGTGGCTGCGGTAGCCAAAGGGGAAGCGGAGATTGCGGTCCAGCCGGTGAGCGAGCTACTTCACGCAGCGGGCGTCGATTTCGTTGGTACGATTCCGCCAGAGATCCAGTACGTCTCTGTCTTCGCCGCTGCGATGGTGGCCGGCTCGAAAGAACCCGATGCGTCCAAACGGCTGATCGCGTTCCTCACATCGGAAAAGGCTGCGGCGGGGATCAAGAGGAGCGGGATGGAGCCGTCGAGATCGCGGTAACAAAAGAATCCGGGACTGGGTAGGACTAGGTTGTTCAACATGCTAGAAGGAGACAAATATGAATCTGCGGAATTCTAGGTTCTTCGTCCCTGGCGTGGTTCTGATGCTGGCGGCAGCTTGGATTTTTTTCCCGCGGGCGAAAGCCCAATCCGCATCAAACCACAACGCCACTCGGGAGGATTTCGATCAATTGATGATGCAGCTATCCAACTGGAATCGATGGGGCAAAGATGATCAGATGGGGGCTGTCAACCTTATCACGGCGGCGAAGCGAAAACAGGCGGTGAGTCTGGTGAAGGAAGGCGCGTCGTTCTCCATGGCTCGAACCGCGGAATTAGAAAAGGCGGTGGATAACAACCAGCCGATCATTCGCAACATGACGAGAGTCGGCGTCGGCCAGCCTACTACCGACGCCGGAGGCACCGCTGATACATTTTTCATTTCGTACCACGGTTACGCTCACACTCACATGGACTCGCTCTGCCACTTCCTTTATAAAGGCAAAATGTCCAACGGTTATTCCGAGGACGAAGTGACCGCGAACGGAGCCGCTAAGAACAGCATTCTCAATTTCAAGAACGGGATCATCACCCGCGGAATCTTGATGGACATCGCACGGCTGAAGGGCGTCGACTATCTGGAGCCGGGCACGAAGATCTACCCCGAAGATCTGGATGCGTGGGAAAAGAAAGCCCACGTGAAGGTAGGCTCCGGAGATGTAGTCTTCATCCGGACGGGCCGTTGGGCCAGACGGGATGCGAAAGGTCCCTGGCCTATTTCGCAAGGGCTTGCCGGTTTATACGTCACGTGTGCGAAGTGGCTGCATGACCGCAATGTTGCCATTCTCGGCGGCGACGGCGCTCAGGATGTCTTACCCTCGGGCGTCGAAGGCGTCACCCAGCCGATCCACGAACTCGTATTGGTCGCCATGGGCATGCCGATCTTCGACAACTGCGATCTCGAACTCATCGGAAAAGAGGCGGAAAAGCGACAACGGTGGGAGTTTCTAGTCACGGCCACAGCGGCCGCGGTTCCCGGTGCAACCGGCTCCGTGTTGAATCCCATCGCGACATTTTGATCGGCGGAACGGGAGAACGGTATGCGACAGATCAACCGTAGAGAGTTCAGTGGCCTCTTGGCCGTGCTTGGCGCACAGACTAAGAGATTGTATGGCGCGGCGAGTGGTAACGGCAAAGTCGATGACACGCTGCGCTCGGGAATCGCGGCGCGGAAAATTCCCGCCGCCATCGGCATGGCTGCAACCGAAGACAAAATTCTGTATTCGGGCGCGTTCGGCACGCGCGATTCGTCGGGAGTCCCCGCCACCGCCGACTCGATCTTCGCTATTGCCTCGATGACCAAGGCCATCACGACCGTCGCGGCTCTGCAACTGGTGGAACAGGGCAAGGTGAAGCTTGAGGAGCCGGTTTCCCAACACTTGCCGCAGCTCGGCAAATTGGACGTTCTCGACGGCTTCGACCCGGCTGGCAAACCGCGATTGCATCCGGTCCGGACTCCGGTCACGCTGAAGCACCTGCTCACGCACACATCGGGATTCTGTTACGACACCTGGGACGCGGACATGTTCCGCTACGCGTCGCAAACGAATGGTGCGAATCCGACTGTACCCCCGCTTATGTTTGAACCAGGCACGCGCTGGCAGTACGGCACCGGAGTCGATTGGGCCGGCCGTCTGGTAGAAGCGGTGAGCGGCATGGACCTGGAACAGTATTTTCAGAGTAAGATTCTTGGGCCGCTAAATATGTGGGACACCAGCTTCCTGGTCCCGGCCTCGAAATTCGACCGGCTGGTAACGAGCTATACGCGCCAATCCGACGGCTCGCTCAAGCCGGATCAGCGCGTCCCTCCGCGACCACCCAAACAGTTCAACGGAGGCGGAGGCTTGTACTCGACCGCCGGCGATTATGTGCGATTCATGCAGATGATCTTGGGGAAAGGGCGGGGCGTCAACAACGCGCGGATCTTACAAGCCAAGACCGTCGCAAGCATGGAGATCAATCAGATTGGTGAAGCTACGGCCGGGAAAATGAAGAGCTATCGCCCGAATCTTTCGAGCGATGTGGACATTCAGCCCGGATTTACCGAGAAGTGGGGACTCGGATTCCTGATTAACACGACGGCCTATGCTGGTGGCCGCTCGGCCGGAAGTCTGGCCTGGGCCGGGATCGACAATACGTTCTATTGGATCGATCCGAAGCAGTCGGTATGTGCCGTCTTGATGATGCAGTTCCTGCCGTTCGTGGATAAGGAAGCGGTCGGGCTCCTGGGCGACTTCGAACGTGCCGTCTACAACGGTTTGCGCTCAAGCGCCTAGCGTGTTTTCCGAGCCAGAGTCTGGGGGAGCAAGCCGGTAAAGCACTGATGTATCACGGCAAGAGAGAGTCTAAATCCGCCGCAGATGAGGTCCCCGGACAGAGCGGCCAACTGGAGCCGGGACTAGTTCTGGGGCTGATTTCTACCTTTCTCCAGGCGAGTTATCCACTGCTACTTCTCGCCTCGAATAGCCTTCGCAAGATCAGTAAGTGCATGAAGGTCGTAACCTAGAAGCCTCAATAACGCCAAGGCAACGATTGCTAGTAATACGCCGACTATCCACTTCGCCAGGTGCCTTTGATCAAGCCACTCCCAAACTTCGCCTGGCATTTTATAAAGTGGGCTCTCCGCAGGAATTCGTGAAAACATTCAAATATCGATGATTCAGTGAGATGGCGTTTTTGGGTACACTCGGCAGTTGACGCACAAGGAATGGACGGCGATTCTGGCGTGGCCGGGG
>JBEKBK010000066.1:0-22296 GCA_050015435.1 Bryobacteraceae bacterium
GACCCGATTCATGTGCCGCAGACCCTGTGGATCAGCACGGGTCTGATTCTTGCAAGCAGCGTTACGTTTGAAACTGCCCGTCGTGTATTCCGCCGTGGGATGTGGCGCTTGGCGTCCCACTTCCTGCTCGCGACTGCTTCGCTCGGCGCTGGATTTCTGGCGGCTCAGATCACGGCGTGGCGGCAACTTGTGCATGAGGGCGCGTTCCTGTCGCAAAACCCCCACAGTTCCTTCTTTTATTTGTTCACCGGGCTCCACGCTGCCCACCTGGTGGGCGGACTGGTGGCATTGTTCGTAGTGGTATTGAGGCGCTCCAAGAGCCGGGAGCTAGTGGATGTGGTCGCCTACTACTGGCATTTTCTGGGCGTCCTGTGGATCGCCTTGTTCGTCGTTTTGAAGACGCACTAACCGCTCCGTCACCGTCGCGGCTAGGCAACCTATACTGAGCCGCGCGCGTCAGCAAGCGGTTTCGCGCGTGTTGATATCCTGGCAGTGATGAGAGAAGCCGTTGTGGTAGCCAGCTCGCGGACCGGGCTGGCCAAATCGTTTCGAGGCTCCTTCAACATGACGCGGCCGGATGACCTGGCGGCGCACTGTATCCAGGACGTATTGCGCAAGACCCCCAAGCTGGACGCGGCGGAAATCGAGGATGTCATTCTCGGCTGCGCACAGCCGCACGCTGCTCAAGGGTCGAACGTAGCTCGCGTCGCGGCGATTCGCGCAGGCTTACCGGTAACCGTGGCCGCGACCACTGTGAATCGTTTTTGCTCTTCGGGTCTACAGGCCATCGCGATGGCAGCGCACCAGATCGTCCAGGAAGGAGCCGAGGCCGCCATCGGGGGCGGCACTGAAAGCATCTCGCTGACGCCACGCAGTACCGAGCCGAATCCGTGGGTCCAGGAACACTATCCAGGTATCTACATGGTGATGGGCGATACCGCCGAGGTGATCGCGAAACGTTATCACATCAGCCGTCTTGCTCAAGACGAATATTCGCTCGAAAGCCAGAAGCGGACCGCGCGCGCCCAGCAGGAGGGTTTCTTCGCGGGCGAGATCGCTCCCATGCGTGTCACCAAGGCATTGCTCGATAGGAAGACTGGCGAGAAGACCGGCACTCAGGAAGTCTGTTGCGATCGCGACGAATGCAATCGCCCCGACACAACGCTCGAGGGCTTGCTCGCGCTGAAACCCCATTTCGATCCCAATAGCGGCCAAGGCTCGGTGACGGCCGGCAACGCGTCGCAACTTTCCGATGGCGCGTCCGCGACCTTGCTGGTGTCGCGCCAGCGAGCCGATCAACTGGGAATTCCGTATAGCCTGGTCTTCCGCAGTCTGGCCGTGGCCGGATGCGAACCGGATGAGATGGGCATCGGCCCTGTGTTCGCGGTACCGAAGCTCCTCAAACGCCAAGGACTGAAAATGGACGACATTGACCTATGGGAGTTGAATGAGGCGTTCGCGGTGCAGGTGATCTACTGCCGCGACCGGCTCGGAATTCCGCAGGAGATTCTCAACGTCAATGGCGGCTCCGTTTCCATCGGCCATCCCTTCGGAATGACGGGTTCGCGCATGGTGGGCACCATCGCCAACGAAATGGCGCGGCGGAAAGCCCGCTACGGCGTGGTGACCATGTGCATCGGCGGAGGGCAAGGCGCGGCCGGATTATTCGAGCGTGCGGCGTAGCCGGAACGATGCCGGTCGATCCCTCGGCTGAAATAGCGCCTACCGCGAAGGTCCATCCGGACGCCGTCATCGGCCCGAAGGTAGTGATCGGCGATTTCGCCATTGTCGAACAGGACGTGATCATCGGCGCGGAAACGCGCCTCGAGCCCTACGTCTATGTGAAGCGTTGGACCACGCTCGGAGAACGCAATGAAATCTCCGCGGGGACCGTCCTGGGAACCGATCCGCTCGACAAGAACTTCAAGGGATTGCGCAGTTACTTGCGGATCGGCAACGGTAATAAGATTCGCGAGCACTATACGATTTCACGCGGCACGGCTCCGGAATCCGAGACGGTGATCGGCGACGAAAACTACATCATGACCTCGGGTCACATTGCCCATAATTGCCGGATCGGGAATCGCACGGTGATCGCGAGCTGTGCACTGGTGGCGGGTTATGCGGAGGTGGAAGACCAGGCTTTCATTTCCGGTTGTCTGGGGATTCAGCAATATTCGAGAATCGGACGGCTGGCGATGATCGCCGGGAGCACCCGCGTGAACCGCGATGCGCCGCCCTATTTCCTGTATGCCGGCCTGTACGTGACCGCGAAGGGGTTGAATCTGGTTGGCTTGCGCCGCGCGGGATTCAAGCACGCTGACATCGCCGCGCTGAAGACGGCGTATAAAATCCTGTACAAGTCGAATCTCAAGTTGAATGAGGCGCTGGCGCGAATCGAAACCGAGGTACCCACGGAACATACGCTGCACCTGGTCGCGTTCGTTCGCGGGACCAAGCGCGGTATCTGCCGCGCGGAACGGGGCGGGATTACTGCACGGACCAGCGAGTCAGAGTCTTAACGTCCTTGATCAACACTCCGTCCGAGAGCACGACGGGATGCGCGTAAGTCGAGCTGTCGGCCACGGTGTAGCGGCGAACTACATCGAGTGCTTTTCCATTTGGTTTCGCCACGATCATCTCGCCGTCGTTCTTGAGTACCACCAGACTGGTGGGACTGACCAGCAGTGCGGCGTTGTCGCCATCGCGGGGCGGGCCTTGCCACAGCGTTGCGCCAGTGCGCGCGTTGAGGCAGAAAAGCTGGCCCCTCTTGAGATGCGAAAACCCAAACAGCAACTCGCCGGTGATCACCGGCGAGTTCATGTACATCGAGGCATCTTTGGTCTGCCACACCTTTTCCAGCGTCCACTCCTCGCCTTTGCGAACGGGGCGAATGGCCATGACTCCGTTATCGAGTCCCGATGTGATCAACGTGTCGCGGTATACCAGCGGAGTTACGATGTTTTGCTCGTAAGAGGTCGTGAACGGAATCTTCCACAAAAGCTTTCCGGATGCGGCCGACACCGCGATAATGTTCTTCTGAGATTGCGTGACCACCTGTCGCATACCGGCTAAGTCAACTACGACGGGCGATGCATAGGCTGGGCCGTCTCCATTCCACGTCCACTTCACCTGGCCGGAATCCGCGTCGAACGCCGTGAGCGCGCCCTGACCCGAACCACCCACGTGGACGATCAGCAGGCCGCCCTCGATGATCGGCGACGTGGCGGCTCCGAAGTCCGGGGAAGTCGCCTTGAACTCGCGCGAAAATTCTTTACGCCACCGCACCTTGCCCGTCTCAGCATCGAACGAAGAAAGGATGCCGCTGATGCCGAGCGTGTAGAGTTTACCGGTGGAATAGAGCGGCGTCGATTTCGGCCCCTCTCCGTGAGCCGTGGCCGCCGGATTCATTTTGTACGGCGCCGGATACTGCTGCTTCCACCGCACATTTCCATTCGAAGGATCAATCGCGAGCGCTGTCTCCTGACCCTCCTGACGCGCGAACACGTACACGCTGCCGGCGGCCAAGATGGGCGAGGAGTACCCTTCGCCTACCGTGATTTTCCATTTTTGATTTAGCTTTTCCGGCCAAGCTTTAGGTTCCGCGATGAGCGTGCCGTCTCTGCGCGGTCCACGCCACTCGTCCCAGTCCGCTCCGGGTAACGCGGAGCACGAGGACAGAAGAACAAAAGCGGCAATCGCGAATCGCATACTCACACCTTGACGAGCCGTTTTCCGGTATTCTCTCCCTGGAGCATCCCAATGAACGCTTTCGGAAGATTCTCGAAGCTTTCTACTATATCTTCCCGATATTTGATTTTTCCCGACTTCACCCATCCTGCCATTTCGGTCAGCGCCGGACCGAACCGCGCGGCATAATCGCTCACCAGAAAGCCCTGGACCTTGGCCCGGGCGACAATCAGAGCACCCAGGAAGCGCGGGCCCAGTTCAACCTTAGTGTTATTGTATTGCGAAATCTGTCCGCAAATCGCGATCCGCGCGCCCACGTTCAGGCTCCCGAACACTGCGTCTGTGATGGTTCCGCCAACGTTATCGAAATAAATATCGATTCCGTTGGGACATAATTCCTTCAGCTTGGTGGAATAATTGTCGGTGGTCTTGTAGTTAAAAGCTGAGTCATAGCCGCACTCGCTCAAAATATAGTTGATCTTGTCGTCACCGCCGGCGATTCCAATAGTACGGCAGCCCTTGATTTTCGCGATCTGGCCGACGATCGGCCCTACCGCACCCGCCGCGCCGGAAACCACCACCGTTTCCCCCGCCTTGGGCGTGCAGACATCCAGCAGACCGAAATACGCCGTCATTCCCGGCATCCCGAGGACACCGAGAGCCGTCGAGACCGGTGCGAGCGACGGGTCGAGCTTCCGGAGCCCGCGGCCATTCGAGACCGTGAACTCCTGCCATCCCATATACACCTCGACGGCGTCACCCACGCTGTAGCCGGGATTTCGCGATTCGACCACTTGCGCCACGCCGCCGCCCACCATTAGTCCTCCGATTTCTGTGGGTGCCGCATAGCTCTTCATGCCGCTGATTCGTCCCCGCATGTACGGGTCGACGGATAGATACAGGGCGTGCAACAAAACCTCCCCTTCCTGAAGCTCGGGTACCGGGGTCTCGATGATTCGGAAGTCGGATTCCTTTGGCAATCCTACGGGGCGCGACGCCAATACGAATTGGCGATTCACGGAAGGATGCAACGACGGGGTCGAAGACATGATGGATTCCTCTTGTGCTCAGTGCACGAACCGTTTTATTATGCACTAGATCTTATGGCCGAAAAACCCCAGTCGTTTCAGAATCACACCAAGTTCGATCCGCCGTTTCACTTTTTTCTGGCGCCCGTCGGACTGGCTCTTGTTATTTGGTCGATCGTCCATGTGGTGCGCGACCCCGGTTGGTCCAGCGGATGGCAAGTGTTGGCGAGTCTCTGGGCGTTCATCGCCGTATTCAAAATGCGCGTCTATTCGCTGAAAGTTCAGGATCGTGTGATTCGGCTGGAGGAACGGCTACGATTGGCGCGCGTGCTCCCCCAGCCGCTCCAATCGCGTATTCCGGAGCTGACCGAGCGTCAGCTCATCGCCTTGCGCTTCGCATCCGACGGCGAGGTCACCGGGTTGGTCGAAAAGACGCTGGCCGGAAATCTGGATCAAAAGGCGATTAAGCAGGCGATTCAAACCTGGCGGCCGGACTATTGGCGCGTTTAGCGAATGCGGCAAGGCCAAAACCTTTCTGGCCGCTGATGAACGCGAATGAACGCCGATAAAACAATTCTTTTCGATCTGCGTTCATCAGCGTTTATCTGCGGCCCAAAATCTTCATCCTTGCAGGGAACAAGCCCGTACCCTCGTACGTATAAATCGACTGGGAATCTCTTATGAAATTTGCTTGCGTTGCCTTTTCGGCCGTTCTACTCGCCGGCTGCGAATTCAATTCTGAAAATGCTGGGCCGGTCGAACACGAGACGCAATCCGTGGAGCTGGATAAGTCCGAGATGGTGCGCGTCGAAATCAAGATGGGCGCTGGTGAGCTTCAGGTGGAGGGCGGTTCGCCCAAGCTGATGGACGCGGACTTCACCTACAATGTCGCGTCCTGGAAGCCGGTTGTGCGGTACGATGCCAGCAGCTTTCGCGGCCAGCTCAGTATCGAGCAACCTCATAGCTCTCACGGCAGATCCAACGTTACCTACAAATGGGATTTGCGGTTAAATAATGGCGTCCCGATGGATGTTGTCGCGGATCTAGGTGCCGGACAGGCCCGCATGGACGTCGGAAGCCTGAGCCTGCGCAGCGTCACGGTGAATATGGGGGTCGGCGAGTTGCGGTTGGACCTGCGGGGCACTCCTAAACGCGATTACGATGTTCAGGTTAATGGAGGCGTGGGGCATGCGATCGTATACTTGCCGAAAGATGTGGGTGTGGATGCGAACGCCACTGGCGGCATCGGGCATGTCTCGGTAAGGGGCCTGGAGAAGGAAGGGAGCCGCTGGAGGAATCCGGGGCATGAGAACGCGCCGGTGACCATTCATTTGGATGTGAAGGGCGGCATCGGCGATATCGAATTGATCGCGGATTAGCCTCCAGCCGTGAGTTCGCGGTAATCTATCAACCAGTGAGCACTCCAACACAGCTGGCAGTCCAAATCTCCACACCACATTGCGAAAAGGGCATCGGCCGGATTATTCGATCCGTCGATTCGCGGGACTTGATCGACGGCGTTCGCGTAAAGGCGTACGATCTCTGGCCGGATGATCGAGGATATTTCCTTGAAGTCATCCGCATGAAGCAGGGACTGGCCGCTTCTTTCGATGCCGAAACCACCCAAGTGTCGGCGGCGCTAAGCTACCCGGGCACCATCAAGGCTTTCCATTTTCATCAGCACCAGACGGATTTGTGGGTTCCGTCGGCAGGCGTGTTCCAGGTCGCCCTGGTAGACCTTCGCGCCGATTCACCGACGTTCGGCGTGAAAAACACGATCTACGCGGGTGAATTGCGGCCGTGGCAGGTGTTGATTCCTCCCGGTGTCGGCCACGGCTACAAGGTGATCGGAGAGCGGCCAGGAATGCTGGTCTATGTGACCAACCAGCTTTACAATCCCAAGGACGAAGGCCGCATCCCTTATGACGATGCCGCCATTCAGTACGACTGGGAAACTCAGCACAAATGAAGTTCCTGGTAACGGGCGGCGCCGGCTTCATTGGTAGCGCATTCGTCCGCCTTCTGCTCGCGGACTCGAAAACGAGCGCGGAGGTGGTGAATCTCGATAAGCTAACCTACGCTGGAAATCTCGAAAATCTGACCTCAATTCGGGGCGACTCGCGTTACCGCTTCGTCCATGGCGATATCTGTGACGCCCGTCTGGTGAATGACCTGGTGGCCGGGATGAAGCCCGACGTCATTGTCCATTTCGCGGCGGAATCCCACGTCGATCGCAGCATTCTTTCGCCCGAGCCCGTGTTTGAAACGAATTTGCGCGGCACGTTCACACTACTCGAAGCGGCGCGACTGAACCGGACGCCGCGCTTCCTCCACGTATCAACCGATGAAGTTTATGGCAGTATCGACGCGCCGCATGAGGCGGATGAGAATTTTCCACTGCGGGCAAGCAGTCCGTACTCAGCGTCGAAGGCCGGTTCGGATCTGTTGGCGCTCTCCTACTTCGTAACCTACCGTCTGCCTGTAACGGTCACGCGAGCCTCGAATAACTACGGGCCGTACCAGTTCCCGGAGAAGCTGATCCCGTTGATGATCTCAAACGCCATCGACGATAAGCCTCTGCCGATTTATGGCGACGGCATGCAGGTGCGCGACTGGCTGTATGTGGACGATCATTGCCGCGCGATCCTGGCCGCGATCGAGCGCGGGCGCGACGGGGAGATTTATAACATCGGGGGCAGCCGGGCGCTACCTAATCTCGAAGTGGTGCGGACGCTACTCAAGTCCGTCGGCAAGCCGGAGAGCCTGATGCAGACCGTGACGGATCGCCCGGGTCACGACCGCCGCTACGCTCTTTCGAGCGCCAAGGTCATGCGCGAAACTGGCTGGGCACCCCAAATGCCTTTTGAGACTGGATTGAAGGCGACCATCGCATGGTATCGCGAGAACTCGGAATGGATCGCGCGCGTGAAGTCGGGCGAGTATCAAAGCTATTACGAACGCAATTACGCTAACCGCTAGGCGGTCGCGGCTCGGATTCCGATACTGAGCCGCGCGCGTCAGCAAGCGGAGTTTCGTTGAGCTGGCCGTCCCAGACTTGATCGTAGTTGTAGCCGACCCCGGGAAGCGCCCCCGGCAGCACCTCACGATTCGCCACGAAGCGCCTGCTCTGCCGCTCCACCCATCTATGCAGCGCAAGTTCCGCCACCCATTGCTTGGGCGGGAACCAGACGCCGTTCTGTTTCCTCGCGCGCTCTACTTCAGGGTGGACCTGCCCCTCCCTCAATCCGGCGGTCATTTCCCGTTGTCTGCTCACATACCCAACCGGCGATGGGGGGTGCAGACGAAACGCGCCCAGAAAGCGATTAACCCGCCGCATCCGTCCGCGGTTCATGAAACGGATGAAAAAGTCGTAGTCGAGTCCGAATTTGTACGACGGATCGATGCCGCCGATGGCCTCGTAAATCCGGCGTCGCCAGAAACAGGTTTCCTGAGGGATATAATCCCAGCGCTTCATCAACCAGTTGTTGTGCGGCGGCAAAATCCAGTACGACCCAACGGTGTTGTTTTCGTCGATAAACACGCGATGACTGTAGATCGCGTCGATCGCGGGGTCGGCGGTAAACGCGCGTGCCGCGAATTCGAGCGCGCCCGGGGCGAGCAGGTCGTCGCTGTTCAGGAACGCCATGATTTCGCCGTGGGTGTGCGTGAATCCACGCGCGACGGCATCCGCGTGCCCGCGATCGGGCTGCGACTCGACGTGGGCGAAATATGGTTTGTATCGCTCCAATATGCCCTGCGTCTGGTCCGTGCTGCCGCCGTCCATGACCACATATTCCAGATTCGGATAGCGTTGCAGCAGAACACTGCGAATCGTCCACTCGAGAAAACGCCCCTGCTGGTAGGACGGTGTGACGATCGAGATGAGCGGAAGGCCGGCCAAGTCAGGAATAGGATCCTTGCCGCAACTGGGCCACGGGCGAAATTTCTTTCAACTCTTCTCCCGCTAATCCCCAATTTTCATGATTGAAAATGAATGGGCTGTGCAGGCGTTGCATGTCGCGTCCCCATCGTAGGACGTCCTGGTTGTCGACCCACGGCAACCCTTTGGCAACCAGGTTCGCATACATCTTCTTGTCGGCTTCCGGAGTCCAGCCGGATCCGTGCTCGATGTGGTAAATCCGCATGGGGTCCCTCAAAATCTCCTCGCGTAGATCGCCGTGATGCGCGGCGATGCAGAACAACGAGTCGATATTCATGGAGAACATTTCAAACTCAGGATAGCTTCGCAAATCACTCCAATGATCCTTGGCCAGGAGCGTGAAATCGCCGCAAGCGTTGGTGTGGAGCTGCGGATCGTCAACTTCCGGGTCAAGCTCAGGAGCCGGCTTCGAGCCGAACTGCCCCACCACGTCTCGCGCGTAGCGAACGCCGCGCCCAACCCAGGACCGCGTGCTTTTCGAAGGCTGAATCACGGGCGAAGAAAGGCCGCTCCGGTTCTCGATCTTGCACCAGAACACCCGGAAATTGAGAGTACGCAGATCAGACGGGATCTTCTTTCCTCCTCCTTTAACTCTCAGAACCACGCGGGATGGAGAAACCTCCAACGGGATTCTCAGAATGCTTCGCCGCTGAACTTCGACGCGTGAGCTTCTGCCGTCGTTTTGAATTTCGAGTCCGAATGGTCCCATCCCGGTGCCCGGCCCAGGCTCCAGCTCCACCACGAGCTCACCGGTGGACTGGATCTGAACCAGTGCGTCGTCATTCACCCAGCGAAACGATTGTCCGGCGTAGACTTCGGGCTCGTACCAGCCTTCCTGAAAGGAGATTCCGCTATCGGCGGCCGCGATGTCATTCGGCAGCAGCGCTCGCACGCCGTTAGGACTGACGCGAAACGTTCCGTCGCTCGTGTTCACGCGGATCAGATGCGAGGCGCAGTAGGCAAGCCGCTCCTCAATCGAGCCATCCACTGGAACGTCCGGCATAGCATCATACCGGTCGATACGATACAGCTTGCCGCGCTCCAGACGGCGTTCGGCCAGGAAACACATTAGTTCTTCGGAAAACAGAATATCGATGTTGGTCGCAAGAACGTATTCGCCGCGCGCTCTGCGGATTCCGGCGTTCTTGGCGATCATCTGATAGAGCCCCAACTTTTCCGAGTGACGAAAGCGCGCGTGAAGCGCCGGCGGCACTTCAATGATCCGCACCTCGCACGAATCGTGCGGCATCGGCCACCGCAGCGCCTCGACTAGTCGAGTCCGGTCCGCGGGAGGGTTCCATTCCACGATGATCAGTTCCGCACACAGTTGATGGCGCCGGCACTGGGCGAGCAATCCGTTCAGGAACGTCTGAGTACGCCGCAACGCGTCACCGCCATGATCGTCATTGCGTGTGGTTACCACGACGGACAGGAACGGAGACGGCATTCGAAGGGACCATTGTATCGTCAGGCGGGAAGCACCAGTCGCGCTTCGCAACCTCGCGCGTCCGTGCGATTCCGCAGATCGAGCGATCCGCCGTGCGCTTCCGCAATCTGGCGGCTCAACACCAACCCGATGCCCGATCCTCCGGGTTTGGTGGTGAAGAACGGCACAAACAAGTTCGCCGTATTGGAGAGGCCCGGGCCCTCGTCCACAATCCGCACTTCGAGTTGGGTTCTCGCTCGGTTCCAGGTGATGGTCACGCCTCCGCCGGTCTCGAGCGACGCGTCGACCGCGTTTCGCAGAAGGTTGATGAGGAGTTGCTCGAGCTGATCGCGATCCCCGTAGATGGTCATCTCCGGTCCGGCAATCAGAACCACGGGGATCCGCTGCTCGAGTCTAGCGACCTGACGAATCCAACCGCCTACCTCAACGCTCGTCAGATTAGGCCGCGGGAGTTTGGCCAGGCGCGCATAGGAACCCAGGAAGCGGCTCAACCCTTCGCTGCGCGCAGCGATGATCGACAAGCCGCGCTTGGTATCCTCTTTCCAATCCTCCGGGAGCGGACTGCGCTGCATCAGCACCTCCAGGCTTCCAGCGATGGATTTGATGGGGGTCAATGAATTATTCAACTCATGCCCTAGCACGCGCACCAACCGCTGCCAGGCTTGCAGTTCCTCTTCGCGAAGCGCGCGGGTCAAATCCGTCACCACCAGCAGTTGATGCGGCAGCCCATTCTCGCGAAAAGTCGCCCGGTGGATTCCCCAACGCCCTGGACCTGAGGGAAATGTCCGCTGCAGATTCTGAGTTTCCGCTCCTTCCAAAAACTCCGCGAGGCCAAGTGAGGCGGCATCCGCGTTCATGACCCGCTCGGAGGGTTGAGCGATCAGACGTTCGCCGGCGCGATTGACCAGCTTCAGCCGCCAGCCTCCGTCGAACGCAAAGATGGCGACGTCAATCTCCTCCATGACTTTGCGCAGCAAGGTAGTAGCTTCGAGCGCGCCCAAGCGCTGGGCACGCAACGTAGCGCCCATTTCGTTCGCTTGATTCATCACGTCCGCCAGCGCGTCCTCGCCGCGCGTGCCACGCGCCCGAATCGAGTAATCTCCTTCGCGCATCGCTTCGAGAAGATTCGCCAGGGTTCGCAGCGGGGACGCGACACGCTCCCGCACCGCCCCCGCGCATCCCCACCAGACCGTGACGATCACGAACGTGAGTGTCCACTGCACTCTGGATGAATATCCGCCAATCCACCACAGGATGACGAGTGAAGTGACTACGCCCGGCAGTCCGGCCGCGAGCGCGAGCAGGAAGACGCGCTGTTCGTGAGCGGGTTTGAGTTTAGAGAAATCCATCCAGACATGACCGCTTCCTCATGGTCACGGCTCAGAAAAATCGACGCCGAGCCGCGACCGTAAGGGAGCGGTTTTAATTCTACAATCCGTAACGCTGTAATCTACGATACAGCGCGCTCCGGCTCAAACCCAACGCATTCGCCGCGTGGCTGACGTTGCCGTTGTAGCGTGCGAGCGCCTTCTTGATGAGAAACGCTTCCACCTCTTCGAGGCTCATCTCTTCCAGGCGCATCGCGCTCTGCGAGCCGGTACGAAGCGCCAGATCGGCGGGACGAATCGTATTGTCCTGAGCCATCAGGACCGCGCGTTCCACTACGTGATTGAGCTCGCGCACATTGCCCTGCCACGGATTGTCCCGAAGGGCCTGCATCGCCGCCGTGTCGAAGCCGTGCAGATTCTTCCGATACCGGCGGGCATGTACGTTCAGGAAATGGGACGCGAGCACCGGGATATCCTCACGGCGTTCGCGCAACGGTGGCAGATGGATCTCAATGGTGTTCAAACGGAACAGCAAGTCTTGACGAAACCGGCCGGCGGCGACTTCATCGGGCAGTATCGCGTTGGTCGCCGAAATCACTCGAGCATCCACCCGGCGAGTCTTAGAAGAACCGACCCGTTCCATCTCTCCGGTCTCCAGTACCCGCAGCAGCTTCGCTTGCAGGTTCATCGGCACGTTGGCGATTTCGTCGAGAAACAGCGTGCCGCCTTCGGCGAGTTCGAAGCGGCCCACCCGATCCATTTTGGCGTCGGTGAAAGCCCCCTTGACGTGGCCGAATAACTCGCTTTCAAAAATGCCCTCCGCGAGGCCGCCCGCGTTCACGGTGACCATCGGCCGCCCGCACCGGATCGAGACGGCGTGGAGCGTCCGCGCGATGACCTCTTTGCCGGTGCCCGGCTCGCCGGTGATTAGCACGTTTGCGTCAGAGGGGCCGACGCGGGAGATCAACTGGAGAACCGGCTGCATCGCGGGCGATTCCGCGATCAGTGTTGGCCGGTTTTCGTGGCGCAACAACCGGTTCTCCGCTTCCAGCCGCTGTCCGCGCCGCAAAGCCGTGCTCAGCTCGACTTGTGTGCGCACGATGGTCATCAGGCGCGCGTTATCCCATGGCTTCTGGATGAAATCGCGTGCGCCGCGGCGCATAGTCTCCACCGCGAGGTCGACGCTGCCCCACGCCGTCATGACCACCACCGGCGCCGCATTGTCGATCGCCTGGATGCGGGCGAGCAGATCCAGGCCTTCCTGACCGGACGTGGTGTCGCGGGTATAGTTCAGGTCCATCAGCACCACATCGAAATCACGGGTTTCAAGCGCGGTGAGAATCCCAGCCGGTGAGGCCGCGGAGTCTATCTGATAGCCCTCGCCCTTGAGCAGGAGGCGAAGAGCTTCCAATACATCCGGCTGATCGTCCGCGATCAGGATTCGACCTTGCGATGGGTCCGCCATTGATTCGATTCTATCGGGCAATCCTCGCTCCTTTCTAAAGCGCACAATCAAAATAGGTTGCCGCTCCGCGAACTGTTCGTTTTTGGGATTGCCTGTCCGTGTGAACATAGTACTAAAATGAACCATGTTCCGGGCACAAATCCGTTCCGATGCCGAACTGCGATTATTGGAGGAGCGCCACGCCGAGACAATTTTCGCGCTGGTCGATCAGGACCGCGACTATCTGCGCGAATGGCTCCCTTGGGTGGACGCAACTCTGGCCGTGGACGACACACGCGCCTTCATTCGCTCCACGCTCGAGCAATTCGCGTCGAATCAGGGTTTTGCCGCCGGCATCTGGAAGCAGGACCGATACATCGGCGGGATTGGTACCCATAAGATCGACTGGATGCATCGAAAGGTCGAGATCGGGTACTGGATTGGGCAGTCGTACCAAGGAAGCGGAATCGTGACCGACGCCTGCCGCGCACTGGTGACGTATGCCCTGGGCGAATTGGAACTGAACCGGGTGGAGATCCATTGTGCGGCGGGGAATGAAAAGAGCCGGGCTTTGGCGAAGCGTCTGGGTTTCAAGCTGGACGGAACCATGCGCGAAGGTCATTTTCTGCACGGGAAGTATCATGATTTGCTGATATTTGCCGTTCTTAAGAGAGACTGGAAGCCGTAGCCGTGTCTTACTGCACGCCGTAGGATGCTGGCGCGTCTAGTTTTAGTGAAGGCCCGAGGCTGCGTTTTGGAGTCCCGCAGCTAACTTATCTATTATGAACGGTTTGCGAAAAGCTCACTAGTTATGGCTGAATGGACGCTCAAGTACGCGGATACGCGCGGGGAAATCCACCAGCAGGTGGCGGAGGCCGGCTCGGAGCGCGAGCTCCGGGACCGGTACTCGCAGCAGGGTTTCCTG
Source organism: Bryobacteraceae bacterium (assembly GCA_050015435.1). Taxonomy (GTDB): domain Bacteria; phylum Acidobacteriota; class Terriglobia; order Bryobacterales; family Bryobacteraceae; genus Palsa-187. Next base: position 13,803 of record JBEKBK010000066.1, read on the forward strand.
GTCTATTCGATCAAGCCGCAGTCGGAAATCAGCGGACTCAGCGCCAGCTTGGGTACCAGCTTCGGTTCCACCAAGAAAAAGCTCAACACCGAAAAGTTCCTCATCTTCAACCAGCAGTTCGTGACCCTGGTTCGGGCCGGGCTGCCCATCCTGAAGGGCCTCGATCTTCTGGCCGAGCGTCTTACGGACCCGAAGCTTTCCGTTTACATCAAAGGCGTGCGCGAAGAAGTTCGCAACGGCGCGCTGCTTTCGGACGCATTTGCGCGCCAGGGAGCTTTTCCCGCGATCTACGTCACAACCGTGCTAGCGGGCGAGCGCAGCGGTTCCCTGGCGGAAGTGATTGAACGCTTCATCACGTATCAGAAGCTGGCGCTTTCGGTTCGCAAGAAGCTGCTGGTGTCGCTGTTGTATCCGTGCGTGCTGGTATGCCTGGTAATGTGCCTGATCGTGTTCCTGATCACGTTCGTGGTGCCGAATTTCGCAGAGCTGTATAGGAGCATGCAGGCGCAATTGCCGATGCCCACCCAAGTCCTGATCGCCATCGGTACTACCGCCCGGAGTTACGTGTTGCTGGCGCTAGGCGTGCTCGTCGTGGCGGTGTTCGGGTTTCGCTACTGGTCGCGCACCCCGTCTGGGAGCGAGACCATCGATCGGATACTGCTGAAGGTGCCGATAGCGGGCGAGGTCTGGCTGAAGTACCAGGTGGCGCAGTTCTCGCGAGTGATGAGCACGCTGCTCATTGGCGGTATTCCACTGTTACAGGCGCTCGATACCGCGGCCGATTCACTCGGTACCCAGGTCTTGAAGAAAGTGTTGCACAGTGCGGTAAAGCTGGTGCGGGAAGGCCAGTCGCTCTCGCAATCCCTGCGCCAGACCAAGATTTTCCCGGCGCTGTCCATTGACATGATCGAAGTGGGCGAGTCGACCGGAGCTCTGCCGGCGATGCTCGGCAGCGTGGCGGAATTTTACGAGGAAGACGTCTCGACGCGGACCACCGCCGCGCTCAGTCTCATCGAACCGATCATTATGATTTTCATGGGCATTTTCGTGGGGTTCGTGTTGATTTCCCTGTACCTGCCCATCTTCTCGCTGGCCGATTCGATTCGGGCTTAAGGTGATTCTATGGCGACGATTGAACGCATCATTCCGATGGACCTGACGCAGGAAGCCACGCGCGCCCGCGAGGTGGCCAAGCGTTACTATCACGAATTTGTCGACCTGAAAGAAGTCCGCATCGATCACGACCTGTTTCATTCGATCCCGGTCGACCTGATGTTCCGTTACCACTTCGTCCCGATACAAGAACATAACGGCACGCTCGAAATCGCACTGGCGGATCCGCGCAACCTCAACCTGATCGACGAACTGGCGGTGCTGCTCAGCAAGAAGTTACGGGTCAAGGTCGCGACTCACTCGCAGATTTCGGATCTGCTCAAGAAGACCGAACAATCTCAGCGCGTGCTCGAGGAAGTGACCGAGGGGTTCACTCTCGATGTCGTCGGCGAGGAAGAGAATTCCGAGGAAACGCTTTCAATCGACAAGCTCAGCGCGGCGGATTCGGATATCGCGCCGGTCATCAAACTGGTGGACACCACCATCTTCAATGCCCTCGAGCGGCGCGCGAGCGATATCCACATCGAAACCCGCGACCAGGAAGTGGCCATCAAGTACCGTATTGACGGCGTACTGCATTATGCCATGCCTCCGATTTCGAAGGACTGGCATTCGACCATCATCTCGCGCATCAAAGTCATGAGTGAGCTGGATATCGCCGAGCGGCGCGTTCCGCAGGACGGCCGTTTTCGCGTGCGCTATAAGGGCAGACTGATTGACTTCCGCGTTTCGATCATGCCCACGATTCACGGCGAAGACTCCGTGCTCCGCGTGCTCGACAAAGAGTCGATGAGCGAGAAATTCGCCAAGCTTTCGCTCGATGTAGTCGGTTTCGCGGAAAGCGATCTGGTGAAATTCCGCCGCTACATCAAGGAACCGTACGGCATGGTGCTGGTGACCGGACCAACCGGTTCCGGCAAGACGACGACGCTGTATGCCGGCTTGAGCGAAATCAAGAACGACGAAGACAAGATCATCACCATTGAAGACCCGGTGGAATATCAGATCAAGGGCATCACGCAGATCCCGGTGAATGAGAAGAAGGGCTTGACCTTCGCTCGCGGGTTGCGTTCCATCCTGCGCCACGATCCCGATAAGATCATGGTCGGCGAAATCCGCGATCAGGAAACGGCTCAGATCGCCATCAACGCGGCGTTGACCGGTCACCTGGTGTTCACCACGGTCCACGCCAACAATGTTCTCGACGTGCTCGGACGCTTCTTGAACATGGGCGTCGAACCGTACAATTTCGTTTCGGCGCTGAACTGCATTCTCGCGCAGCGGCTGGTCCGCGTGATTTGTCCGCATTGCAAGCACCCGGTAACGTATCCGGAAGAGTACTTGACGCAAAGCGGCCTCAAGCCACAGGAATGGCGGGACATCACGTTCTATGAGGGCGCCGGATGTTTCGAGTGCGGCGGCACCGGCTTCCGGGGACGAAGCGCGATCCATGAGCTGCTCGACCTGAGCGAGCAAATCCGCGAACTGATTCTCAACAAGCGCCCTACTTCGGAGATCCGGCGGATGGCGCGCGACGAAGGGATGACGTTTCTCCGCGAGTCGGCGCTCGAAAAGGCGCGGACCGGAATCACCACTCTTAAGGAAATCAACAAGGTCACGTTCATCGAGGGATAGCCCGGCAGAATGTCCATTTGGAATCAAATCACGCGGTTCGTGAAGGACCCTCCTCCGAGCCATCTGTTCGAGCTTTCGAGCGAGGGCATCGCGTTTGCCCACGCGGGGCAGAGTGGATTCCAGCCGCTCGACCGGGGAGTCCTGATACCGTCCCCCGTCGAGGACAACCTCCTGCGGTCGGATCTGATCCTCGCGGCCGTGCAGCATGTCGCGCCGGCCAATGGATCCTCGAAAAAGCGCCGCCCGGCGGCCGTGATTCTGCCCGACTACGCCGCGCGCGTGACCGTGCTCGATTTCGACTCGTTTCCTTCCGTCCCCGACGAGCAACTGTCCCTGGTGCGGTTTCGGGTCAAGAAGACTGTCCCGTTCGATATCGATTCCGCGGCCGTGACGTACTACGTGCAGCCGACTACCGGAAACGGCGCGGCCAAGAAAATCGAAGTCGTGGCCGTTACCGTGGCTCTCGAAGTGATCGCCCGCTACGAAGCCCTGTTCCGTAGCGCCGGATTCCATCCTGGAGTGATCACCACTTCGACGCTGGCGGCGCTGAATCTGTATCACGGCGACGGAGTGGCGGTGCTGGCCAAGCTCGCGGATCATGTGCTCACGGTGACCGTGCTGGCGGGAAATACCATCAAGCTGTTCCGGTGCGTCACGCTCGAGGATGCGAGCGAATCGGAAATGCTGTCGGTGCTGCATCCGACCTTTGCGTACGTCGAGGACGAGCTCAGTTCGCCGGCCCGCAAGCTGATCCTGAGCGGATTTCCGCCCGGGGCTCTGGAGAACATGGAATGCGAGGTCGACGTGCTTCGCAGCCGTTTCGGGCAGCTCGATGCATGCAACGCGGGCTTACTAGGATATATGGAAGAGGTGGCGGGCTGAGATGCGGATACCGGTCAATCTTTCGAGCGAACCCTTCCGCCGCGACCGCCCGATGCTGCTCGCGTCCACCGCTTGCGCGGTCATCCTGGCGGGACTTTTAGGCGTTCTGTTGTTCCTGATCGTATCGGAACGAAGCCGGATGAAGGAGACCCGGGTCTCAGTCGACCGGTTGAGCACGCAACTGCGAAACATGACCGCCGAACAGGCCAAGTTGGACGGGATTCTGCGGCAGCCGGCCAACGCGGAGGTGTTGCAGCGAAGTCTGCTGCTGAACGCGCTGGTCGAACGCAAATCGATCAGTTGGACCAAAATTTTCTCGGATCTGGAAAGCGTGATGCCGGAGAACGTGCGCATCATCCAGGTTCGTCTGCCGCAGATTAATTCGCGGAACGAAGTGCTGCTGGATATGACGGTGGGCTCGAAGGATCCCGGGCCGGTGATTGAATTCTTCAAGCGCCTGGAGAAATCGCCGCTGTTCGGGGCCATCGAAGGGCACAGCTCGCTGCCGCCTTCGCAAAACGAACCGCTCTACCGTTATCGGGTGACCGTAAATTATGCTCAGAAGCTCTAGCGCGACGGGCCCTGGGGCCGCATTCAACCGATGGCGAGACCCGACCATGGTCCTGAGGGCGGTTTTGGGCATGTTGTTAGCGGCGAATCTGATCGCCGCGGGGTTGATGCTGTTTCCTCCGGGTGGTTCAGCGGAGGAGCTGGAGCATCAACTGGCAAGTCTCCAGTCGCAAATCCAATCCCGGCAGGTGGTGCTCGAGCGGACGCGGCAACACGCGGCCGAAGTCGAGAAGGGGCGAACCCAGGGCGATCAGTTTCTGGGCGAGTATTTCCTGCCGCTCCGCAGCCATACTTCGGACCTGTTCTCGGAACTCGAAAGCGTTGCGAACCAATCGAAAATCAAGCCGAAAGAACAAGCTTTGACCCTCGAGCCGGTGGAAGGCTCGGACACGCTAAGCATGCTGACCATCAGCGCCAACTATGAGGGCACGTATATCGATCTCCTGCACTTTGTGCATGAAATCGACCGGTCCCCGCGGCTGCTGATCATCGAGTCGTTAAACGCGGCGCCCATCAAAGACGGAGGGCAGCTTTCGATCAGCATGAAGCTCGAGAGCTTTGTCCGGGAAGACGGCGCGGACGCGCCCGCCGCGGAGACCGATCATGTCGCGGCTGTGACGCCGGCGGAACCTGGCGGAGGCCGTCCATGAAGATAGCCCCTACCAAGGTTGGTGCGCAACCCAAGCAAATCGCGATTCTCGGCGGCTTGGTCCTGCTTCTGATCGTGGTGTATTTCATCAACCGGTCGCCCTCGGCGCCTGAAGCGGCTGCTCCCGCGCCTCGACCGGCCGCGGTCACGACACCAGTCGATACACAACCGGCTGCACCGGTTACACGTACTAAGGCTCCGCAAGTGCGGGATGCACCGATGCCTGGCCAGCGCACACCGGCGCGGGGCGAATCGCGGACCACCGAGGACTTCCGTCCGTCGTTGAAGCTCAAAGAGGGAACTGACGTCAGCCGCATCGATCCAACCTTACAGCTGGATCTTCTGGCGAAACTCCGGAACACGCCGATGGAGGGAGGTTCGCGCAGCATCTTCGAGTTTGGGCAGCCGCCGCCTCCGCCACCGCCGAAGGTGGACCCGATCAAAATGCCGGTGAAGCCTCCGGTCGTTGCGGGAACCAAGCCGCCAACAGCTGCGGACAAGGAAGGGAGAGGGCCTGGCGCAGGCGCCTCCGCAGCGGCCATTCCGCTGAAGTTCTACGGCTATTCCGACTCGCCTCGGAACGGTCCGAAGCGGGCGTTTTTTCTGGATGGCGAGGATATCTTCGTGGCCGGCGAAAACGACTTGATTCGGAACCGGTACAAGATCATCCGCATCGGTGTAAACTCGGCGGTAGTGGAGGACACCACGACCAAGAAGGAGCAGACCCTGCCGTTGATCGAGGAGTTGCCCTCATGATGTATTCCAGCTCTAATCGAACACGGCGGCGCGGCGAGCGTGGGTTTGCGCTGCTGATTGTATTCATGATGGCGGCGGCAATCGCGATCCTCATGTACCAACAGATGCCGCGAGTTGCGTTTGAAAGCCAACGCGACAAGGAAGAGTTGCTGATCGAGCGGGGGGAGCAATACAAGCGCGCAATTAAACTCTATTACATCCAGTTCAAGCAGTATCCGACGAAGATCGAAGACCTGGAGAGCACGAACAATATGCGTTTTCTCCGGCATCGCTTCATCGACCCAATGACCGGCAAGGATGAATGGCGCCTGGTTCATGCGGACTCCACGGGGGCCCTGATCGATTCGCAGAATGTGAAGCCTCCCGCCCCTGGCTCGGGACAGCTGGCTGGAAGTAGTTCGAATGCGAATCCTAGCTTGACCAGCAGCACATTCGGCGCGGGCGCACCGGGCGCCAACGGTCCGAACGGCGTTGGGGCGAACTCCACGTTTGGATCGAACACTGGGTTCGGTTCGAACAATACCGGGTTTGGCTCGAACAACACCGGGGTTGGTTCAAATAACACTGGATTCGGTTCAACCACTGGTGCGAATCCAGCCACTCCGCCGGATCCGAACGCTCCGCCGGCGCCAGTGAATCCCGCGGTTCTGCGCCGGCCGAGCGACCGCGGGTCTACGCCCACCGCGATGCCTGGGGCCTTCAGCGATCCCAACGCGCCGGGCGGGTCCAATGATCCGAATGATCCCCGCTATTGGCCCCCGATTAGCTTGACGCCCGTGGCGCCGGCGGGAGGAACGCCGGGACAGCCGGGGCAGCCTGCATCCAATCAGCCGGGCTTTACCCAGCAATTCCCCGGGCAACAATTTCCGGGTCAACAGTATCCGGGGCAGCCTAATCCGGCTCAACTCAATCCCGGAGGTCAGTTTAACTCCGGCCAGCAGGTCCCGGGGCAGCAGTTGTCCGGACAGTTGCCGTTTCAGCTTCCGGGTCAACTGCCAAACCAGCAGATTAATCCGCCTTCGCAGCCAGTTACTCCGGCAACCCCGCCGATCCTCCCCGGTCAGCCGGGTTTCGATCCGTCAAGCGGAGGATATGGACCGGACGGCACCTGGATTCCGAACCCGCCGGCAAATCCGCAGCCCGGGGTGGGCCAACCCGGTGTAGGTCAGCCAGGTGTCGGTCAGCCGGGCTTCAATCAACCAAACCTGGGCCAACCTGGTGGTCAGTACGGACAACCTGGTGTGGGACAACCTGGTGCGGGACAACCTGGCGCGGGTCAATACGGTGGCCAGTACGGACAACCCGGTGCGGGTCAACCAGGGCAAAATCCCGGCGCGCAAGGGAACCCTGCCCTTTCGACGATTAACAACATGCTGAGGACTCCGCAGCAGACTTCCCCGACCTCGGCCTTCAATAATAACTCCACCGGTACGATGAATGCCATGCTGGTGGGTGTAGCCACCAAGTTTGAGGGCCCAAGCATCAAGATCTATAAGGATCACCAAAAGTACAACCAGTGGGAGTTCATCTTTGACCTGAAAGAGGCCATGCCGACGATGCCACAAGCCGGCAACCCACTGGGGCCCAATGGTCAACCAGTCCCAGGCCAACAAAATCCAGGTCAGCCGGGTCAGATGACTACGGGTCAAATGACAACGGGTGCCCCTGGCCAGACGAACCCGAGCACATTTACGACCGGCCAAATCAATCCAGGGCCGTCGAACTGACGGTAAAGAACTCCCACGCATCGGAGACGATCTGCCGCAGGTCGCTTCGTTGCGGTTTCCACCCCAGAGTTTCGCGCAGCCTTCGCGAATCCGCCACAAGCTCGGCAGGGTCGCCTTCGCGCCTGGGCGACATCGTATATGGCACCTTCCGCCCGGTGACTTCCTCAACCGCGCGCAGCACATCCATCACAGTCTCGCCTTGACCCGTGCCAGCGTTGAAGGCCTGAGATTTTCCTCCGGCGATTAGATATTCGAGCGCCGCCAGGTGTGCTTCCGCGAGATCCGCAACGTGGATATAATCCCGGACGCAAGTGCCGTCCGGCGTGGGATAGTCGTTACCGAAAATCTGGATTGGCTCGCCGGTCGCCGCCGCCCGAAAGAGCAGCGGGATCAGGTGTGTTTCAGGCAGATGATTTTCACCGAGTCCGAATGCAGGTTCGGCGCCGCAGGCGTTGAAATACCGCAGGGCGACACTACGCAAACCTCGATATCGATCGAGCTCACCGAGAATCCGCTCAATGATCGCTTTCGACTCGCCATACGGGCTCACCGGAGCAAACGGCGCGTCCTCCGGGATCGGCACCTTTTCCGGATTGCCATACACCGCGGCAGTCGAGGAGAACACCAGCTTCTGAACTCTGGCACGCGCCATCGCCTCCAAAAGCGAGAGCGTTCCGCCGACGTTGTTGGCGAAGTACAACTCCGGTTCTTTGGTCGATTCCCCGACCGCGATAAACGCCGCGAAGTGAACCACGGCATCGACGCCTTCGAGTAACTGCGCGATTGCGCTGGTATCCTGCAGCCGGACCACACGGAGGAGACCGGGCGGGACGTTATGCCGGTGGCCTCGGGAAAGATCGTCGGCGACAGTAACGTCGTACCCGCGTCGTAGCAAATGTTGAGCTGTGATGGAGCCGATGTACCCGGCACCCCCGGTCACCAGGATTCGCGGCATGTCCCTTCAAGACTGGTCGGCATCAGCGTTCTCTAGCCCGGCATAGCCGGAAGCAAACCCACTCCCTTACGGTCGGGGCTCGATAGCGAATTTCACGGTAACCGAGCCGCCCGCGTCAACAAGCGGGTTCTTTCGGCCACGGGTCAATTATATCCGGGTATAGTGGGAGCATGAGTGGGCATATTATTTCAACGCGCGAAGGTTCCC
>JBEKBK010000067.1:0-22221 GCA_050015435.1 Bryobacteraceae bacterium
CGAACTCGTCGGCATCGGTCGGGGCGTACTCGGGATTCTTCCAATCCGCGCCGCGAACCCAGTAACCGCGCTTCTTCAGATAGGAAACCAAGTGGTGCCCAATGAAACCGCCGGCCCCGGTGACCAGAACTCTCGCGCCCATGGTGGCCTCTTTCAACTCAAAATTCCGTTTGCCGTGTACATCAAGCGTTCCGCGCCGGCTTCCGCTGGTCCCTTGCCGCAGGCGAAGTAATCCGCCACTGGCTCGAAGTCTGACTCATTAAGGATGCGCCACCAATCCAGAATCACTGGACGCGGAGGCGACTGGCGAAGATACGCGGGACGAAGCGCTTTGAATTGCTCCCACGGAGTCGCGATGGCAAGCACCGCAACCTCCGCGGCGCAAGCCTCCATTGAGTTGGCAAACACGATTTCGCCAACCAGCGCCCGGCGGGCGTTTTCCATAGCCGCCGGGTCGTAAACAATGACGCGGCGCTTCGCGGCCAGCAACTGTCGCGCGACGAGAATTCCCTGGGATTCCTCAATGACTTCGGTATCCGGTTTGTACGCCATGCCCAGAATCCCGGCGGACTCTCCCTCGGGCAACACTTCCAGAATCCGGTCCGCCAGCCGGGCGGCCTGCCGGCGGTTGATCTGGTCCGTGGCCTTGGGCAGACTCGCCTCGATTCGATGTTGTTGCGCAAAGCTCGAAAAGGCGGCATTATCGCGGGGGAAACAAGGGCCACCATAACCTAACGCGCCCTTCAGATACTTCCTGCCGATCCGCGTATCCAGTCCGATCGCGGCGGAGACGACGCCCGAGTCGGCGCCGGGCACCTGCTCGCAGACTTCCGCCAGCATATTCGCATAGGAGATCTTGGTGGTGACGTACGTGTTGACTGATATTTTCGTCAGCTCCGCGTTTACGAAGTTCATGCGCGCCATGGACGGTTGATTCGAGCACACACCCCGGTAAAGTTTCTCCAGCATTTCGCCAGCGCGCGGGTCGGATTCGCCGATCAGGATCATATCCGGACTGCACATGTCGTGAATCACGCTGCCCAAGGCGATGAACTCGGGGTTGTAGCAGAGTCCGAAGCCCATGCCACATTTTTTGCCGGAAATTCGCTCAATCAGGGGCATCACCTGACCGCCGGTAGACCCCGGAATCACCGTGCTCGAAATGACCACCAGGTGATATTCGGATTTCTGACGTAAAGCCTGGGCAATGCGCTCCGCCGCCGCCATGACATACTGCAGCGAAAATGTTCCATCCGGTATGGAGGGTGTGGGAACTACCACAAAGGTAATGTCCGTCTGTTGCACCGCCGCCTCCAAGTCAGTGGTCGCTGTCAGACGATTGGCGTTTTGCCGAATCATCTCCTCTAGCCCGGGCTCGCGTACCGGCGCTCTGCCTGCGTTGAGGGCATCCACTGCGGAGGGATTGATGTCCACCCCGGTCACCTCGTGTCCTCGATCCGCCAGCACCGCGGCCAGAACCGCGCCCAGTTTGCCCAGACCGACAACGGAAATATTCATTGAGCTCTAACCCCTTGTATCGAGAGGAATAAACGGCAGGCTTGTCTCGGAATTCCCGGAGATATGACGCGCTGCAACATAGCTATCATAACGGGACGCGAGGGGCCCTGGCAAGGTCCCGAAGGCACTAAAACTGCGATCCGCGTGGGGGTAATAATCGGTTGACCGTTCTGGGTTCTTTTTGCACACCCCGGTGGCAATGACAATGCGCGACAAATTCTGGTTGTTTATCATTGTCGGGAAAGCAGTCCTTCTTTCTACAGCCGGGGGCTCAGGGAGTTCTGGTGTCTAAAATTGCGGTGACACATGGCGCGGAAGAAATCTTAGGGGCCACGATGGCGTTCCTCCCAGCGGGGATTGCGGCCTTATGGGATGTTTGGAACGCTACAGGCATACTGCACAAGGCGTGAAGGCGCGAGCCGTGGCAATTGCATTTGGCGCTGCTCACGCCGGTGTGGTTGGGCATAGCGATGTTGTTTGGCGAAATATCAGGGGGCTTCGCTGCCCAGGTTCTGGGATCTCCTTTCGGTCTGCCGGGTGCATTCGTCGGGGTCAGCGTGATAGCCGCCCTTTTAAGCTTCGCGCTATGTCTACTCACGCTCCGGATCATGCGTCGAATCATCGAGGTGGAATCAGCGCAGTCAGGAAGCGCATAGTATTCCTAAGGGGAACATTACCAGTAGAGAGTGTTTCCGACGATTCTCTAAACGGGAGACGAGCTGCGCTTGTTGCGTTTAGCATCTCTTTCACGCCTGCCGGTGGGCTCTCTTATGGAGAAGGTGCGGGGTCGTCTCCTTAAGCTCTTCACGCTCCAGGCCCCAATCGGTGTGATTGAAGATCATGGGCGCTCCGAAGCGGTTCATGATTCGCGCGCAGTGCAGTACCTCCTGGTAATCCAGCGAGGAAAGACCCTTGGCCGCGACTCGAGCGAACAGCTTTCTCTGCCCTTCGGGAGTCCAGCCGGAACCGATCCCGTGTTCGATGTGATAAATCCGCATGGGATCTTTGAGCACCTCCTCGAACACGTTCCCATGGTGCGCCGCGTAACAGAATAGGGCGTCCAGGTTCATGGAGAACATGTCGAACTCGGGATATCCGCGCAGGTCCATCCAGTGGTCCCGCGCCATCAGCGTAAAGTCCCCGCATCCGTTCGTATGCAAATAAGCCGGAGTTGTGTCATGCACCCCCGCGCCAGCGGTCCGCTTTATGGGGATCCGGATCGGGTCGTCGCCTGGCCCGGCGCTCCAGATGACTGAGGTGAGCAGCGCTGGTTGGCTCGAGCGGAGCCGAAACGCGTACAGATCGCCCGGCAGGAGGTCATTCTGAACGCGCAGCTCCTGCTTTTCCATGATTCTCGCCGAGCACAACCTGCGGCCGCTCGTATCCTCCACCACGAGATCACATGGATCGGGTTGTGCGTCCGGACCGAGACGTGCCTCGATAGTCAGGGTATGGTTGCCGCCGTCGGGAACGCGGACCACAAGCTCTGCCTCAGTGAAGCTGGCTGAGCTTTGGTGGCCGTCCCCGCCAATTCGGTCGAAGCCCTGGCCACACCAAACTCCCGAACCGGGAAAGCCGACCTCGATGGGAACACGGGCTACGCTCAATACGTTGTCGGTCCCCGTCCAATCGCATCGGAACAAGCGGACGGCCAGGGTTCGGGAATCTCCAGCAACCGTTTCAGGCTCCCCTCCGCCCTGCACCGATAAGACGATGACCTGAGCCCCGTCACCGTCATGCAACGGGACCGCCACGCTGCCGCGCCGCTTCACCTTTCCGGTCGCCAGCAGCGAACCCCACTGGTCCCGGACGTCCAGTTGGAACCTGCCAAACCCCAAGGCAGGACCCGCTTCGACGAGAAGGGACGCAGAATTGCCCGCACCCGGCGGACGAAATAGAGCGATGGCCCCCCGGTGCTTCATCCAGCGAAAGCTCTCTCCATTGGCGGATTCGACCCCGTACCACCCGTCCCCCCAAAGCGAATAGCCTCCCGTCGGAACCAATCGATGACGATTTATGCTCTCTGCTGGAGGCCCGCTAACCCGGCCCATGAGACGCGAAACCAGGCCGAATGATTTCCTGGGAACTTTGAGACCATATTCCGTGGCTTTTACGGACACTTCGCACCGAAATACGCGAAAATTAAGTTCTCTGGGGTCGGAGGCGATCCTTGATCCGCCCACCGAGGTATGGAGCCTGAAATGGACCGCGCCACCATTCGAATCCGGCACGGGGAAACTAAGGAGGCTCCGCTCGTCCACGGACGCGGAGAACGGTGTTCCATCCTGGTCCCGCACTTCGAGAAGAAATGTCTCGTGACCTACACCCGGTCCCGGTTCGATCTCGATCAAGATGACACGGCCGGCATCATCCGACGGTTCCACGATGACCTCCGCGTCATTGGTCACCCAGCGAAAAATCTCGTCCCCCTGCTTCTCGGGAGGGAACCAACCGCTGCCGAGGTTTAAACCGCTATTCGGTTTTACGATGTCGTGCTTTTCCAAGACCCTCGCGCCATCTTTCCCCAGACGAAACGTTCCCTCACGGGCATTAACCCGAATCAGATGAGAACGGCAGTAGGCGAGCTGCTCGTCCACGGACGCGTTCAGGGGAACGTTGGACATCACGTCATGCCGATCGATGCGATACATCTTTCCAGGCCTGAGATTGCGCCCGGAAATAAATCGCATCAATTCGTCTGAAAACAGGATGTCGATGTTGGTGGCCAGGACGAACTCGCCTCGCGCGCGCCGGATGCCGGCGTTCTTGGCGATCATCTGGTATAGAGGCAGTTCCGCCGAATGAGCAAACTTCCGGTGCAGTCCGGAGTCTACCTCAATGATTCGAACCTGGCAGAAATTTCCGTCGTCCGGCCAATCGAGCGCTTCAGCAAGGGGCGGGCGATCCGGGGGAGGATTCCACTCGACGATGATCAGCTCCGCGGAAAGCTCGTGCCGGCGGCACTGGCTCAGCAGGCTATTGAGGAAGGTCTGCATCCGCCCGAGAAGGTCGCCCCCATGGTCGTCGTTGCGGGCGGTCACCACGATCGATAGATAGGGCGTCACGAGGGAAGCGCCGACTTCGGATCGGGCACCGCGGTCAGGCACAAATGCCAACCGGCGAACCTCTCCAGCGCGCGAAACAGGCGCTGCGGCATCCACCGGAAGTACCAGACCTTTACATAACGATATTGCACGTAATCGGCAATCCGGTATGGAAAAATATGATCCACACGGGTCTCCGTTACACGCAAGCCGTGGGATTCGAGCCACTGCCTGCCCTCACCTCGCGAATAGACGTAGGTAACCGGGCATCCGGTTTGCGCTTCGGAGTTCTCCGCGATGAGCTGGTTCAGACGCCAGAACTTTCCTTTTCCGTAGCCGCACAAAATCCATAGGACTTTCCACGACCAGCGGTTGTACACCATGATTTTCACCGTGGTACCCGGCTTAAGATAGCGCCGGATCTGGCCGGTGACCTGTTCCGGGTGTGGAGTGTGATGAATCACACCGAAGGAATAAATGAGATCGTACGGCTCCACGGGCACGTAGTCGGTCAGGTGTTCAGCATCCGCCTGGATGAATTGAATACGATCCTGGAAACCGAAGATTTCGGCCCGTTTGCGCGCGACGGCCAGAGAGGCCTCCGATAGGTCGACAGCCGTTACTTGCGCGCCATACCGGGCGAAATTGATCGTGTCCGTGCCGATGCCGCAACCGATTTCCAATACTTTCTTGCCGCGCCACTTTTCAAAATCTGCGAATTCGGGAATATGGGACTCGACGTGGTATTTTCGCCACTCTACCTCGTGAAAATATTCCTCCGTTCCAATCGCCTTGGTCGAGTGGCGGATATTGCACGGCCGATCGTTCCAGTAGTTTTGTACCGCTGACAGCGGCACGCCCTCGAAAGGAGATTTTTCCGAGGCGGATACGGGCATCATCTAAATAACTTATCAGATTCCGGCCGCTATTCCATTACGATCATCCCCGCGCCGGTGACGTCGTTGTTCAGATCCCAGGTCTTCTCGTACTTCAGCGTAGCGGCGTCGTAGACTTCGATCTCGAACCCTGCGCCGTAGAAATACAGCTTCTTCCCATCGCCGGACATGCCGAAGGTGAAGCGCGACCGGCACGCAACCTCAGCCGTCTGCGCAATCTTGTTGGAAGCAAGATCGAAATGCCAGAATTCGCAGCGCTTGTTTCCATGCTGGCCGCTCGAAACCACCGTGTATGCATCCTTGCGATCCGGGGTGATCTGCAAACCAGTCATTCCCGCAGGCGACGGGCCGATGGGGGTGAAATCAAACTGCCTGGTACCCAGGTCGAAACGGGCAATTCCAAATACCCGGTTGTGCACCACGGGATCAGTGGAGCTAAACAGCGACACCCGCCGGTTGGGCTCGCGGATCGTATCCAGAAGCCCCCCGAAGCCGACCTGCTCCATTCCAGGTAGATCCGGCTTAGCCAAGTCGATAGTATCGACCACCTTAAAGTCAGCAGTATTCAGAATCTCGATCTTGGCTCCAAACTGATAAAGATACTTGCCATCGGGAGACACTTCAAACCCACTGCCGCCGCGGCCGCCGGTTTCGTTGTCGCCATCCGGAACATCCACGGTCCGGGCAATCTTTTGCTGAACCAGGTCGATCACGGTGTATTTCGGCTTACCGATTTCATAACGGTCCACCTGTTTGTCCATTTCCGTGGTCAGCGTATAAAGGAGCTTGTCGTCCGGATCAGGAACGCCGCCGTTGAAGCGATAGCGCTTGGTCCCCGTGTTGAGCACGAAATGGTTAATCACCTTGCGGGAAGCCACGTCGATGACTTCCACGCCGCTATGATCGTTAGTGGTGACGAAGATCTTCTTCCGGTCGTGCGAGAGCCGCATGCTGGTGGGCAAACCGGTGGTCAAGGGAATCCGGTCCACCACTTGACCCTTGGCTTCGTCGAACACCAGGACGGCGTCCGGGTAGGCTCCAAAGAACAGAGTGGCTCCGTTGGTAAAAGCAGCGGATAGCAGAGCGGTCGCGAAAAGAATGGATCTCATAAATTCGTCCTTAGTTATGGGAAAACCAAATCCAGATTGCGCCAGTCCTTGGTGGCAACTGCGCACTTGCTCGCCCAGTCCGGATAATTATTAAGATGATCCGGCACCTGCGCCGGCCAGAAGCAGGTGACATAGCAGTCGTAGATGTCGCGCTCCACCGGCTGGCAGAGCCCGGCCGTTCCTCCGGCGGA
Organism: Bryobacteraceae bacterium; assembly: GCA_050015435.1. Lineage (GTDB taxonomy): Bacteria > Acidobacteriota > Terriglobia > Bryobacterales > Bryobacteraceae > Palsa-187. The sequence continues at coordinate 6,759 of JBEKBK010000067.1, forward strand.
ATCCACTTCCCAGCCGGGCGAGAACGCCAAGGAGCAGCCCATCGGCACGTGGGGCCGCGCTGGCCCTTGCGCGGGCGGACCCTGGAGCGCCATGACATCCTCTTTAGCCGACACTACATTGGCGTCAATGCGGCGCGCCTTCCGGTTTAATGGTCGCAAGTGTTTCATGTTACTTTTCCACCTCAGGTTGATCCCACTTAATATAGGTTGGCACCGTCACCACCAGATACGATTTCCCGATCATCGGTTTGCCGTCCTTCTCCTTCTCGTTCTTGGCCGTCGCCACCACCCAGATGTCCCCGTAGTTGTTGCGGCTGAACTTCCGCTTCGGATTCGGCCCATCCAGCGCCGGCGTGAACAATCCCGTCGGACTCAATGTCCCCACGAAATCCTTGTCGTCGTCCCCGTACACCGCCAGGAATTCCTCCACCGACCAGGTCACATCCACCGGCCCCAATTCCACGTCGTCCGCTGTGTGCAACTTGCCATCCTCGCCCCGCTGATATCCTATCGCTTCGAACTGCTGGTAGCCCTTCGGATGCACATCGCTGCCCAAGTGAGCCAGCGCTGATTCCGGCGTCACCTTGATATAGTCCACCTTGTCGTAGACCGCGATCGCTCCTTGCAACACGCTGCGCCGCATCGAGACATCGCGCTTACCCAGCACCGCTGTGCTGGCGACATCCACTTCCGCCACGATCTCCCCAGGCGTGTGTGAAACAATGCGCTTCACTGTAACGCCCGAGCCGAACTCCAAATCGCCCGGCACCACCTGAGCCGGAAAGGCATCCCCCAGCAACCGCACCCGGTTGTTCTGCGTTCCCGTCTTCAGCGAAGCCTTGTCAAGGCTGATCAGCGTCGGCTCGGTCGAGGCCCGCTCCAGCTTCACATCGAAGCCGAACTCTTCATACTCGCCCCAGAACCAACGCCCTTCCGCCCAGCTCTGATCCGGCGCGATCCACATCGCCTCCCGCATGTCCTTCTGCAGATCGTCCGGCGAAGCACCTGGCGTGCTCGACCCCTTCGATCGTCCCCGCCAGGAATATCCCGCATACACTAACCCGCTGCCCGAGCGCACCAGCTTCGAGCCGTCCTTCACCGATGTCAGCGTCACGCGCGTCGTGAATTCATCCTCGGCCGCGCCCGGCTCCACTTGCATCTCGCCGACGTACTTTCCCTTGCCAGGAATTTCCGCCGAGACCAGCCATCGCCCGGCCATCTTCGGAGCTCGCATCCGCGCTCTCCACGCCGCCCATTCCGGAGTGTGCAGCGGAGCCGACTTGCCCAGAAAGTCCACCGCCGCGTCCACCGGCAGCGACGGCGGTGTGGCGGAAGCAGCCGCGATCGGTGGCGCGTTCCCTCCGCTCCCGGTATTCAGTCCCCGGCGGAATGCTTGATCGGCAGTCGCATACAGCGCGACGTGCATGTTCGTGAGCAGCTTCCAATCTTCCTTCGACCTGCGCCACGACATCGCCCGCCCAAACGCGTGGCACTGCGCACAAGCGCCCTTCACCGTGTCATCCGGGATGTTGGTCTCGTCGATCATCCGGTGCTCCGGCAGATACATCACCGATTTGGCTTCTTCCGGCGCTAATCCGTGATAGGTGCTCAGATACTTGACGATCGACCGCGCTTCTTCCGGCGTGATCCGCAACCCGTTCAATCGCACCATGCGCTTGATCGCTTCTTCCCAACCTTCCGGGGTTGCGCGCTCAAAGGAGATGCGCCCCATGTTCCCCTTGGCGTCCCGCGCGTGGCACGTCCCGCACTTGGAGATCACCAATGGATCGGTTACTGGGATGCCTTCCTCGGGCGGCGCGGGCGCTGCTGCTGCGGCGGCTGGTCCCCTACGGCCTTGCGCGTGCGCTGCGGTGGCTGCGCAGAATACAGCCGCCACGAACGCAATCACCGATAGTCTTCTTAGGAACAAGCGCAAAACGGAGTGCGGCGCACGCTGCTTCTGGTTTCGTTTGGTGGTGCGAGCCGCACCCTTTGCGCTTTTCATCCCGATCTCCTTGGCCAGAACCTACGAACTCTGATTTCGTCCAACGTGGACAAGGATGCCCGACTCAGGGCAAAACGAATACACACCTTATAACACCTCCATGGCGGCTGGGTCAAATCAGATCGACTTCAAGTTCGGACGACGGTTGTGCCAGTCCGTTGCCTGCTCATAGGCATGGGCCAGCGCGATGACCGTGGTCTCGGCAAACGGCGCGCCACTGATCTGCAAGCCGATCGGAAGCCCCGAGCTCGTAAAGCCGCAAGGCATCGAGATGGTGGGCAATCCGTACACGTCAAACGGGGCCGTGTTGCGCGTGCTTCCTGTCGCCCGCGTGGCATTCTCGGCAATCGTGCCGGGCGGGTTGGGCATGGTCGGCGTAATGAGGAGGTCGACGTTTGCAAAAAACTTCTTGATGTCCCGCCGAACCATGTCGATTCCCCGGCTTGCCAGTACATACGGCTCGGCCTTTCCTTCGGCGTTCCTCTGAAGCGCGGCGCGAGTGGCGGGCTGATATTTTTCAGGAGACTCTTTGAACCACTTTGCGTGGTAGGCGTATTCTTCGTTACCCAGAATCGCTGTGTATGGAAAGCTGTATTGAGGAAGCTGGACGTCCGCCATGGACGCCGTGAGTTTCTTAAGAACATCCATGGCGGAATCGATTGCCTTCTGCACTTCCGGATCGAGACTTTCGAAAAACGGCGTCCGTGGAATCCCCAGGCGAAGCTTTTCCGTGGGCATTTTCAGCGCGCGCACATAGTCTGAAGCCGGCGTATCCGCCGAGGTGGGTTCCGCCTCATCGTAGCCCGCCATCGCGTTCAACAGGAGCGCGGCGTCTTCCACGGTTTTGGAAAGCGGGCCGACGTGGTCCAGCGTCCAGGACAGCGGTATGACTCCGCCATTACTCACCCGTCCATAAGTGGGCTTCAGACCGACGACCCCGCAAAATGACGCGGGAATGCGGATCGATCCGCCCGTGTCCGTTCCCAAGGCGCAGAAACACATGTCGGCCGCAGTAGCCACGGCCGATCCGCCGGAGGAGCCACCCGGTACTCGATCCAGCGCCCACGGATTATGCACCGGCTGGAAATAGGAAACGGCGGAGGTGATGCCGAAGGCAAATTCGTGCAGGTTGAGTTTACCCAGAATGATGGCTCCGGCGGCCTTCAGCCTCCGCACGACTTCGGCATCTTCAGTGGGAACCCGGTCCTTGAACAATTCACTCGCGGCAGTGGTTCGAACCCCAGCCGTATCGATATTGTCTTTCAGGGCGATCGGAATGCCGTGGAGCGGACCGCGCAATTTGCCGCGCTGCAGTTCCGCCTCCATTTCACGCGCGCTGGCGAGGGCCTGTTCGGCGGTAACGGTAATGAACGCGTTGAGCGATGGGTTATATTTTTCGATGCGCGCCAGACAGGCTTTGGTGAGGTCAACCGGGGACGCCGCCTTCTTCCGCAGCAGCTCGGAGGCGTTCTTGAGGCTCAAGCCGGCGAGATCCTGGGTCTCTCCGAACACCGGCCTGAGCGCTAACCAGGCGGCCGAGGCAGCGCCCGCCGTTAGGAAGCTTCTGCGGGGGTAGGAGGGTTGCATTGTTTTAATAGGATACTTTATGACGTGCTTTGGATTGAACGTTGTAGGCGACTCATTCAGGAGTTCGTTTCGCAGTGGGAAAATTCTCGACCTCGTGAGGTGGGCCGCGGCGGCGGTCGAAGAAGGCATTTGGCCGCAGATTAACACGGATGAACGCGGATAAAACCGCTGCGTGAATATGCAAGAGGTTGAGGGCATTGGTGCATTGGGTTGTGCGGCCTTGGTGTCCGATTCGCATTCCCGCAGTCCGCTCCCCGAAGACATTTCAAAGGCACTCGATAAACGCGGCTTTTAGGGCTATCGGCCAGTCCATCGTCTACCACCTGAACGCAGACAGGCGGAGTCGTCAACGATCACGCCGAGAAGACAATTCTTAGGCCGTGCATGAACGTAAATAATTCGAGTGTGAAACATGCGTAAAATTGGGGGAGCTATGACTAAACAAGTCGAAGCCGTCTATGAAAATGGCCTGCTCAGGCCATTGGAACCGGTGCCTCTGGAAGAGCACCAACACGTGACGGTCGTGATCAGTGAGGTTCGCACGGTCCCTGAGCGCAGTCACCCGGACTCGGACTATCTCATCGCGGTTAGAGCGGAGGTTGCGGCCATGAGCCGCATCCCTACCCTCGATGAAATTCACAAAGTCACTGCGAAAGATCCAAGTTCTGGGGCTGCGGCGGTCAATGCAGAACGTGAGGAGCGGTTTTAGTTGGTGACGTGATTCTTCGACTCAAGTGCGCTTGCCAAGCGGTGCCACCCGGAAGAGGAATCTGCCGCGGTTGAAGCGATCTTTCGCAAGGCGGGAGGGCGGATCACCCTCTCATACCTGACAGTAATCGAGATTTGTTCCATGATTGTGGGAGAGTAGGGAGTGGCATACTGAGCGAGGTGGAAGCCGGGAGTGTGGCAGACCGTTTCAGCCGGCGCCATAGAGGTCTTTGCGATCTCTGTGTTTGATTACCGGCGCGCTGAGGATCTTATTGCCCGGCATGGCTTCGTATATCGCCTGCGGTCGCTTGACGCGTTGCAATTGGGAGTCGCCCTGGACGTGCGCGACCAAGGTCTTGGCGATACCGTCGTGGCCGCGGATGTGACGTTGGGCGAAGTGGCCATGCGCGAAGGCTTGTCTGTTCTCAGTCCCAAGGATTAAACTCTTGGTCGCACTGTCGTAAAGTCGGAGGCGATTGCGGGGGCAGCGCGCCAAAACCTGTGCACGCCTCGGTGCAAAAGTGAGGAGCTTAACTCCTTTCGTGGGACATCCACCTCACGTTTAGATATACTTTAAGGGCTCATTCCGCCGCCAATCAGGTACTCATGAGTAGTTTTAGCCAAGACTTCCGCACAATTTCAGGGTTCGATCCTTTTTTTTGGCAAAGGGAACTGTTTCAGAAGTTCTTGGGCGGCGAAATCCCTACCCGGATCGATTTACCTACCGGCGCCGGTAAGACTTCGGTGATGACCGTTTGGCTACTAGCGCTGGCGGAGCAGGTTCGACATGGAATGGTAGACTTGCCGCGGCGGATGGTCTGGGTCGTAGACCGTCGCGTTGTCGTAGACCAAGCTACTGCCGAGGCGGAGCGTCTGGCTATCGGGCTTGAAAACAATGCTCAGTTGACTGGGCTTCGAGATGCGCTCACTGGTTTGTGTGGACCGACCGAGACGAGCCCTCTGGCAGTAAGCACTCTGCGTGGAGAGCGGGAGGACAACCGTGAGTGGAGCAAGGATCCATCAAGGGCCGCCATCGTGATTGGAACCGTAGACATGATAGGGAGCCGGCTGCTGTTCTCGGGGTACGGGGATGGCCGCTGGTCGCGTTCTCAGCATGCCGGCCTTCTCGGTATGGATGTCTTGATCGTCAACGATGAAGCCCATCTGACTCCCGCGTTTGCCCAACTGATTTGCGCCGTCGCGCGCCAATCGGGAATGCGGGCGATCCTGCTTTCGGCGACGCAACGAGAACGCGGGGTCGATGCATTTCCGACGAACCTGGACAATGATTTGGTTGCCTCTAATTCGACTTTTGCCAAACGATTCCGCGCGGTCAAGCAACTTCATATCGTCGATCCAGTCGATAAGCCGGACGATGCTATTTCTGAATTGGCCCTTCGACCAGACCGGCGAACGATTATCTTTGTCCGGTCTCCAAAGGACGCGCGGAAACTCGGTGCCGCGATTGAGAAGCAACACAAAGTGCGGGTCCCCTTGATCACCGGAGTGCAAAGAGGCAAGGAGCGGGACGAGCTACTGAACAACGATGTCGTGAAGCGGTTCTTGTCGGATGATGCGCCCATGCCAGAATCCCCGCCGTGCTGGCTGGTTGCGACTTCGGCGGGAGAGGTAGGCGTTGATCTTTCGGCAGATCGTCTAATTACCGATCTGGACACGGCAGACCACCTCTTGCAGCGGTTTGGCCGATTGAACCGGTTTGGAAATAGCGAGGGCGTTGCTTTCCTGGTATATACGAATGAGCAAATTCAGGGCGAAACGGGCGTCCGGCTCAAGGCCACAGTAGATTATCTGCGAACACTAGGTGGGAGTGTATCGCCCGAAGTGTTGCGCAACCGGCCGCCGCCGCAAGCGGCGATGTCCGCTATGCCGCAATTGGCGCCCTTATTACCCTGGTTGATCGATGTTTGGTCGCTGACATCTATTCGCGCAGCCGACTGGCCTTCCAGGCCGGAAGTGGAAACCTGGCTTCGGGGGGAGGAGGAAGCATCTCCTCCGGAGACGTATGTAGCATGGCGCGACGAGACCGGCGATCTCACTCATCCGCTTCACGGCGCGACGGAAGAGGAGATCGAGGAGATGTTCGATATCTTCCCGGTGCGAGCCTTCGAGCGCCTGAAGCAGTACACGGGCGAGCTGTGTAAGGCCTTGCGGGACTCCAAATATTGCGAAACACGCGCAATCTTGATCGGGTCGGACGCGACCGTGTACACAGGCACGTTGGAGGAGCTGCTAAAAGAAGAACGCTCCGTGCGCTACGGCACTCTCGTGTTGCCTCCCGGAGTGGGGTATCTAGATCCGAATGGCATGGTTGATTGGACCAAGGATGGCACCGTTGCCTCGAACTATGACGTGTCAGAAATCCAGGGAGACCGCAAGAAGTCCAGAAATGGAACAGAACCTCTGGGGTTCAGGAAACGGCTTACCATCGAACTAACGGAGGGGGAGGACAGCGAGCCGGTCGCAGCGTGGGTGTATTGTACCGCTCGAAAAGGCAAGCAGCAGGCGCAAGGTTCGCTGCTCCTCGAAACTCATTTGCAACGCGTGGGCTATGTTGCGGCGGACCTCGCGCGACGGTTGAACATGAACGAGCGGGTCTTCCGTTGGGCAGGCGAGTGGCACGATCGGGGAAAGGATCGTTTCGTCTGGCAATGGGCCGCCGGAAACCTAACCGGTTCGCCGCCTGTCGCAAAAAGCGAACGTGTCGAGGGCTGGAAACTCAGAGGATACAGACATGAGTTCGGATCTTTGATGGACGCCGAGAGCAAGCTTCCGGCGGACTTTTCCCCAGAGGAACGCGATCTGGCTTTGCACCTGATCGCCTCACACCACGGCTGGGCAAGGCCCCACTTCGAAGAACGCGCCTACGACAAAGACTCTGTACGCCGGAGCCGGAGCGTGGCGCTGGAATGTACTCAGCGCTTCGGACGGTTGCAGCAGCGGCACGGTGCCTGGGGGCTCGCGTACCAGGAGGCCGTGCTTCGCTCGGCGGACGCCATTGCGTCGTCCGAATTGCCGGAGTTGCCGACCGATGCATGAGTATCGCATCCCGCTCGATCCTTCGAATCCCGGGCAGTTCTTTGCCTGCTGCGGGCTGTTCGAACTTGCTGAATTGGCCAGGCCCGGTGGGCTCGCAGCGTTCGAGGCTACCGACGCCGCCTTCGTGTTGAGAACAGAGTCTACCCTTCCTCCCCCGAGTCTCACCCTTACGCCGCCTGGGAGCTTGGATGGGAAGCCGTATGACAGAAAACTGGAACCGCTGGAGCTGGAGGCGAGCGGCCACTCCTTGGTGCTCAATTGGTGGCTAACTGACGCGCTCACGAAGAAGAGCGCCTTGAAAATGCACGGCGCTCGTCAAGAGACGCGTGCCATGTTTCGGGAACTGCTCGGCCAGCTTGATTATGATGCACCCATCGAAGTGCTATTTCATGCCGGCAAAAACACGACAACGCGCTTCGGCTTGGATTTCCGGGCCGCTTGGGACGCCCAAGACCTCGGGTACTCGCCAAACGACCTCCAGGGCAAAGCGAAGGCCGCTACTACGTTTCCATGGATCGAGGTCCTGGCGGTGATAGGTTTACAGGGGTTTCGGCCGGCAGAGCGCGCGGCCCGATTGCGGTACCGGTACGCCACGTGGCGGCAGCCCTTGACCCTCGCGCCGGCGCGGGCGGCGTGCGCTGTTCCGTGGACCGGACTCCAGTCCAACCAGTTCGAGTTTCAGCTCGGCCGTCGAGGCCAGGGATTCAAAACATTTCTGTCTGCAAAGGGAGTCAATCATGTCTGATGCGTTATCAAATTACGATACCTGGTTCAACGAGGGCGGCCCAAGCGCGATCGTGCTGAAAGAGTATCTCCAGCCCGCTGCCGGGCCCGGCGAAGTCATCTTCCCCCCGACTTTCGCGCCCCCCGAGGAGAAGAGAAAAGATCCTTCGAGCTACATAATCGACGGCGAGGGGGAAAACACGGTATGCCTGCTCGACTCCGTTGGATCGCAAGCAAACCGGCTGGAAGTGTTGTTCAAACAGGAGAAGTATCGGGCGCTCGTCCCCCAGATCAGCGTCAATGTTGAGGGTCGGATCGTGAACCTCCTGGATTTAGGTCACCGGGGAGCCGACGCATTGATTCGGTCCACGAAGCTGGCCGCAGACCTTCAGAAAGCCTTCCTCGAATATGATGCGGGAAACGCGGTCAGTCTCGCCAAGGTTGCGCCTACAAGCTTAGTCTTTGGAGCCTGGGACTCACGATCCTCTCAGGTGAAGCTGCCGCGCCTTGTCGATTCCACGATCCGAGCGTTTCGTGTGGTCAAGCTTTCGCGAGCTGCCCAGTACTTTTCGGCGCTCACAAATGACGAGGTCGAAACTCTGCTGCTCGCGGACGCAGACAAGCAGAAAAAGCCGCTAAGCAAAGCCGGCTTTCTGGATGCCCCTTCGGGCAGAACATGCGGCGGAGTGATCGTTCGTGGAGACATCGTTCGGACGACGATCGTGAACCTCACGGCGTTGCGGTGCCTAGGGGCACCCTCAGGTGAAGAATGCCGAAATCTTCGCCGATACATTTTCAGTCTGTGCCTTATCGTGGCATTTGCTCCAGTCGATCTCTTCCTGCGTCAAGGTTGCCTACTAGTCAGAGCCAGCAAGCCGCTTGAGCGTCGGTTGATCTACCGTGATGGCCGCACTGAGGACTGGAACGTCGAGTTTGATGCGATTGAATCGTTTTGTTCGGCGGCTTCGGAACAGTTTAAGGTTGGAGAGAATCAGGTCGTTTCCTTTGACGTGAAGGCGGCGAGGGACCTGGTCAAACAGGCTAGCAAAGCGAAGGAGGACGCCTGATGGCGTTACAGCTACAACTGACCGTTCGCTTCCTTACGGACCGATATCACGGCAACGATTGGCCTCCCTCCCCGGCTCGCCTGTTTCAGGCCTTGGTGGCGGGAACGAAGACCGGCGCGGCGCGGAGGGAGTTTGGCCTGCCGCATAAGGGCGCTCTCGAATGGCTTGAGCGCCTCGATCCTCCCGAAATTCTCGCAAGACCGCGTCACAAGGGTAAAGAATATACCCTATTTGTGCCGAACAACAGCTTGGACAGCGAGCGGAAGAGCACCAAGACGTCAAAAGTCGTACGCCCACACAGACTCGTGGATCACGCTCCGGGAAAACCGGATGTTGTGTACCGGTGGAGGCTTCCCGAGGAGCCAGGTATGCGTGAACGAGTAGATGCCTTGGACGAAATCGCTGCAAGATTGCGTACACTCGGCTGGGGAGTGGATTTCGCGATGGCTTGCGTGGAGCTTTCCGACGCCAGCGCACGCCCGCCGCTCCTTGACCACTTACTTCCGGATGCCGCCGGAGAAACGGAGCTCCCGGTGCCGCAAGCGGGTTTGCTCGATCACTTGGGCGCCTGTCACGACGCGTTCACCCATCGAATCACCATGGCGGGAGTAAATCCCTACACCCGGCCCACACGATTCGGGCGCGCGGCGTATCACAACCAGGCGCTGGCACCTGCTCGCCGATTTATTGCTTTTGAACTTGAGCAGCCGGACGGCAGTCCGTTCGCCTCACGCTGGGATCAGATACAAACCATTTCGGCAATGGGTCGCCACGCCGCAGGTGAAGCGCTGAGGAAGGAAGAAATGGATAAGTCGTGGATCGACAGCTTCGTTCTTGGACACAATGAGGCGGACGACTTAGGCCACCGGCTTTCGTATGTACCGTTGCCTTCGATCGGCCACCAGCACTCGGACGGCAGCGTTCGGCGGTTGTTGATCATCGAGCCACCGTCGATCTCCCTTGGTGACCGGGAGGCGCTCGACCTCCTTGCAATCAAGCTCCCCGGATGGACGCTGACGAGTGATAGCGGCGCTTCGTGCGCTATTCTCGTGCCGGTGAGGGATCCTAACAAAGTGTTGCCTTTCTATGCCCGTTCAGCTACGGTGTGGGAGAGCGCGACGCCGATGGTTCTCCACGGCTTCAACACGCTTCGTGGAAACATTTCGCTCGCGAAAACCGACCGTATATTGTGTCAAGCGTTCGAATCAGCCGGATTCCCTGAGAGTGGGATCGAGAGCTTCACCTTTCAAGCGGCGCCTTATTGGGGCGGTTGCCGTGCGGCAGGAGCTATTCGGGTACCTGTGCATCTGGCGCGTTGGCCCAGGGTTCATGTGCGCGTCACCTTCAAGGGGCCTGTGGCCGGACCGGTATTGGCCGGCATCGGGCGGCATTACGGCCTCGGCGTCTTTGCCGCGCGATCTGAGCTTTAGACAATATGCGCACCTCCTACCTGGTCTGCTACGACATCTCGGACGACAAACGCCTTCGCCGCGTATTTAAGACCATGCGCGCCTGGGGTGATCACATTCAGTTCTCCGTCTTTGAATGCCAGCTAACCTCCTCCGACCTGGTAAAGCTCCGCGCCGATCTCGCCGGTATCATTCATCACCACGATGATCAGGTGCTGTTCGTGCTGCTGGGACCTGCTGAAGGACGTGGCGAGCGCGTCATTACCGCTCTCGGAAAACCCTATTCCCGCGTGGACGCTCCCTGCATTGTTGTTTGAGGATTATGGCTACCCAACCCTTGGAGTTCCCCCGCCAAGACGACCTGCCAGATTATCTCCCGGCGCGTATGGTCAACGAGTACGTCTATTGTCCACGCCTGTTCTTCTACGAATGGGTGGAGGGCGTCTTTCGCGAATCCGCGGATACCGTTGAAGGCTCCGTTCAACATCAGCGGGTCGATAAAGAGGGTGGCGACCTCCCTCCCGCCGAGGAAGCGCCCGAGGATCTGAAGACGCAAGCCATCACACTGTCGAGTGAGCGGCTTCGCGTCATCGCCAAAATAGATGTCGTGCAAATCGAGGATGGCCAAGCCCGTCCGATTGACTACAAGCGTGGGCGCCCGGCGGAAACGGATGACGGGCCGGGGTTGTGGCCTGCTGACCGCGTACAGATCGTCCTGCAGGCGCTGATTCTTCGTGAAGGCGGGTATCGCTGCGACGAAGGCATCGTGTATTACCGCGCCACTAATCAACGGGTTCGTGTGCCGATCACCGACGATCTGATCCGCGAAGCGGAAGCTGCCGTGGCGGGCGCCTGGAAAACTGCACAGCTTAGAGTTATTCCCGCCCCGCTGGTGGACTCGCCGAAATGTCCGGGTTGTTCGTTGAACGCGATCTGCCTGCCGGATGAGACAAATGCTCTGGAGGCAGGCAATGAAGAAGATGACGGCCAGCTCTCTCTGTTTGCCAACGGGGCGTTGCCGCGCAAGCCTCCCCGCCGCGAGTTACGCCGCTTAATTGTTCCAAGAGAGGATCGAAAGCCGGTCTATCTGAATACGCAGGGCCTGCGGGTCGGGAAATCAGGAGATGTGTTGCAGGTGAAAGAGAAGGATGCTCTTCGTCAGGAAGTGCGCGTGAACGAGGTTTGCCAAGTGAACCTGATGGGGAACATCCAGATCTCTACGCAGGCGATCCAGGCGCTGTGTTCCGCTGAGGTCCCGGTGTGCTACTTCTCGCAGGGCGGTTGGTTCTACGGGATTACCAGTGGATTGACCACGAAGAACGTGTTCCTCCGGCAGTCGCAATTCCGCTTGGCGACGGAGGAATGGTTCGCGCTTCGATTGGCACGCAAGCTGGTGGCTGGTAAGATCCGGAATCAACGTGTGATGGTGATGCGCAACCATGAAGAACCGCCCAAACTCGTGCTGGAGCAGATGCGAGAGATGGCGGAGCGCGCGGAGCAAGGCATTTCTCTCGAGGAATTGCTGGGAATCGAGGGCAATGGAGCCCGGCTGTACTTCGGAGTTTTTTCGGGAATGTTAAAGCAGGAGTCCTCGGGCAGTGAGCTAGGGTTTGATTTCACGGCACGGAATCGCAGGCCGCCGCGCGACCCAGTGAACGCGCTGTTGTCGCTCGCATATAGTCTGTTGTCGAAGGACTTCACCATCGCGTGCGCGGCTGTAGGATTTGATCCTATGATGGGTTTCTACCACCAGCCGCGCTTTGGAAGACCGGCCTTGGCGCTGGACTTGATGGAGCCGTTCCGGCCGCTGATCGCTGAATCTGCTGTGTTGAACGCGATCAACACGCGAATGGTTACCCCACGGGACTTCGTCCGGGCGGGGCGAGCAGTGGCGCTCACATCGGGAGGGCGCCGGGGCTTTTTCCAGGCGTACGAAGCGCGGATGGACACGCTGGTGACCCATCCCATTTTCGGTTATCAGGTTTCGTATCGCCGGCTGCTTGAGGTGCAGGCAAGGCTTCTCGCGAAGGTTCTGGAAGGGGAGCTGGATGAGTATGCGGTCTTTGTTACCCGGTGACGCGAGTGGTGGGTCGACGCGGAAAGTGGCGGAGCCGCTCGCGGCTTCCAAGGAGCTGATCTCGCAGTGGTTATCTTAAGGAAGGGTGCGGATGCAGTTGAGACATAGAGGACCAAGCCATAACCTCTCGCTGGCCGTATCGCAGATCATTGACAATAGAATAGTTAGGGTGGCGGCTAATTCCGCGATCAGCTGATCGCGGCCTCATTGAAGCAAGCAACCACAACACAGAGCGTTGGTGGTACACAACAATTCCGCGATCAGCTGATCGCGGCCTCATTGAAGCTCCGGCGTCCGAACTCGGACGCGGTTGCGGCGGGACCCAATTCCGCGATCAGCTGATCGCGGCCTCATTGAAGCGGTTGGCTCTGCGTCGTCGCCGGCACTACAGCAGTCAATTCCGCGATCAGCTGATCGCGGCCTCATTGAAGCAACTCCGCCTCAATGTCCGCAGAGGAGCCGGTTTCAATTCCGCGATCAGCTGATCGCGGCCTCATTGAAGCATTCCTTCTCCTTAAGGGGTTTGTGTTCGTCCAACAATTCCGCGATCAGCTGATCGCGGCCTCATTGAAGCCAGACCAAGACCGCAGGGAACTTCGCGTGGAGTTAAAATTCCGCGATCAGCTGATCGCGGCCTCATTGAAGCGATCAGAGCGCGAAACTTTCTGGATTTCATAGCGGGAAAATTCCGCGATCAGCTGATCGCGGCCTCATTGAAGCCGCCAGTCCGTGGGGAGCGTAGCAACGCGCTCTGCAATTCCGCGATCAGCTGATCGCGGCCTCATTGAAGCCTTGTGTTCCTCAACTTTAACAGCAGGTGCAGCAGGAATTCCGCGATCAGCTGATCGCGGCCTCATTGAAGCGACAAGATCGAGATCGGGGCGTACAAGGGGCTCATCAATTCCGCGATCAGCTGATCGCGGCCTCATTGAAGCTCACTCGCAAGCGACCAACATTCCGTTGGTCAGATAAATTCCGCGATCAGCTGATCGCGGCCTCATTGAAGCTTTGATGTAATGCCGCGCGCCGGTTTCCGCGACCACAATTCCGCGATCAGCTGATCGCGGCCTCATTGAAGCGGCGGCAGCCTTCGCAGGACGGCCGCGGCGCTTTGAATTCCGCGATCAGCTGATCGCGGCCTCATTGAAGCGCTCGGCCGTCCTGCGCCGTTCAACTTCGTCGTTAGAATTCCGCGATCAGCTGATCGCGGCCTCATTGAAGCGCGGTTATCAGGTTCCTGGGCAACGATTGATAACAGGAATTCCGCGATCAGCTGATCGCGGCCTCATTGAAGCGCGGTTATCAGGTTCCTGGGCAACGATTGATAACAGGAATTCCGCGATCAGCTGATCGCGGCCTCATTGAAGCGGAATTGGCCAGCGTTTGGGTGGATTCGAGTTGCGCAATTCCGCGATCAGCTGATCGCGGCCTCATTGAAGCGGCACAGGTAGCCACTTACTACCACCACGGCTCTTTCAAATTCCGCGATCAGCTGATCGCGGCCTCATTGAAGCGTGAAGAAATTCATCGGGGCGACGCTGCTGAGGTTAAATTCCGCGATCAGCTGATCGCGGCCTCATTGAAGCATGAAAAACGCGCGCTTCTCGGCTGCGCACTGGTCGAAATTCCGCGATCAGCTGATCGCGGCCTCATTGAAGCGCGGACAGCGCTGAGTGGATGGCGCGGCATATGTCTCAATTCCGCGATCAGCTGATCGCGGCCTCATTGAAGCAAAACATTCCTGCGCAAGAAGCGCACGGCCAAGGTTGAATTCCGCGATCAGCTGATCGCGGCCTCATTGAAGCGTATCCACCAACGCCCCTCGAACAATTCGGGTGCGTAATTCCGCGATCAGCTGATCGCGGCCTCATTGAAGCAGGCGAACGGCGCGGGTCGAAAGATCAACCGTCGAGAATTCCGCGATCAGCTGATCGCGGCCTCATTGAAGCACCGATGGGCCACGCCAGTACGAACGCCGTCAAATCACAATTCCGCGATCAGCTGATCGCGGCCTCATTGAAGCTGGCTGATCCCGCCGTTTCGTCATCGTATCCCCGGCGAATTCCGCGATCAGCTGATCGCGGCCTCATTGAAGCGTGCGGTACGCGCCCAATAGTGGATCAATTGCAGCCACAATTCCGCGATCAGCTGATCGCGGCCTCATTGAAGCCAGAAGTAGTGAAGCCGGCAGCCCGGCAAATTAAACCAAAATTCCGCGATCAGCTGATCGCGGCCTCATTGAAGCAATATCTGGCGACGGACGGCACGATCCACACCGTGTGAATTCCGCGATCAGCTGATCGCGGCCTCATTGAAGCGACCGTGGGTGCCCGCGTACCCGTGGGCACGAATGGGAATTCCGCGATCAGCTGATCGCGGCCTCATTGAAGCGGATTGCCGTTCGCGCGGGTGCTGCTTCGGTCGCCGCAATTCCGCGATCAGCTGATCGCGGCCTCATTGAAGCGATCCTCGCGCCGGCACCGCTCACTTTCGTGACGACAATTCCGCGATCAGCTGATCGCGGCCTCATTGAAGCAACAGCGGGTCAAGCCAGAGCCCTTTAGGGAGGGGAAATTCCGCGATCAGCTGATCGCGGCCTCATTGAAGCCACTACCTGTAGTCCGGTTCGGAGGAACTCACCGGAATTCCGCGATCAGCTGATCGCGGCCTCATTGAAGCAATAGATGCAGGCTTCCGTCGCCATCCGCATCACGCAATTCCGCGATCAGCTGATCGCGGCCTCATTGAAGCGCGTGTCGCCCGCAGGCATTCAAGTGCATAGCGTGGAAATTCCGCGATCAGCTGATCGCGGCCTCATTGAAGCACGCCG
>JBEKBK010000068.1:0-22213 GCA_050015435.1 Bryobacteraceae bacterium
GTCGCCACCTGGAACCTCGAGTACAGGCGCGCTGGCAATCCTGGCGGCGGATGGCCCGGCAGCTTTCTCGATTTAGCCGCAGGCGTTGACTTCCTGCGAACCATCGCGCGGGTCAATCAGTTAGACCTAAGCCGCGTAGTAGTGGTCGGACATTCCGCAGGTGGACAACTAGCACACTGGATCGCGGCGCGACCGAAACTGCCTCAGTCGAGCCCTCTTTACTCAAAAAACCCTTTGCGGGTGAAGGCCGTCGTGAATATCGATGGCCCTCCGGATCTAACTACCGCTCAGCCGATGGAAAGGAAGTTTTGTCCGGTTCCTGGCATTACGCAGTTCATGGGCGGTACTGCCGCCGAACAGCCCGAACGCTACCTCGAGGCCTCAGCCACGCGTCTGCTGCCGATTGGAGTTCCGCAAACAATCGTTGCGGGCGGGCTGCTACTAGGCGTTTATGATCTGGTCAGCAGTTATGAAGCCTCCGCAACGGCCAAGGGAGATTCCGTAACCGTCCTAAAGCTCGAAGGGGCCGGACATTTCGACATGCTGGCGCCTGGAAGCCAGTACGGGAAGCCGGTCATCGAAGCGATTTTGGCTTTGCTGAAATGAGGTGCGCTTTCGCGCCTGCGACCACACATGCCACGACTGGTATCCCCGTGCGGGTGAGCTATCGTCTTTAGTCGTGCGATGAGCGTGATGGCTGAATCCTCCCTTCACTGGTGATCTGCCTAGGTGGCAGCAGTAATCGGAGAGAGGTTGCGCAGTTGCAACTCTTCCATCATTCGTTTGCGTAGTGGGGTCATCCCAACAAACTCCTTTCATCTGTTGGTTTATCCCTTCTGTCATTCGCACCGCTCGGGCGAAGCGTGTGCTGCTGCTATCCGCAATGCTCGGGCATGCGCCTGCCGCTTGGGCTACGTTCAAACGGGCTTATGAACCCAGTGGCGACTGTAAAATGCGATAGCCGAGTTGAGTGAGGAAAACGAACTGATGTGGGGCATTAACGACCGGTTTTCGCCTTCCCACATCCAGACTTGGAGGCAACGCGGTTATCGCAGCTTCCGAATAGCGCGCGATCCGCCCGAAACCTGCGGTAACTCCTCGGCGATTACATCGTGAGGACGGCTCCGAACCGGGCCTTGCCCTCCGCAACCCGCTCGTAGGCCGCCTGTGCCTTTGCCAATGGCTCCCGCGTAACCTACGGAACTTTCAGCCGTACTATCTTGTAGTGCAACCCCATCCACCCGTTTTCTGCCGAGCAACAGGACCATTCCTTTCATCACCCGTCCATCAACGAACAGGAGGCGCCCGCGGCCCATGCTGAGATTTACCGAAACACTCTGGAAAGACGTGCGCTATGCGCTGCGCCTGCTGATTGCCAGCCCCGCTTTCACGCTCGTCGCCGTGCTCTCGCTGGCGCTGGGTATCGGAGCCAATACGGCCTTGTTCAGTGTCATGGATGCACTGATCCTCAGGATGCTGCCTGTGAAGGATGCGGCACAACTGGTCCGCCTCCGCTCCTCGCTCTCGTTTCCCGCCTACGAGAAAATGCGCGATCAGAACCAAAGCTTTGACGGGCTGTTCGCCTACAACGGGATGCTATTGAGTGTCTCGACGGGCAAGGACCCGGAACAAGCGGTCGGGTTCCTAGTCGCCGGCAATTATTTTTCTGCGCTGGGCGTTAGGGCCGCGCTGGGACGCCTGCTCACGCCCGAGGACGACCGCATTCCCGGAGCCGGCGGCGCGGAAGGGCCCGTTGCCGTCATCAGTTATCAATACTGGGAGCGGCGCTTTGCGCGCGACCCGTCTATTCTCGGAAGGACGGTTATCCTCAACGGCATCCCGGTACCGATTGTGGGAGTTTCGGAGCCCGATTTCTACGGCGTTTTCCAGACCTTCGTACCCGACATCACGGTGCCGATGATGCTGCAACCGCGGCTTTCTCCCAGCGTTGCGACGGCCCTCTGGACCCACGGGGACGAAGGGTCGATGCTGAAGTACGATCTCAGCGACGACTATGGTCCGCAAGTCATGGGGCGCTTGAAACCGGGCGTGAGCATGGCGAAGGCGCAAGCCGAGCTGAATGTGTTCTATCAGCAGATTCTGGCCGCGCGCGCCGGCACCCACCTGGACGACGCCATTCGAAGAGAAAACGCAGAGAAGAAGCTTGAGCTGCAGCCTGCCGGGAATGGCTCGGCAAACTTTCAGCCGCAGCAGCGCGCGCTGCTGCTGATCGTGGCGCTCGCCGTGCCTGGAGTAGTGCTTTTGATCGCTTGTGCCAATGTTGCCAACCTGCTTCTGGCACGCGCGGCGGCGCGTCAGAAGGAAGTTGCGGTACGGTTGGCCCTCGGCGCGGGCCGTTCCCGCCTGGTTCGCCAGTTTCTCACCGAAAGCCTGCTGCTGGCACTGGTGGGCGGCGCGGTGGGCCTCCTTCTCGCAGGCCTGGGCAGGCAGTTCTTGCTGCGCTGGATGACGTCGAGCATCGATTTCTTTACGCTGCGAGCCGAGACCGACTGGCGCGTCGTGCTGTTTACTCTCGGCGTTTCGGTGCTGGCGGCGCTGGTGTTCGGAGTCGCTCCTGCCTTCCGGTCGACCAACACCGAACTCGCGCCCACATTGAAGGAAGGCGCCCGCGGCTCAAGCGGCGGCCGTGGCTGGGAAACCGGCAAGGTGCTGGTCGCCGCGCAGGTAGCACTCTCTCTGCTTCTACTGGCAACCGCTGGTTTGTTGATTCGCACCGTCCAGAATATTCGCCAATTCGATCCGGGCTTCAGCCGCGACGGGTTGTACGCGATCACCACCAATTTCTTTGGCTACAAGGGGCCGCAGACCGGCATCGTCCTGAAGCAGATCTGGGAACCCATGGCCTCACTTCCAGGCGCGGCAGCCAATCCCACCACCGCGGTCAAGACCAGAGCCAGGATCAAGATCTTCTTTTTCATAACTACCTCCTCCTGCCAGTAGAAGGCGGTCCATGGCGCCCCGGATTAGTGCGCTTCCAGAATTTTTTACGTGTTAATTAGATGTGAGGGCGGGCAAACACACGGCGCTCGCCTAATGGCAGGAGGCCGAGAAGAGTTTTCGCCACGCGATTGAACTGGAGCCGAACCTCTCCGTCGCACGCAAGGATTACATCTTATCCATCCTGTGGCCCCTGCAGGGCTCCCGCCGTCCATACGGTGGATCGATATCCGTTTGGTTAAGCGAATACTGAAAGACGAAAAATTGGCTAAACGGACCAATCGTGGCAAAGATCCCAATGTTACCGTTGCTGATGACGAGTTGCGTTGATAACGTCGGGGTCCATTGGGGCGCACTGTTAACCAAAAGTGCGCCCTCTGCGGAGAGCTGGAGAGAGTTGGCCTAAAGGCGGGTCGCATGCCGTTCCTGGAAGAGTCAGCCCAACTGCGCTCCCTTCCGGAGAGATGCGTTTTGGCAGGTATTGGCCATTTCGAGGGTTTCTGTCGCCCGGCAGTTAACCAGAAGGCAGAGAGGTTCGAAGTGAAATTCGTTTGGCTCACAAGACAGGACTCGAACCAAGAGCCTTTTGGTTAATACCTCGATCCAGATCGGAAACGACCACTTTGCCTTCAGCGCTGGCGAAATTAGAGGACCTATCGCCATCAGCACCGCTGGTCGCCGCGTGCAAGGAATCATCGCATAGGTGTTCAACCCGCTTTGACTCGGCACGTTTGCTTGAGAGACGCGGGCGTAGCAGGGCCGCCTACTTCGCGACGGCGGGGCCAGCGTCGTTTGACGCACTGTCTGATAGTACTCAACCGCGCCGGAAATTCTCACTCGGTTTTCCGGCTGCACGGCACTCAACGTTTGTCGCCGCGCAAGGAATCGTCGCATAAGATGGTCAACCCGCCATTGGCTCGGTCCGTTCGCTTGAGAGCAACCGGCGTTACCTGCCCACCCACTCCGCGACGGCGGGGCCAGCGTCGTTTGACGCACTGTCTGATAGTACGCAACTGTGCCGGAAATTCTCACTCGGTTTTCCGGCTGCACGGCACTCAACGTTCGGGTCGACGTCAGTCCTGACCTGCACGGGTGCCCCTGCGGATTTTTCGGCGATCCCACGCGGGAGTGCCGTTGCACCGGCGGCATCATCCAACGTCACCTCGGCAAGATCAGCGGTCCGCTGCTCGACCGTATCGATCTGCACATCGAGGTCCCGGCCGTGCCTTACCAGGAGCTGCGAAGCAAGGATGACGGAATTACCTCCGCCGAAATCCGGGCACGTGTGGAGCGGGTGCGCGCCATCCAGCATTCGCGGGGCTTTTATAACGCGCACATTCCCGTCCGGCAGTTGCGAAAATTGTGTGCATTAGATGACGCCGGCGAGCGGACGCTCGAGATGGCGGTGCGCCGGATGGGTCTCTCGGCTCGCGCGCATGACCGGATTCTCAGAGTCGCACGCACCATCGCCGACCTGGACTCGAGCGAAGGAATCAGCGCGAAGCATCTCGCGGAGGCGGTGCAATATCGCAGCCTTGATCGGAATTACTGGCAATAGCAACGATTACGGGTGGAGGGCCAGCGTGGTTTTCCTGCCCGGACCATCGTAAATTAACTCGACGGAAGCGCGGCGGCCCCATGGCCCTGTGAGGGTGTTATGCTTGCCCCTTTTGCGAATTCCTGCTCCCGGGCCGAAGTGTCGTTGCATAGTACCTAACTATTGAAACGTCCATTGAAGATTCTACTCTGGCTCTTTATCATGACCTAGGAGATGTCTCCACTTCATGACCGTTAATCGTATCTATGTCCTTGGTTCTCCGGAGGATCTGAGTTTCACACGTTGCTGCGTGGCGAGCATCCGGCATTGGTATCCCTCTATCCCAATCTCGCTGGTAAAGGATGGAGATTATAATACTTCCAACCTGGAAAACTATTGGGGTGTGGAGATATTTACCACGGTCGGGAAACGCTTTGGCCCAGGGTGGTCGAGACTTGAGGCGCTGTTCAATCCCACGCGCGAGCGGTGTCTTATCGTCGATAGCGATATCGTCCTTGCCGGGCCCATCCTCGACGCGCTGGAACAGTATGACGAAGATTTCATTGTGGAAGGTGGAGATTACCCGGCGGAAGACATAAAGGATTTCTACTATGACCCGGAGCTAGTATGCACCCTGAGTCCTTCGTTCCGCTACCCTGGTTATGTTTTCAACGCGGGCCAGATCATTGCGACGACCGGCATTTTGAAGCAGGAAGACTTTACACCATTTGTCGCTTTCGAGGAACCACGGCGAATCCTGCGACCAGACCTGTTCGAGGCCTTTGACCAGGGTGTGCTGAACTTCGTCCTGCACCAGAAAGCGCAAGAAGGTGCGCTCTCCGTGCGCCGTCACCGCTACATGCGCTGGCCTGGCGAGCTACAGTCTTGTGAGGTCGATATCGAGAGACTCAAGGCAAGAGACGGCTACGGATTTCTGTTGCACTGGGCTGGGTTCAAGCATCCGGTTCTCAGGGATAACTTCATGGGCCATGTCTTGAACTATTTCGAGCGGTCGTATTTTCAGAAGACGATTCCGCTGATGACGCGGGACCCCGCACTTACATGCTGAGGACTGCCATCTCCTCGCTCCGGCAGGCGGACTGGTCCGCTACGACAATTTGATATGGCGGTAGGCGTTTAAAACGGCGGGCGCCCGCAATGGGTAACGGGCTAACAGAATCGCTGAATCGAGGGGAGGACTCATACGAGGTCGCCGCAACTTAACAGACGGGGAGATCCTCCACTCTCGCCGTTTCGCCCGACGGCGTGAGGTTAGCCCAAAATCAAACTCCAACTTGCTCGGAAGATGTCATCTGAAGGTATATAAGCTCGAAATATCTCAGCACGTGACTCATGGCGTTTTCCTCCAAATTAGAACTCTTGCCCCCTGCCCAGTGCATTAGAAAGTCATACCCACGACCATCTTGGAGCCGCTCGATAGCGACCTCACGCGGCTGCATCGCCGGCGGCCAACGCAAGAAAACGTGACGCGCAATGGACAGATCCGCTTGCTGCGCCTTTTGTTGCAGCACGAAATTCAAGACCCCCTGGTCACCCGCCTTGAACAAGTCTGGTCGTAACAGTCTGGGCGGTTCTTTATTGAAATCTATAAACGGCGTGAAGTCTTCCCGCCGCAAGACACCTGTCGTTGCGACCATCTGTCCGGAGTTGAAGACATAGCCCGGAAATCGAAAGGAAGGGTAAACGATCGAAGCTACGTCGGGATCGTAATAATACGACCTTATATCATGCACCGGATAGTTCGAGCCTTCCACGACGAAATCAGCGACGTATTGCTCCAGGGCGCCCAAAATCGGTCCGGCCAGAACAATATCGCTGTCCAGGACCAAGCACCGTTCGCGAGTCGGTTGGAAGAGAAGTTCAAATTTCGACATACCTAAGCCATAGTGCTTCTTGGGAGCTTTGAAGATTTCAACGTCACAGCTTCGTTCGAGCTCGGACGTATCGTAATCTCCATCCTTCACGAGCGAGATTGGAATTGAGGGATACCAATGCCGGACGCTTGCCACACAACAACGTGTGAAATGAAAATCCTTTGCGTTTCCAAGCACATAAACGCGATTAATGCGAGAGGGCGTGGCCTCTCCCGCTTGGGTGACAGGACGGTTCGAGCTCTGAGGTTCTCTAATGACCTCTAGTGTTTTCCTCAAGTTGTCCACGGTATGTGACCGTTGCAGAAGATCCGTCGCGTTTTCAGCGAGGTAACGGCCCAGGTCAGGATCGTACATAAGCTGCAGGCACGCTGTCGCAAAGTCTTCTGGAGTATCGCCGATCAATGCGTGCCGGTCTGGTATGGCGTCTATCCCTTCCACGCCCATCGAGGTGGTGACGACGGGCCGTTTGTAACTGAACGCCTCCAGTATTTTGATGCGGGTACCGCCACCGGCGCGCAGGGGCACGATTACTGCGTCGCATGCTTCATAATGAATGCCAACATCGGCAACCTGTCCAATAACATTTACGTTCGCGCCGGCAAGGTCTCTGAGCCCCTCGCTGTCCCGGCCGACGATGTCGACCACAACAGAGCTCTCTGCCTGGTCGCGGATTAGCGGGAGAATCTGTGTGCAAAAAAAACGAATACCGTCGTGATTGGGATAGTAGCTCAAGCTCCCCACGAATAGGAAACGGAAGACGCGACCGGGGGTTCTAGTGGGCGATCGGACGGCATTTCTCAGGACGCAAACATCAGGCTTAGTGTCTTCAACCCTGGCGGTGCGAGCTAACAGTTCCTGCTGGTCGCTCTCGGAACAGACATAAATACGATCGAACGTGTGGTATGCCACTGTCTCCAATAGCTCAAGCCGCCTGACGTCTTGTTCTTCGCGGAGAGCTAACGTCTCCGCACCTGCCTTGCGATACAACTCCGCGATGCGCCGATGCGTCTTGGATTCAATATCGTCCAGATCGAGATGATGCTTGGCGCAACCCTTGCTGCGCGTCAAATAGAGTTGCGCATATGGCGCGGAAATTAGCCGAAAACCGTGGATGATTTCGAAATTGTGATCACGGTAAACTTGACCCGCGCGGTGTATTTTGTGGCGGAGATCGCCTTCGTAAGGCACCATGTTTGTGCTCTCACAGAGGCTGCTTAAGGCTTCAGGGAGTTCCCGCGGGAATCCCTGATAATGAGGCGCCGGGACGACTAGCAGTGATACGCGGTACAGTTTCGAAAGGGCCTCGAGCACAATGCCGGCCCGCATCGGCGTTCCTCCGCCGGTCAAGGTCGGACACACCGGACTTATATATAGAAGAGACGGCCGGTGGCGGCCCTTCAACATCACCTTCGTCGACCTGATCCTTTCCGACAAATCCACAGCTCCAGCCGTTTGACCTCGTTCTCCAATCATTCATCGATTCTGCCTGAGTATTTTTCGTGAGTTAATCGTCCTGGACTACTACGAGCACTAGTACCTGGTTTCCCTCCGAACGGAGGGATGCTGGGACGCAGATCTTCAAGTCTCCCACAATCACTATGGCTTCGGCATCTTGTAGGGCCCCTTCTGGCACCATTGGAGGAGTCTGACGAGGCCTTCGTCGGAAGGCTCACGCTATCCGAAGGCGTAATTAAAGTCGCATTATGAGGACCCGGACGTTATGTTGGTTATGTATCCTTCCTTTCGATGTTCCGGCGACGTTCTTAATTCCGGACAGATCGTCGTAACGGCCAGCATCTTGCGCCGCGAGGACAAGAGCCAACCGCGCCCTATCCATTTAGCGTCACGTATTCTTGCGCTGGGACGTTGCAATACAATCCTGGATGTCGATATCAAGACTTCACGAAGGTTTTGGGTATGACTGTCTGATGCACTAGAGAGGCCGGGGAAGAGTTCCGTTCTAGAAACAACGCCATGAGTTACGTCCTGCAGTATATCGAACGTTGGGATTCTGACCAATTCTTGGAAGAAAATGGGGAGTCCCAGGTTGAGCCGGCTCGGGCGCGGGATCGAATTCTTTCCGAAAGTATGTCCGGCAATCTAATGGGCTGCATCCGCCCGACCGCAGTAACAATAGTACCGGTAATCCAAGGTACTATAACTGTTATGACGCAGTACGTCAATAAATAGTATGGTAAATGGTCCCGTTGCCATGGTAGACTTATTGAACTTTCTAGGAGGCAATTATGTTTGAAGGTTTGCTGCGGCCGATGCACTTATTAGTAATTCTGGTTGTCGGCTTGTTTGTCTTTGGTCCAAAGAAACTGCCTGAGTTAGGTAAGGGTCTGGCGCAAGGTATTCGCGGATTCAAGGAAGCGATCGCCGGCGGACAGGATTCCGACGACGCGAACAAGCCAACGAAGTAACCGGTCACCAAGAGCTCCTTGAAGAACGAGCAGAAACAGGAGACTGAGAAAGCTTCGTCCAGACGGCGTCGGCGCGCCGGTCATCCCTGGTTCGCCCAGAGATGCTCACGTCCGGCTAGGTTGCGAAAACTATGCCCATTAGATGATTGCCGGCGAGCGAACGCTCGAGATGGCGGCGCACAGGATGGGCCTCTCAGCACGCGCGCATGACCGGATTCTGGTTCGCACGCACTATCGCCGACTTGGACTCGAGCGAAGGAAGCTCCGCGAAGCATCTGGCGGAGGCGGTGCATTATGGGAGCCTGGACCGGAATTACTGGCAATAGCAACGACTAGGGATGGAGCGGCAGAGTAACCTTCCCGGCCGGACCATCGTAAATCAAGTCGATCGAATTGAGATTGTCGGTCTTGCCTCGGTACTGGAAGAAGATCAGTCCCGCGCCAGGCAATACGTGCTCTGCTTCCGGCAGCACGGCGTTCTGCACACGCTGTTCCATTGCGCGCTCCAACGGGAGCGGAATGTGAACCACTTTAGGCGTATTGTCCTCACCCGCTCCGCCGCCTCCGATACTCGTCTTCGACTTGGCCTCGGCCGCATCCGGCGGTGTCCAGTCGGGATCTTTGAGGGACTTGAACACAAAGGTATACGGCTGGGCGGGCAAAACAGTCTTTTTCTTGTTGAGGCGAAGCGAAAAGTCCGCATAGGTAAGCTTGAGACGCGCCTCGGGCGGCCCGAACATCCCCACTTCGACCACGACGTAGTCTTCCGTCGACAGGAGCGCCTCCTGAGTGGGAACCGAGTGCCCGGCGAATTCGGCCGCGATCGTGAAGTTCCCTGCCTGAGCGTGCGCCAGATAATCCCCGGGAGTCGCCCGCGGAGGGAGTCCCTTCGCCACGTGGCTTTGTGCGTCCTTGTTTGCGGTGTCCTGCGCGGATGCCAGCTGGCAGAGGGACACGGTCAAAACGGCGGCGACTATGCGTATTGTTGCTTGAAACGACTGCATTGCTCCTTACAATTTAACATGCTGCTGCAGATCGCCTACCCTTCTGCCGACGGAACTCATTGGTGATTTATCGTCCAGTCAAGCGACTGTTCCCCATGAGGTGACCCTCAGATCGGACGAACTCCGATGTGCCTTTCGCGCTCTATGGCACTGATTGGCTTCACCGGCGCGCCATGGTGGCGTCCATCGCGTCTACGCGGGATACAGACGTCGCCCACGACACAGCAGATTCGGCCGCCGCCAACCAGAACCCACTTACACTCGGCCCAGGCGCGATCAAGCTCGGAGAGGGAGTGCTCGGGAAGACCGGCGCGCGCCGCACCCTTTGCGCTCTTTAGTGGCGCACGCAGCAGTTTGCACTCAGCGGACAGCCAAATTAGCGCGTGAGTTGTCCGGTGAGCCTCCCTACGATCTCGGCAACCACGGCCTCTGCCCGGGCTTCGATCTCAGCCGCCGTCTGGTCCTGAATCGGATGGTCAACGTAGACTGCGTCAAAGTCCGGCCTCCCAAGGGCTGCGGCCTGTGCTCGAGCCGGAAGCATGAACTCGTGCGTGGCTACTGGAACCGCCGGGATACTCCAATTTTCGAACCGGATCGTGTCGTGCAAACTGCACGTTGTGCAGGACCCTCAATCCGCGAGTCCCTCGATCACCGCATCCACGTGCCGAAGCTTCTCGATCAATGCTTCCGGCGCAGGTTTGGCGAACGTTGGCTTGGTTTCGCGGATCACGCGAGCTACGGAATAACGCTCGACCAGTAGCTGCTCCAGGCGGTCGAGGAACACCTTGCCGCCGGGCTTGCTGATATCGAGCAGTGCGACCTCCTTGCCGGCGAGAGTCGTCAGACGAGGCGCGGGTGCAGCCGATAGCTTGCGCTCGTCACATGGATTTACAAGAGTTAAAGACATGGATAGGTCACCATTTGACTGCCGCGCGGTCCAGCGTTCCAACTGCCGATCACGGCGGAAAACTTGCCTGCCGTCCCACCCGCGACAACAATCTTGATCGATTCGGGATCACGAAATTTCTGATAGCACTCCGTACCATCAATTGTGATCTTGCGGTAAAGATGGACCGACTGGGTTCCCTCGCCCTCTTCGTCGTACTCGCGCACCGGAATACCCGTATTCTGAAACAGAAACTCGCGCACTTCGTGCTTCGAGAAACCGTCACGATGGATGGTCTTCACGTGTTCCGGGCACAGGACCACCACGGCCTCGACGCTCATGCACGTGCGGTAGCTCCATACCGTCGCCAATGCGCGCGAAATCGCTTTGAGCACGCCCCTGGCGCTACGCGACATGTGTTCGCTCACCCCGTGCGGAGCCTCACCCGCGAACAGACTCACCGTGCTTTGCGCGGCGTCGAAACCTCGCTCGACGTGCAGCGGTTCCCACGGATTCTCCTCTTCGTTCTCGGCGATGCAATAGGAAAACTTGCCCGGGTTCCCGAGCGCCGACATATCGATTCCATCCGGACGCCCACCCCCGACATTGAGGAGTAGTAATTGCAACGCTCGCCCCAACGTACTATTTGCGCGGACGACATTGCTGAACACGTTTCGGCCGCTCGCGAACCCCAACTCCCGTCGGATCGGGCCGTTGACGATGATCAGCGGCGCAGCAAAATGGGTGGTGGCCTGGACCCCGTGGGCATTGAATCGCTCATCGCAGATCGCGCGAACCAGGGGCAGCAGGACGCGCATGATCTCGGGAAGACATCCTGCCATGACTGCGTTGGCGGCGATCTTTTCCACGGTCGCTTCGCCGTAGCAGGGCGGGATCCGTCCTATCACCTCTGATGGCGCGCGTCCGGCCATCATCCGTTCCACCCGCTCGACGGTTGGAGGAACCACGGGCAGAGCATCACCGAATACCCGCATGCAATACTCATGAGCATCGTCGGCGACCTCTATACGCGTCGCCCGCGCTCCAACCGCGGATTGAAGATTGAGCGGTTCCGCGGATTCGCCTACCGTGACTGGCTCCAGATGCCGCGAGGAACATCCCGGCTTACGCGCAGGAGCGCCGTCAAACGGGTCCGCCACGGCTCCCTGCCCCATCTCGGCGGCGAAGCCGTTCAAGTCGTCCTTGTCGAAGCCGAAGCCGGATCTCATCACACGCCCATCCGCCCCGATCAGAAAGAATGCGGGAACCGCCGCCGGATCGAAAGCGCGGGATACGCTCAGGTCGCCGTCGACCGTCACCGGAAACACAATCGAGGTCTGTTCCATGAATCGCCGCGTCTCGGATTCAGAATCCTGGGAGACTCCGATCACTGACGCCGATTTCGCCAATTTGTTCAGATACGGCAAGCTCAGCCGGCAGGTCGGGCAGTCGGTTTCAAGAAAGACCAACAGCCAGGGCGCGCCAGGAGGCGGGTCGAGTGCAAATTGCGGCGCCTTCTCGCCAGCTTCAATCATTCCGTCAATTATGTTGGCATGTTTTGATATTTTTTGTTCATGCCAGTCGTGCGACTCGTCCGTTGGAACGCGGAACTCGCGCGGACCCGCGCCGAATTGCTCGACACTCCTGGATTCGAGGTCGACGCATCCCCGCTGAATCCAACGGGATTGATTGGAACGTTCAAAGCGAACCCGCCGGCCGTGGTCGTCATCGACCTGGACCGGCTTCCCTCTCACGGGCTCGGGGTCGCGGTCGCCCTGCGAAACAGTAAGGCGACCTGCAATATCCCGATCGTGTTTGCAGGCGGTCCGCAAGAGAAAGTGGACAAAGTCCGCCGTGAGTTGCCGGATGCGCGCTACGCGGCCTGGGCCAAGGTGCGCGCCGCAGTGAAACAAGCGCTTCGGCACGCGCCTCTGAACCCTGTTCAACCGACGCCGCATATGAAACGCTACGCGGGGTCGAGTTTGGCGAAGAAACTCGGGTTCAAGACAGGTATTAAAGCCGCGCTGCTCGGCGCTCCGGATGGCTTTGCGGAGACGCTCGGCGACTTTCCCGGCGTGGAATTACAGAACAAACTGACGAAGAACACAAACCTGGTGTTGTGGTTTGTGCGCTCCCGGCAGGAGCTCGAAGCGGAGACGGAATTCATGAGCACGCGATTAGCCGAAGGCACTTCAGTCTGGATCATCCACCCCAAACAATCGAGCCGCTCCAAAGCCGATTTCAACCAAAACGATGTTCGTAACGCAGGACTCGCCGCCGGTCTGGTCGATTACAAAGTTTGCTCCGTCGACGCCGACTGGTCAGGCTTGAAGTTTGCCAGAAGAAAGCTCGGGAAAAGCTAGCGCGATGTCCGCGCGTTTTGTGCCAGCAGACCTTCGATCTGCTGCGTGAATTCCTTTTTCGCCTTGATGAACAGGTCTCCGGAAGCAGTGCCCGGGAAGCCGGTGTGTACGGCCTTCACCCGGCCGTCGCGGCCGAGGATGAACGTGGTCGGCCACGCATCCCAGTTCTCAGCCTGAGACAGTTTCTCCTTGGCCTCGCTGGTTTCACCGCAGAGCAGCACGGGATACACAATGCCATAGCGCTTGATGAACGCACGCAACCGCACCGGATCCTTCAACTGATCCGCTTCCTCGAAGGCCAGAACGACGATCTCAAGGCCCTGCTTGTGATATTTGTTATACAAATCCACCAGGAACGGCGCTTCGTCGTGGCAGTTGGGGCACCAGCTACCTGCGATATTCACGAGCACAACTTTGCCCTGGAATTGCGGGTCAGTATCTGAGACCAGCTTGCCGCTCAGATCATGGAAGCTGAAGCGGAACGGCTGCGAAGGATCCTTGACGCCGGTGTGGCGCGAAGGATCGTCGGGTTCCGGCACTCCTTTTGCGCGAGCCTCGGCCGGACGAACCGCGATCAGCGTGTCCTTGCCGTTTAGTACGAGTTTCAAAGTTCCATCCGCGGCGGGCGTCACTTCGAGCAAAGAAGGCCGCACACCCGAGAAGTGGCTCATTACGAACTTTCCGTCCTTGTACGTCCCACTGAGGGTTCCCGTATCGCCGTCGATTCGCAGAATCGCGCCGGAGACATCCGGTCCGGACTGGCGAACGATAAATTGCCACGCGCCCTCGCCCTTGGAGCTTTTCGCGGTGGTGATCCACAGCCCGTCGATCTTGGGAATGCTTCCAGCCGGGGCGGGCGGAGGAATGTAGCGCACCGCCTTGAACGGATAGCTGCTGCGGGCATTCCGGGCATAGCTGCCTTCGAGGGATTGGCCCTTCAGCGTCGCCTCGAGTTTGGAACCGTAGTAGTCCCACGCAAGCGAGAGCGAGCTGTTTTCGAACTTTCCGCTTGTGGACACGAACTTGTCATCGCCGTTGAATAATGTTCCTTTGACGTTCGCGCCGTCGCCTTGAAACTCGATACGGAACGGAATTTCGAGCTGGTTGGTGGTAATGGTCGCCTGCCAGACTCCGGCAATAGACTGGGCCATACCGGCGGGGGCGATGGCCAAGAACGCGCTAATAGCGATTGCAATCTTCATTTTGAGATACCTCGGGCTTCGTGTCACGGTCCTTGCCGAAGCATATCATGAGAGCTCGGATCGGCGCAGGCCCTTTACGTCAATGCCCAATTGGGCGCACTTTTTATACAAGTGGCTTCGCTCCAAGCCCAGAATTCGCGCAGTTTCCGTCATGTTGTGATGGCAGCGTTCAAGCT
Source organism: Bryobacteraceae bacterium (assembly GCA_050015435.1). Lineage (GTDB taxonomy): Bacteria > Acidobacteriota > Terriglobia > Bryobacterales > Bryobacteraceae > Palsa-187. The sequence goes on from JBEKBK010000068.1 coordinate 14,448, forward strand.
CCTCGCGAATCGTCTCGCGCTCGAAGCCTTCGATGCGCGCCGTCAAGCTTCCGGAAGCCGACGTCTTACCCGCGACTCCAGCCGGAAAAACCATACGCACTGTGTCGAGGTCCACTTCCGAATCGGCGAGGAGCAGGAGCCGCTCTACCGCGTTTCGCAATTCGCGGACGTTGCCCGGCCACGGATATTGCTCCAACGCTTCCACCGCCGCGGGTGCGAACCGTTTAGGTTTCCAGCCGTTCAACTGGCTGAGCCGGGAACTGAAGTGCTCGATCAGCACCGCGACATCGCCCTTGCGTTCCCTAAGCGGGGGAAGGGTAAGCGGGAAGACATAAATGCGATGAAACAGATCCTGTCGAAACGCGCCGCTCCGGACCGACTCTTCGAGATTGCGATGCGTCGCCACCAACACGCGCGCGTCCACGCGAATCGAGCCCGAGCCGCCGACGCGCTCGATCTCGCCTTCTTCGAGCACACGCAGGAGCTTCGCTTGCATCACCTGCGGCATATCGCCGATCTCGTCTAGAAACAAAGTCCCTCGATGGGCCTGTTCGAATTTACCGAGGTGCCGCGAGGCAGCGCCCGTGAACGACCCCTTCTCGTGGCCGAACAATTCGGATTCAATCAGCTCTCCCGGCACAGCGGCGCAATTCAGCGTCACAAACGGGCCCGACCGCCGCGGGCTGCCCTCATGAATGGCGCGCGCGATCAGTTCCTTGCCCGTGCCGGTCTCACCCAAAATGCAAACCCGCGATTCGCCGGCCGCAACCCGCTCCACTTGCGCCAGAAGCCGGCGCATCGCTTCGCTGCTCCATACGATTTCGTGCCGGCCCACGCGCGACCGAAGTTCGCGATTTTCCTCCTCCAGACGTTTCAGCCGCAGCGCGTTCTCGACGGTCAGCAGGAGCTTGTCGGTGGAAAGAGGCTTCTCGAGGAAGTCCAGTGCACCCAGCTTGGTCGCACGGACGGCCATATCTACGGTCGCTTGCCCGGACATCATCACCACCGGCGTCATCACGCCTAAGGCTCGGATCTCTTCGAGCAGTGCAATCCCGTTCTTGTCCGGCATCACCACGTCCGAGAAGATGAGGTCGAAGGACCCGGCGCGGATCAGCTCCAATGCGCGGGCTGCATGATCCGCGACCGTCGCCTCATGCCCGGCCATGCGAAACGCGCGTGCGAGCGATGCCAGGGTGTTGGGATCGTCGTCGACAATCAGCAGGTGGCTCACGCGCCGGTCCCTTGACTCTGCGGAAGATCGATGAGAAACGTCGTGCCGCGGCCCGGTTCGCTGGTCACGGAAATCCTTCCGTGATGATCACTCACCACGCTCTGCACAATCGCCAAACCGAGCCCGGTTCCGTGTTGTTTGGTCGTGTAGTAGGGCGTGAACAGGCGCGCGCACTCCTCTTCCGTCAGTCCCTGGCCCGAGTCGGAAATTGACAAGCGAACCCCGTCCTCCTCGTGTCGGGTGCAGACTCGCAGGGTGCCGCCTTCCGGCATGGCGTCCAGCGCGTTCAGCACCAGGTTGCCGATGGCGCGGCGCAACTGATCGCCGTCGGCGGAAATTTGAATTTCACCGTTAGCCAAATCAAGAATGGGCTCGATCTTTGCGCCAGTCTGGAGCCTCGCATTGTGCAACTTGAACACGCCGCGTATGATTTCGTTCATGTCCACGGTTTCGAAGCGTGGTTGCGGCATTCTTGCGAAGTCGCTGAATCTACCGATAATCGTTTTCAGGTTCGCGAGTTCGGCCAGGAGCGTGGTCGTGCTCTCACGGAACACTTCGTCGAATTCGGCCTCCGAGCGCTCGCGCGCACGTTGCAGGTTCTCGATCGTGATCTGCAAGGGAAACAGGGGATTCTTTAATTCGTGCGCGAGCCGGCGGGCCAGCTCACGCCAGGCAGCGACCCGCTCGGCTTGGAGGGCGCGTTCGCGATGCTCCACAAGCTGTTCGGTCATTTGATTGAACACGCGGGCCAACTCTCCGATTTCATCGTTGGACATCACGTCCACGCGCGTTGACCAGTCTCCCGCGGCCACAGCCCGCGCGCCGGCGGCCAAACGTTCCACCGGCCGCGTAATTCGTTCTGTAGTCCACCAGCCGAGCAAGGTGCCGATGACGATGCCGGAGCCGCCGACCAACACACCGATCCATAGGATCGCCCGTTCGAGGCCAGCTTGCTCGCGCAAGGAAGTGCCTGCCAGCAGGATGCCCATCAGGCGCCCGCTTTTCATGAGAGGAGCCGCAAGGAAGGCTTCAGCGCTCGATCGCGTCGCACCCCACTGCACAACTCCGGTGACTTGCCGCCCCGGGTGCTCCACTTGATCCACCAGCGGCGCGAGTTTCGCCGGGTCCGAGACCGAACCCTCCGCGTCGATCACTTCGCCGGGCGCCAGCCAGAGAATGGCCCGCATTCCTGGCGCGACTCCCAGAGACTTCAGGAGTTCGGGAGTAAGTTTTCTCCCGCCCACGGCGAAACCCTTATTTCCCGGAAGAGGCCGCGCGGTCACCAGTGCAGCCGCGCTTCCTTCCGGCAGAGGAATGCGCGCCAGAAACGTATCGGTGGAGTTCCAATCCTCCGGCGCGATCTGCCAGTCGTTCTTGTACCCGAATCGTGCCGGCCAATGCGCCGAAGAAAGAATGGTCGTGTCCGGCTGCACAATGTCCAGAAAATCGAGCGACTCGGCGGCGGCCTCGGCCTGGGCTCGATCGTAGTCCGCGTTTCCCGCGACGATTTGCTGCACAGCGGCGGACTCGGCCGCGTGTTCCACCCGCTCCGCGACCTCGCGGCCCCGCGCGTCCAACTCCCGGTGGAATTGGTCGAGCAGCGCATCGCTTCGGTCCCGATCGATGCGTTCAAAGGCACGGCGTGTCGAGACGGACACGGCGCCGGTCACCAGTGCAACCGCCCCTGCCACGGTGAAGGACGAAATGAACAAAAGCTTGGTGCGAAAGGTCATGGCTTGCGTGCCGGATCGATCCATACGTCAGCGAGGCGCGGCCAATCCCGCACCCGCGAGCTGAGGACCCAGACCTTAGGGAGTTGAACCAGCGGGATGACGCGGAATTTTTCGAGCAGAGCCCGCTCCGTTTCGTACGCGCTTGCGCCCGCGGCAGGCGGCGCTTTGGTCAGAGCGGCCATGTCCTGGAGCGCAATCCAAGGGTCACGGGATGTTACCGGAAGTCGCACTAAACGAACATCGGCGGCGCCGGACGAGGGCCGCAGGGTGATGCCTGCTTCCCGGACATTGACTTCGATTCGTTGCCCCACGGGGCGCGCCACAGGGTCCTGAGCATCGTACGTAAACGCGAGCGGCGCGGCGGAGGGAGCGATTTGACGGGCGCGAGCCACGTCTCGTACGGATGTAAACAGGAACGAGTAACCGCTCAGTGAGCGCGGAAGAAGCGCGGCTGAAACCTCGCCCTGCCTCTGCAGAATGACGTCATGAATCGTCGGTCGATCGATCGCCAGCGCGACCGCCTCCCGAACATTTTCGGGCACACGCGTCTCATCGAACTGGAGTGCAAGCGTCTCGGCCAGGTTCGTCAAAAACACCGAGGTTCCCGCCTGCTTCAAGCGGCGTAAACTCGTAACCTGATCCTCCACCACGTCGGCTTTGCCGAGTTGGAAATCGACGGCCTGATCGGCCAAGGCGCGCCCCATTTGGATCTCAATGCGGTCAAGATACGGACGGCCGCCCCAATATCCATCATGCGCCGAGAGTGTTCCGCCCCTGTCAGAATCCCAACTCGTGATCCGGAACGGGCCCGTCCCGACCAGAGAGCCGTCAGGCGTTCGCACCACCACTGCGCTGCGTGGCCGCGCCAGGTCCCGCAAAATCTGTTCGATCGGCTTATCGTCGGGCACCTCGATGACTCCGTCCGGCGGCGACCATGGGCTGCCATCGTGCAGAAGGACGTTTCGCCGCGCGGTGAACACCCACAGCTTTCGCGGCACGTCGTGAATCCATGCAGACGCGAGCCATGGCTGAGGATCACCGCGTTCATCCAGCCGTACCAGCGTCTCAAACACCGCCGGGACCAGTTGAAGTTGGGCGGCCAGCGCGGCTGGATCAGAAACCTCCTCCGCAGGATCGAGGCTTCGAAGGGTGGCGCGCATTTCTATGCGTAGCTCGCCGCCATACTGTGGACGGCGTGCCGCCTCAATCGCCCCGGCCCCGGTGGCGAGCGCGCTAATGGCCGCAATCCAGCGTAAGGCTGTACGCTTCATATTGTTTGGTGGCGAGATTTCGCACCACCGCTGTTGCTCCGGCGGGGGAAGGCCACAGCGCAGTCACCGGACCTAGGAGCGCGACGGGATCACTTACGCGATGCGGACCGTTGTTAACCAGATCATATAGCGCGACGGAGTCCGGAGAGTCGCGATCGCCCGGCGCGGTCGCGAAAACCATCCCGCCGCCGCATCCGTCGTGAACCACTGAGAAGTCGCTTCCCCAGCCGTCGAACGTGCCCACCTGTTTTCGAGAACTGTCGTAGAGGTGAATCCGCCCGTCGAGTTCCGCCGCGATCCGCAGTTCTCCCAGCTGGCCAACGGAAAATGCTGGGGGCCAGTCCGCACTCTCGATTGTGTTCCGTCCCGCAGAAAGCTCGCCGCCAGCTTCGCAGGTGAGCGAGGCACCGCGGCAGAGGAAGCCAGGCACCTTAGCTGTAATCGAATCGCCCGCGATCTCTAGCCGCCCTCTCGGATCCCGCACCGCTGGCCATGATGCAGGCAGGGCGCTGGCCCGTGTCCATTTGCCTTCATGGCGCTCGTACGTTGTTAGGCCAGCGGTATCCAGCACGAACATTCGATCCTCATTCAACGCGACATCCAGAATCGGCGTATCTTGTTCCCATACGATTTTCTTATCGATCGAGACCGCCGATCGGGCCGCGGTCGGGATGGGATCCAACCGGAAATTGACCATCTCTACCGCTCGCTCACTCTGATGCTGAATCTCGGCCACTAAAAGATAACCTCTCAAATTTTCCGAAATCGTTAGAGTAATTTCGACGACCACTGCATTCCGCACCCGCTTTCGCAACGCCCTTTCAAGCGCCGCCTGGGCTCTGGTTACATCCGCGGGAGGGAGCGAGCTGAGATTCCGCGAAGTAACGTGGGCGGTTTCCCCCGGCATGAGGTGGGTGGAGACGCTTTGAGCAAGCGTACGCACGGCGTCCTCCAAGGCCTCTCCGCTGGCCACCAGAGCAAGCAGCAACAACAGAAATCCCCTCGCCGCCACCGCTGGAATGATAGCAAAAAGGGGATGAGCGCATGCCCGCCCCCCGTCACTTCTCAATGCGTGATCGCCGACGCCGGCGTCAGGCCTTTCAATACGTCGTTGGCGAAGAAGAACTTCCCGTCGTTGGGTACCATCATGATTTGCACCTTGTCGGATAGTTTTTCCGCAATGATTTTCTGAATCAACAGCGGATTATCTTTCAGCACGGCCGCTTCGAGCTTCATACGCTCAGCGTCGGCATTGGCCAGGCGGCGGATTCGATACTCTTCGCCGTCGCTCATCAGGTTGCGCTTTTCGAGCTCCGCCTTACTGTCGATGATTTTGGCGGACGCCATCGCTTCCGCGTTCCGCACCGTGGATTCCTTGCGAGCCTCCGCTTCAAGTTTCGACTGCTGGATCTGTTTCTCCTTCAACGGGAGCGTATGTTGCATGGCGTCAGCCTGCGCCTTCGCTTCCAGCACGACGACCTGAGCGCGCGCCTCAGCTTCGGTCACCTCCCGCGCCTTCAGAGCCTCCGCCTCGAGTTCGGCGGTTTGCACCAGTTTCTTCTTCACTTCGAGCTCGACGTTCATCCGCTCGTTCTCCTGCTCCTTCAGTAGCAGGCCTTCCAGGCCCTTCGCATATTCCGTGGGGAGCTGAATGTCCCGGATCACCACCTCTTTCACGACGATTCCGTCCGCTGCAAGTTTCGTCATGATTCCGTTCGCTGCGGCGCGCCGGATCTCCTCTCGTCTGGTTGAGAACATCTCCCGCACTAGAAATCCCGGGGCGAGGTCGCGAAAAGTACTGGAAACCGTCGGGGCGACCATTTCCTCTTCGAGCGGCTGCGGCAGGTTGGCGTGAATATACGGGAGCTTCGAAGGGTCCAGCCGGTAGCGGACGGAAACCGCCAGGCCAACCATCAATCCTTCGCGCGTCTGCACGAGCACGGCGTCCTGTTTGAGCTTCTTAGGATCGTCCACGGCCGTGGTCGTGTATACGTTATCGCGGATGTTGTAAATCTCCACCTGTTCGACGAGCGGAAGGATCCAGTGAACCCCCGGATACAGGGTTCGCGGCCGAATTCCCAGGAATTGGTTCACCCGAACTCCCGCTGCTCCGCCCGGCACTACCGCGATGCTCAACCCCACCAGCAGCGGTAGCACCGAGAACATCGCCAACTGCCGGGAGGCGCTCCACCGCAATGCGGGCGGCGGCGCCTCCCCTTGTGACCCCGGCGCCTGCCTCCGGTATTTCACAATTTGAATCAGATCCCATATAAGGATTCCGGCAGCCCCGATCAGCAAACCGATCCCCGTAAAAACGAGCAAGTACCTTAACAACACCATGTGAGTTTCCTCCTTGTGACTTTGACCTTCAATTTGCAACTGCTAAAAGAATTTGCGGGCGTTCCCCGCGCAACTCGACCGGCATGCCGACCTCGACCAGCCCGAACAACTCCTCGAGGTCCGCCTGGCGCATACGGATACAACCATGGGACGCGGCCTTGCCGATGGAACTGGGCGCGTTGGTTCCGTGAATGCCGTACCCCTTCACGCTCAGACCCATCCAACGCGTGCCGAGAGGATTGTTTTTGCCCGGAGGCACCACCACCGAGGGGCCATACCACGTCGGGTTCTGCACGCGGTTGACGATCCGGAAGTCGCCCTGAGGAGTGGGAGTGGATGCTTTGCCTACGGCGACGTCATAAACCTTGAGGACCCGATCGCCGTCGAGCAGCACCAGCTTGCGATCGGGAATTGAGATCACGATGCGCTTGGTCTGGACGCGATCTTCACCGTACAGATCAACCGCCGCGACTACCAGAATCGCTGTGATTTTTGAGATGTGGTCGAGTTTCATGCCGCTTGTAATCGCAAGCGGCGAACCAGGAGGGAAGTTCTACAAAAAGAAAGACTTACTCAAACGGAGGGGCGTGTCCGGCCGGACACGCTTGTGTTGGGCTGGACACGTTGAAGAGCTATTTTCCGCGGAATCCCTCGGTCAACTCGATGCGGGTGCCCTCGGGATCGATGATGTAGGTGATTTTCAGTCCGCCAAGCTGGGCCAACTCGGTGTAGGGTTGATCGAATTTCATGCCGTCCGCCTCCAGCTTCTGGTCAAACGTCTTGAGGTCTGCGATCTCAAACCCGATGTGGTCGAGGGAGCGTCCCTTGGTAGGCGCGCCGGGCGAACTGGCCTTAACGAAATCGATCTCGCCGCCGGGGAATATTGCAGTGAGAGCAGCGCCGCGTTTCCCCGCCTTACCTGAAAACGTCTTCACGTACCAGTCGCGCAGGCTCGCCGGATTCATGCTCGCGATCTCATCGTGGTGAAAAGCGATGGGAGTCTTGAGCGACGCGTCCTCGAAAAACTCAAAGCGAACCTTTTCCGGAAATTCGGCCAGCAGGCGTTTGCCCTTGGGATCGTCTTTGACGAAGGTCACATTGCCCGAAGCGAGTTTCGCCTTGGTGTCCGCATAGCTCTTGGTCGCGATGCTGACATACGGCACGGTGGATCCTTCCGATCCCTCCGTCGGT
>JBEKBK010000069.1:0-22182 GCA_050015435.1 Bryobacteraceae bacterium
TCGCGTATCACAAGGCCGACAAGGCTATCCAGAATATCGTTGCCCTGCTTGCTGCGGCGTGATGTTAGCTGCCAGAATGTTGAAGCATTCTTGTTTACAATCTCTGACCTAAGAATCTAAGACTGCTTCGAATTGAGCTTTTAGGAAGCCTGGCCGGCGGCGAATAGTACTTGCGGATCAGAGACTATCGATTCCGCATGCGTTAGACTGAAGTCTGCAAGCCGCAGCGTCTCCGGAGAGATGGCCGAGTGGTTGAAGGCGCACGCTTGGAAAGCGTGTTTAGGGGAAACTCTAACGAGGGTTCGAATCCCTCTCTCTCCGCCAGTAACTCGTTTTTAAATAGATAATTGAGAGACTTGCAACTGTAGGCGTCCTGCCTGCAAAATGGCGTAAATGAAGCGTGAGATTTATCCCCGGCATCATGCAGATTGCCCCAACCGTTTCACCTTTACGGTGGCGAAGGACGGGAGGAGAAAACAGCTTCACCCCCGAAAGAAGTTCGACGGGTGCCGGGTCTACGCACGCTATACCATCACCGACCGCATACTGGCGAATTGCGAGAAGAGTTCAATGGTGCGCTACCGCCTCACATCCTGACCAAAGACGCTGCCGACGCCTAAGTGAATCAGCGCTTCGCCCTCGTAATCGAGAAGCACCAACGGGCGATGATGATCCCACCGTTAACCGAGGTGTGACGGTCAAAGTGGCCGCTGAGAAATACATCGCCGATCAAAAGCGCCAGTTCCCTTCATTGCTTCCGGTCCAGATGTCGGATAACGTGCGCCGAGCGCACGAAAGGTTGAACATTGACGGGGATAGGCGGGAACACGAGATTATCGAAAAAATCGAGTTCCTGATCCAGTCTCGGTTCGTGCAATACTGCGACAAGAGGAAGATCCGCCACATCGGGGACGTGGAGTACGAACACCTGACAGAGTTTCTGGATGGTCAACCAGGGCGTGCCGTTTACCAGATCGTCGATAGCGTGCGAACGACTGTTCGGCTGCCGCAGTCAGATGTGACGAAACAGAAAGCTCTGAGCAAGAATCCGACAGAACCCGTATTTCATGAGGCTTTCTCAAAGGCCATGAATTCTATCTTTGTTGCGGCCAAGCGCTGAGCCTTGAGCAGTAGATACCGTAGGTTCGTGTACCCTCGACCACGTCTTAGCAGAGTCTTGATGTTTCCGTTGATGGCTTCAACGACTTCCAGCGGTACTTTCGTCACACCATAGTTCAGGATGCCGTCGAAGTGATCCAGCCGCATCTGGGCCAGCTTCTGAAACGGGACCAGGCGCTGCCACCGCAATTGGTCCATCCAACCTTGGACAACCGGCGGCTGAGCGTGAACAGCTCATTGAGTTGCCGCCGTTTCCCCGCCGTCAGATTCATCCAGCGCGTCAACAGCAGCCAGCGCGTCAACAGCAGCCAGCGCTTACCCTTCACCAGTCCACGCGTCCGCCCACCTTTGCGAAAAAACTCCGCCCGCCGCACTTCGTCCACAGCTCGGTTAGCATGCTGCATGATGTGGAACTTGTCATACACGATGCGGCAAGCCGGCGCCCATTGTTCGATGCTTCGCCGGTAAGGTTCCCACATGTCCACGCACGCCGCCTCGATGCCCCTTCTTTGCCGGGCGCTCAACTCCTTCTGGAAGAACTCGTCCAGCGTCTCCTTCTTCCGCTCCCGCCCGAACCACAGCGGCTCGCCGCTCTCCAAGTTGCTCGCCACCGTCAGGAATTTCTGTTTCTTACCCAGGTGAATCTCGTCCACTCCCATCTGCCGCAGCGCCGGTTTCCGTCGCTCCGCTGCCCAGCGCTCCAGATACCGCAAGTCAATGGACCGCACCGTGCTCGCCGCTAACTGGAACTGCTTGGCTACCCGCCGCGCCGCTGCACTCTCGCAGGCCTCGCCCACCGCTTCCTCGAACCGTTTGCTGAACGGAGCCTTGCTCGGCAACTGCGGGATCTTCTCCGTCTTTACCCCGCCATCCGGACAGCGCAACCGGTACAGCTCGACCACCACCGTCGTGCGGTACTCAAAGCACGACAGATCACGGACTTCGCGCTCGCAGACCTCGGCGATCTCGCTCACCTTCCCCCCGCAGCCGGAGCACACAAGCTTGTCGGACTTGCGGCGCACCCACAGCTTCAGCGGCTTGGCCTGCTCGTTGATCTCGCTCCGATATACCCGGTCACCCGGCCATCCCAGAATCTTCGTCCAGTCGTTGTTTCTCAAACTGGGCAGTGTCGCGAAAATGCCGACTTCTTCCAAGCCCCGTCAATCGGCCTGCCCATCGGATTCCTGCTCAGAGCCCTATTTCTGGCGGCGAGGATCTGGCGCCACGCGGGCCGAGTGGGCGTCAGTTACAGCGATCACTATCCGGACAAGTGTCTGTTTCAGCGCCTGATGAACCGGCTCCGGAGATTGCCGCGGCGGAGAAAGGCTTTGCCCCTGTAATTGTTGCCGCCCTGCGCTGCTGAGGCCGCGCATAGGATTCTATGCACGGCTGACTGAAAGAAAACCAACGGCTTACCAGTGGAGACTGTGACTCAGAGAAGAATGGACTGAAATTTCGTTTCGGGGCAAGGTGATCCGATCCTCAGACTTCAGGCGCATCGCGCGTGATCTGAGGTCAGCTTGTGCATAATTCAGGTTTAATGGTGCCCTCCGCACCGACCTTTTAGACGGGTTCTGCCACCATTTTGCTGACCGTTGAGTCATTGTGCACAGAAATCGCGGGCACCTGTCTCACCCTTGCTCGTCACCGGACGGGACAGGTCCAGATGGAATCCACGACTGCCTTTAGACGACGTGTGAGTCCCGGTTCAGATTGACTGCGCTGGCACCGGCGGCAGCATTCCGAATTCCTTCGGTGAGAATGGCCTACGCCAATATCGCCCACGGCTTCTCCCGTCCTTTCGGCCGCTTCGCGAATCATTTGTGGTTCGAGGTTTTCTGCCGGGTCCTTGAGCTCGACCTTCTTGGCGATGGTGATATCGTCATCGCAGATTAGGGGCCGACCGAATTTCTTCTCGATCAGGACGCATTTCGAATTAGGTCCAAGGGTTACCCGGATGGCATCGGCGAGTATGCTGGCCCCTCTCCGGATACTTAGATGGGCTTCGCTCTGAAACTGAAATTGTTGGGCCGCAATGCCACTCTTCTACTGACACGTGCACCGGGGGCCATCGATCGGCTAGGTGGAATCCTGCGTGCACAAGGGATGATGGAGAAACCCATGAAATTGACTTTGAGCGTGATCAAGGCAGATATCGGCTCGATTGGCGGCCACATCGCTCCGTCCAAGCGGCTGCTAGAAACCGTGGAAGCACACATTCGAGACCGGGCTTCTGGGCTAATCCTCGACCACTACATAAGCCACACCGGGGACGACATCGCGATTCTCGTGACCCACACCCGCGGGGAAGGCGACGAGCAGATTCACAAGCTCGCCTGGGATGCGTTTCGAACCGGAACGGATGCCGCTCGACAAGAGGGGTTGTACGGGGCGGGGCAGGATCTGCTCAAAGACTCGTTTTCGGGAAACGTGAAGGGGATGGGTCCGGCGGTTGCAGAGATGGAAATCGATGAACGGCCGAATGAACCATTCCTCTTCTTTGCGGCTGACAAGACCGATCCGGGCGCCTACAACCTGCCTCTTTACCTGGCTTTCGCGGATGTGATGAACACGCCGGGACTGATCCTGTCGCCCAAAATGTCTCGCGGGTTCCGGTTCGTGATCATGGATGTGAGTCACACGACTGGTGATCGCGCGATTGAATTGAACGCTCCCGAGGACCTATACGATATTGCAGCGCTTCTGCGGGATCCGGAACGTTATGTGATCGAATCCGTCTGGTCCCGCGCAAGTGGCGATCAGGCCGTTGCAGTGGCAACTTCGCGGCTCCACAATATCGCTGGGAAATATACAGGAAAAGACGATCCTGTAATGCTCGTGCGGGTGCAGATGGACTTCCCGGCCACTGGAGAAGTGCTAGCGCCCTATGCGATCGGTCATTTTGTAGCAGGCGGCATGCGCGGCTCGCACCAGATGCCATTGATGCCCGTGACTTTGAACACGGGCATAAGCTATTTCGACGGACCGCCTATCGTGAGTTGTGCTGCATTCTGTGTTCACAACGGTAAGTTGACAGAACCGGTCGACGGATTCGTTCAGCCTTTCTGGAATACCGTGCGCGACCATGTCGCGAACAAGGCCATCGAAATGCGGCGGCAAGGTTTCGTGGGCGCCGCCATGTTGCCCATGTCCGAGCTCGAGTACACGGGGATATTGGAGAAGCTGAAGGCATTGGATCAGCGATTTGTCGTCCGCTCAGGGGCACCCACGCTGGCAAGGGCGTGACTGGCTCGAATCGGCTAGTGCCGGGGACGATCAACGGTTTCGGCAGCTGCCGAATGCCTGCAGCTCTCAGACTAAACAATCTGCCCCTCGGGTCATAGCACCCAGCAATGGGCTCTTGCTGCTCTCCAAATGCTCCATGCCGCGAGTCAAGCCATTCAGTAAGAAGAACTCGCATCCCTATGAGAGGTGGTATGGGGAATGCACAAGAGGACATCAGAGGATTCTATGTTTCGCCGAATTCTGCTCGTTGCTTCGTTTGTTCTTCCATCTATGGCTCAGCAGCCATTGAATGGGGACGGGAACTGGCCGAAAGAAATCACCACAGATGACGTCCACCTGCTCCTGTATCAGCCACAGGTCGAGAGTTGGAAAGATAACCGGATTGAGGCTCGCTCCGCAGTGAGCTTGACTCAACGCGGAGATTCTAAACAGATCTTCGGCGTCGTCTCGATCAGCGCACGAACCGAGGTCGATCGGGAGACCCGAGTCGTCGCTTTCGAAGACATTGAAGTCAAGAACGCGAACTTCCCGACGGCGCCTGCGCTCCAACCCACCTTGTTGAAAGCGGTGCGCGAAAGTGTTCCAAACTGGCCGCGGACGGTTTCTCTGGACCGGCTGCTGGCGGATCTGTCCATCACGCAGGCTGCGACGCAGACAGAAGTGGTCCGCCTGAAGAATGATCCGCCGAAAATTATCTTCAGCACAGTGCCGGCAGTGTTGATCCTTATAGACGGTGAGCCCGTTTACAAAGCAGTGGAGGGAACGGGGTACAGGCGGGTGATGAATACGCTCGCACTGCTCCTGTACGATTCCGCCGCAGGCACCTTCTACCTCGATGGACAACGTTGGTGGATGATGGCGTCTTCGCTCCACGGTCCCTGGATTGTCGCGTCGACCCCGCCCCAGGATCTTGATTCGATCAGGGAACAGGTGAGGAAACAGGAAGACCAAGAAGCGCGCAGCACTGAAGCCATAACCCCCAACGAAGCTCCCCCGGTAGTCTATGTCAGCACTACGCCGGCCGAGTTGGTGGTCACTCGAGGCGAGCCCGAATACGCGCCGATCGCGGAGACCAATCTGCTCTATCTGACCAACACGGATAGTGACATATTCATGGATCCCAAGAGCCAGCAGTATTACGTGCTGCTCGCTGGCCGGTGGTTCAAGGCCTTGTCCACGAACGGCCCCTGGACGTGGGTGCAAGGTGACCAATTACCACGCGACTTCTCCCGCATCGCGGCCGATAGCCCCAAGGGCCATGTGTTGGCGTCCATACCCGGAACCGAGCAGGCCAGGGAAGCGGTCATCGAAAATCAAATTCCGCAAACAGCCACAGTCAAGCGAAGCGAGGCGAAACTGGACGTGCGTTACGACGGGCCGCCGCAATTCAAGCCAATCGAAGGTACGCCGATGGAGTACGCAGTCAACACAGTCAGCGAAGTCATTCACGCGGAAGGACGCTACTATGCCATCGAGCACGGCGTCTGGTTTGTGGCGGACTCTCCGCTCGGACCTTGGGTCGTGGCGGATATGATCCCCGCGGTCATCTATACCATCCCGCCGAGTTCTCCGCTTTATCATGTCCGTTACGCGTACGTTTACGGTGGCACTCCGGACGTGGTGTACGTTGGCTACACACCAGGCTATGTCGGCGCATTTGTTTCCGATGGGGTTGTCGTTTTTGGCACGGGCTGGTGGTATCCAGGAATGCTCTGCGGAGATTTCTGGTGTGGCTGGCCCTGGACTTGGGGTTTCGGATTCGAATTCAGCTATTGGGGCGGGGGATGGTTCTGGCATCCCATGGGTCACTACTGGTGGTATCACAATCCGCCTTTCGCGCATAGGATTTATTCCGAACACTGGAATCCGCAGTGGCGCTCGCCTAATTCCACCTGGGTCCGCAATAACGTGAACATTTACAGTCACTGGAGTCAAGGCACGGTAGTCACCCGCAATTTTCAAAGCACTCCTGGGAGCGCGCCGGGCCGTGCCACAACTCCGCATCCCGATCTTTACGGCGGGCGGGACGGTCAGGTATATCAGCATAGTGAGCGCGGCTGGAGTGCGCCCAACAGTTCCGGCCAATGGCAACGAATGCCTTCGAATCCGGGATTGGAACAGCAACGGCAGTCACGATCGCTCGGCCAGTCTCGCCAGGGTGAATTCCAACAGCGAGGCCAGTCGCCGGGAATCCCTCGCAGCGTTGCTCCGCCGAGAATAGGAGCCCCCTCACGTGGAGGCGGGCGGCATTAAATGGGTTTTGGCCGGTGGGCTGAATGAGAGTGGTTCGATCACGATGTGGAGAGTCGCAAATGATGCTAAAAGATGTGTTTGCCATGGAAGTTTATGTTCGCCTCAGCGGCGATGATGAGTTCACCTGCACAACTCGACTGGCGGGATTTCCCGTTTTCGTGCGGCGCTTCCGGATCACGGAAGTACCCTTGATCCCTTCAGGTATGGAGGAGTCAGGGCCAGTTACTTCGGTGCGACGACCGGATCGTCACATTGAAGCGCGTTGGAAAGACGAAGGTTAAGCGGCGTCTGTGGTTGGTTCTCAAAGGGTTAGTGTTCAACTTGCATCGGGAGCTTTGGCAGAAGACTTGCACAACAAGACGTTGATACTGTGCGTTCCGGCGAGGAGTTCTTCAATCTATACAATCACGACTTCATCCGCGTCGCGGTAGCGACGCCGAGGGTGAAGGTCGCGGATGCTTTGTTCAACACTCGAGAAACCATTGGGCTCATGCAGGATGCTGCCCGCGGCCGGTCGATTCTCGCGCTCTTTCCCGAGTTGGGAATTTCTGCCTATTCATGTGAGGATTTATTTCATCAGAAGGCCCTCCTTATCGAATGTCTCGGCGCTCTGGAGCAGATTGTCGAGGCGTCTCGACACTTGCCGATGCTGTCCGTCGTGGGTATGCCTCTTCAGGTCGATCATCTCCTCTACAACTGCGCGGTGGTAATTGGGAACGGCCGCATTCTGGGCGTGGTTCCAAAAACTTATCTACCCAATTACCGCGAGTTCTACGAGCAGCGGTATTTCGCTCCGGCGGACGCCTCAACGCGATGCGAAGTCGAGCTGCTGGGCCAACACGGCGTGCCATTCGGCAACCGGTTGCTCTTTCAGGTCGAGGAGCAGCCGCTACTGAACTTCTACGTGGAAATCTGTGAGGACCTCTGGGTAACGATTCCGCCGTCCTGCGACGCGGCCCTCGCAGGTGCGACAGTGTTACTGAACCTCTCTGGGTCCAACGTTACCGTCGGCAAGGCGGACTACCGCCGGCAGCTCGCGATCGGGCAGTCGGCGCGGTGTCTCGCAGCCTATCTCTACGCTTCAGCGGGCCCCGGCGAATCGACCACCGACCTCGCTTGGGACGGTCACGCGATGATTTGTGAGAATGGGAACCTCCTAGCAGAATCGCGGCGCTTCTGCTATGAACCGCAGATCACCGTTTCTGAGATCGACTTGGAGCGTCTTTCTCAAGAGCGAATGCGGCAGACAAGCTTTGGCCAGAGCGTGATTCGTGAGCGGCATCGCCTTCGCGATTTCCGAACGATCCGTTGTTCTCTGGATTTGCCCCGGCAAGAGCACCTGCTTCTCAGGCGAGTCTACGCGCGCTTTCCCTACGTGCCTACGGAACCGGAACACCGGGAAGAGCGGTGCCGCGAGGTCTTCCAGATCCAGGTTCAGGGCCTTGTCCAAAGGCTGAAAGCCACGGACATTCAGCGGGTGGTGATCGGCGTATCAGGAGGCTTGGATTCGACTCACGCTCTGCTGGTGAGCGTGCAAGCGATGGAAGTACTCAAGCTTCCCCGAAGCAATATTCTCGCTTATACGATGCCGGGCTTTGGCACCAGCACTCGAACGCTTGAGCAAGCTCATCGTCTGATGCGTGCAGTCGGCTGCTCCGCCTATGAGCTCGACATCCGGCCAAGTAGCACTCAAATGCTGAATGACCTCGGGCATCGTATGCATGATGGTTCCGAGGTCTACGATGTCACTTACGAGAACGTGCAGGCAGGCGAACGAACCAGCCATCTGTTCCGCCTCGCCAATCTTCACGGTGGTCTGGTGGTGGGGACAAGCGACCTCAGCGAATTGGCGCTCGGTTGGTGCACCTACGGTGTTGGCGATCAAATGTCTCATTATGCCGTGAATGTAAGTGTGCCCAAGACCCTAATAGAGCATGTCGTCCGATGGGTCGCACAGACGGGTACGCTCGGGAGGGAGGCCAGCGACACGTTGCTCGCGATCCTGGCGACTAAGTACAGTCCGGAGCTCGTGCCGGACGGAGGATCGAATTCGGACCAGCCGGCACAGGACACTGAAGCCGTGGTCGGCCCCTACGACCTCCAGGACTTCCATCTGTATTACACGTTGCGCTTTGGATACAGTCCTGCCAAAGTGGCCTTTCTCGCTTACTGTGCGTGGCATGATTCGACCTCAGGTTCCTGGCCGGACATCCCCACCGCGAAGTGGCACCAGTACGATATTGGCCAGATAAAGACGCACCTCCGGACCTTCTTGACGCGATTCTTCCAATTCGCCCAGTTCAAGCGGAGTTGTATCCCGAATGGCCCCAAAGTCGGCTCCGGAGGATCACTATCTCCGCGCGGAGATTACCGTGCCCCTAGCGACAGCGAGGCTGCCGTGTGGCTCAAGCAACTCGACTTGGTCCCCGACGAGCCGTATGCCGGTTAGTCAAAGCCCGATCAGCGAAAACGCGCTGCACGTACTTCAGGCGCGCTATCTGCGTCGCAACGAAGAGGGAAAGATCATTGAGACACCAGACCAGTTATTCGCGCGTGTTGCTCGCGCGGTCGCGGAGGCGGAGTTGCTCCATGGAACTGCGGCCGATGCCCGGTTCTGGGAGGAGCGATTTCATCACATGCTCGCGGCGCTCGATTTTCTTCCCAATTCGCCCACGCTAATGAATGCCGGCACGTCCCTCGGCCAACTTTCCGCCTGCTTCGTGCTTCCGATCGAGGACAATGTGGAGTCCATCTTCGGTACACTTCGCGACGCGGCCTTGATCCAGCGCACCGGCGGCGGCACGGGCTTCTCTTTTTCCCGCCTGCGTCCCGCGGGCGATCCGGTCGCATCCACCGGCGGCAGCTCTTCGGGTCCGGTGTCCTTCATGAAGATTTTCGACTGTGCCACCGAGAACATCAAGATGGGTGGCAGGCGGCGGGGAGCCAATATGGGCATCTTACGCGTGGATCATACCGATATTGAGGAGTTCATCAATGCAAAGCGCGATGGCATCAGTCTCCGTAATTTCAATCTTTCTATTGGGGCGACTGACGAGTTCATGTCCGCGGTTGAATCGGGCGGAGATCTTCCCCTTCGTCATCTAGCTGGCTTTGGCGAGAATGCCGGGCGCATCCTCCGCCATGTTTCCGCCCGCAGGCTCTTTGAGGACCTTTGTGACGCTGCCTGGTCCACAGGATCCAGGGCTAGTTTTTCTGGACACGATCGCGAAGGCGAATCCCTTGCCCGCCTGCGGCCCGATTGAAGCCACCAACCCCTGCGGGGAATTGCCTCTGTTGCCTTACGAATCTTGTAACCTGGGCTCGATTAATCTGGTTCATTTCGTCCGGGAGCAGGACGGTACTGTCACGCTGGATTACGATCGGCTTCGCACGCAAATCCATGATGCGGTTCGCTTCCTTGATGATGTGATCTCCGTGAACCGTTTCCCGCTCGAGGCAATTGCCAGAGTGACGCTGGCCAATCGGAAGATTGGGCTGGGCGTGATGGGTTTTGCCGAACTGTGCATTCTCCTAGGCATCTCTTATGCCAGCGAGCAGGCCGTTCTATTGGCCCAGAATCTGATGGAATTTATCGGACGGGAAGCCCGATTAGCCTCAATTCGTCTGGCGGAGGACCGCGGCGTTTTCCCAAACTGGAGCAGGAGCATTTATCAGGCGACAGGCTTGCGCCTGCGGAATGCCACACAGACCTCAATTGCTCCTACTGGCACGATTAGTACCATCGCTGGAACCAGTTCCGGCATCGAACCTCTGTTCGCGTTGGCCTATCGCCGGCATGTGCTGGGCGGTGAGATTCTCGCGGAACTCAATCCGCTTCTTCTGCGCCATTTGGAGCGCCTGGGACAAGATCCTTCCAAGGTGCTGGAATCCGTCGCTTCCACTGGCCGCCTGAGGACGAACACCCAGGAAAGGGATTTGTTCGTGACTGCGCTCGAAATTTCGCCGGAACAGCATATCCGGATTCAGGCCGCCTTTCAGAAGCATGTCGACAATGCCGTATCAAAGACGGTCAACTTACCTGCCGAGGCTTCTCCTCGCGATGTGGCCAAGGCGTACCGGCTCGCTTATGAGCTCGGCTGCAAGGGAGTGACAGTGTATCGCTACGGTTCAAAGTCTGAGCCCATGCTCGAACTCGGATTGGGAGAAACGCCGGAAGAGCGCGAACATTTCACCAAGTGTGATCCAGGGGCGTGCCGGCTCTGAGCGGAGGGCCCTACGCACCAACAGTTGAATTCACCTGACACGAACGGTGCGTCGAACTGTGAAATGCCACAGGCTGAGCCAAAGCACGCACTTGCTTTGGTTAAGACCGTGCGACACGTCCTCGGGACAAAGCGCGATGTGGCCTTTAACGTGCCGGTTGTAATCCCGAATGGGCTGGACACCAATCACAAAGGATCTGTCCGCGTGGCCAGTACAACCGAATCTGGCTGACTTGGAGAAGACCCGCGCTACATTCTCCTGGGAACAGGTTCTTCGCGAATTATGCGGCCAAGCCGATTCGGTCAACATTGGGGAGCTCGCGGTCGACCGGCACGCGGCGGGGAGCCTTCGGAATGGTGTCGCTTTGCGGTGGCTGGGACGGGACGGTTCGACCGTTGACACGACCTATGGCCAACTCCGCGAACGAACGAATCGCTTCGCGAACGTATTACGAAGGCAGGGTGTCGGCAAGCAGGACCGTGTCTTTGCTCTGGCAGGTCGCATTCCCGCTCTGTACATAGCGGCGCTGGGTACACTCAAGAATACAAGCGTTTTCTGCCCGCTCTTCTCCGCTTTCGGACCTGAGCCTGTGCATCAACGCCTGCAACGCGGGAACGCAAAGGTTCTGGTCACTACAGAGAGGCTGTACCGGCGTACGGTCGAAGCTCTTCGTCCCGGCCTTCCTGAATTGCGTCACATCTTGATCACAGATGCACGAGAAAGCCTTGGTACAAACGTCTGGGCACTGGAACCGCTACTTGAACAAGCCTCGCCGGAGTTCGACGTTCCGCAGACCAACGCCGAGGATATGGCTCTTTTGCACTTCACCAGCGGCACCACGGGGATGCCTAAAGGCGCCATCCACGTCCATAATGCGGTTCTGATGCACTACATGACGGGCAAGTATGTTCTGGACCTACATCCGGACGATGTATTTTGGTGTACGGCGGACCCGGGCTGGGTGACCGGAACTTCGTATGGGATCATCGCGCCCTTGCTGCACGGGGTGACTAACGTCATCGATGAAGGCGACTTCGACGCGGAACGCTGGTACAGCGTGTTGGAAAAGCACAAGGTAACGGTCTGGTATACAGCTCCAACCGCAATTCGCATGCTGATGCGAGCCCCTGGCGACCCGCGGTCCCGGTATGACCTCAGCCGCCTTCGTCTGATCGCCAGCGTGGGTGAGCCGCTGAATCCCTCGGCTGTGGTCTGGGGTCAGCAGGCGCTCGGCCTGCCGATCCACGACAACTGGTGGCAGACAGAAACCGGCGGGATCATGATTGCGAATTTCGCCTCGATGGAGATCCGGCCTGGATCCATGGGTAAGCCTCTGCCCGGGGTCGAGGCGGCTATTGTGCGGCGGCTGAACGGGAGAGTTGACGTCATCCAACAAGCGGGCGAGGAGGGAGAACTCGCGCTGAAACCGGGCTGGCCCTCCATGTTCCGCGGATATCTTCACGAACCGGAGCGCTACGCAAAATGCTTCGTCCAAGACTCGTTCGGTAAAGATTGGTATCTTACAGGGGATCTGGCTCACCGGGATGCTGACGGTTATTTCACTTTTGTGGGTCGCGCCGATGACATCATCAAGACCGCTGGTCACATGGTGGGACCGTTCGAAGTGGAGAGTGCGCTCATGGAACATCCTGGTGTGGCCGAGGCCGGCGTCATCGGGAAGCCCGATCCCACCATTGGCGAAATCGTCAAAGCGTTCGTAGTACTCAGACCCGGCTACGAGGCTGGTGAGGAATTGCGGCTCGAACTGATCGGCTTCGCGCGCAAGAAGCTGGGTGCGGCCATTGCGCCAAAGGAAATCGACTTTCGCCCTCAGATTCCGCGAACTCGCAGTGGCAAGATTATGCGCCGGTTGTTGAAGGCTCGCGAACTCGGACTGCCCGAGGGCGATCTGTCCACACTGGAGGTCGCCTCATGATGGAGCGCGATCACCTTCTGGTTCTGCTGCGTCAGATGATCCTGATTCGCCGCTTTGAAGAGAAGTGCGCCGAGCTATACACCCAGCAGAAGATTCGAGGATTTCTGCACCTCTATATCGGCGAGGAAGCCGTCGGTGTCGGCGTGATCCAAGCCCTTCGAGCCGAGGACACGATCGTTTCCACCTATCGCGAGCATGGCCACGCTCTGGCTCGAGGTATGCCGGCCGGGTCCATAATGGCGGAAATGTTCGGCAAGCAGGAAGGTTGTAGCCGGGGCCGCGGCGGATCAATGCACCTGTTCGACGCAAAGACGCGGTTCTACGGCGGCAATGCGGTCGTGGGGGGCGGTCTCCCCGTCGCGGTGGGATTGGCGCTGGCCGACAAAATGCGTGCCCAGCAACGCGTAACCTGCTGCTTCTTCGGAGATGGAGCCGTGGCCGAGGGCGAATTTCATGAGTGCATGAATCTTGCCGCCCTGTGGAAGCTCCCGCTTCTGTTCGTATGCGAGAACAACCGGTACGCCATGGGTACACGGTTGGATGTTTCTCACTCCCAGACGGACTTGTCGAAGAAGGCAGCGGCCTATTGTGTGCCCGCTAGCGCAGTGGACGGAATGGATGTCCTGGCGGTGGAGGACGCGGCGAAATCGGCCATCCAGCGCGTCCGCTCCGGCGAAGGCCCCTACTTCCTGGAGTGCCGCACTTACCGGTTCCGAGCTCATTCGATG
The DNA here is from genome assembly GCA_050015435.1 of Bryobacteraceae bacterium. GTDB lineage: Bacteria > Acidobacteriota > Terriglobia > Bryobacterales > Bryobacteraceae > Palsa-187. The sequence continues at coordinate 13,507 of JBEKBK010000069.1, forward strand.
TATGATCCGGAACTGTACCGGAACAAAGCCGAAGTGGAAGAGTGGAAGAAGCGCGACCCGATTCCAGCCCTAATCCGCCGCATCGAGGAAGATGGAACCACAGCCGAACCGGATGTCGCGCAGATCGAGCGTCAGGTCGCTAAAGAAATCGAAGAGGCGATCGCGTTCGCTGAGTCAGGCACATGGGAACCGGTCGAAGACCTGCTTCGGTTCGTCTATTCGGAGCGGCCGGCATGACTTATCGGGATGCCATTCGCGAAGCGATCCGCAAAGCGCTGCGGGCAGACGATCGCGTGTTCCTGATGGGCGAAGACGTCGGCCGGTACGGTGGTTGCTACGCCGTGAGTAAGGGTCTGCTGGCGGAATTCGGACCCGAGCGCATTCGCGACACGCCATTGTCCGAATCCGCGTTCGTCGGCGCCGGTATCGGCGCGGCCTTGGGAGGCATGCGGCCGATCGTCGAGATCATGACCGTCAATTTCAGCCTGCTGGCACTCGACCAGATCTTGAACAATGCGGCGACATTGCTCCACATGTCCGGGGGCCAATTCAACGTGCCGCTGGTCATTCGCATGGCGACCGGAGGAGGGAGGCAGCTTGCGGCACAGCATTCCCACAGCCTGGAAGGCTGGTACGCGCATATTCCGGGCATCAAGGTTCTGACCCCGGCCACGCTGGAAGACGCCCACGGCATGCTGCTCACCGCTTTGCAGGATCCCGACCCAGTGCTCATTTTCGAGAATGCGTTGCTCTATAACATGGAGGGGGAGTTGCCGGCGGACGCGGGACCGGTCGAGATCGTTCACGCCACGGTTCGACGCCCAGGTCGCGATATATCAGTGATCACATATGGGACCAGCGTGTGGAAGGCTCTAGAAGCCGCGCGGGGCTTGGCCGAAAAGGGCATCGAGACGGAAGTGGTGGACCTCCGCACGCTCCGCCCCCTGGATGATGGCACGCTGGTGGATTCAGTTTCCCGAACGCACCGCGCACTAATAGTGGACGAAGGCTGGCGCAGCGGAGGAATTTCGGCGGAGATCAGCGCGCGCCTGACAGAGCAGGCTTTCTATGAGCTGGACGCTCACGTTCAACGTCTTTGTGGGGCTGAAGTCCCGATGCCTTACGCCGCGCACATGGAGCTAGCATCGATCCCGCAGGCCGCTACGATCGCTGCGGCGGTGGAGGGGATGGTTCGTTCCCATGGGTGAGTTCCGAATGCCAAGCCTGGGTGCCGATATGGCCGAGGGCACGCTGGTGCAGTGGAACGTGAAGCCGGGCGATCCCGTCAAGCGCGGTGACATCATCGCTGTGGTCGGCACCGAGAAGGCGGATATCGAAGTTGAAGTGTACGAAACCGGCACAGTGGAACGGCTGATCGCGAAACCGGGAGAAAAGCTGCCGGTCGGCACTCCGCTCGCGATGATCCGCGTGGAAGGCGAAGCGGCCGTCCCGGCCGTGCCTGAAGCAGCCACGGTAAAGCCCGTCGTTCGCCTGAGAGCCTCGCCGATGGCGAGGAAGCTGGCTCAGGAGCTGGGCGTCGATCTCGAAAAGGTTCAAGGAACCGGACCGGGAGGGGTAATTGAGCGGCATGATGTTGAGAAAGCCGCTGAGCAGGCTGTCAAGCCGCCAACGAAACCGGAGACCCCGGCGCCACCAAGCGAGCCCCAGGCTAGCATGCGCCATGCGATCGCCCTGGCAATGGCCCGCTCGAATCGCGAGATCCCTCACTACTACCTTTCGACTCAAATCGACATGAGCAAGGCGCTCAAGTGGCTGGAAGGGTTCAATCAGCCACGTTCGATCGAGAACCGGGTGCTGCCGGCCGCGCTCCTTCTGAAGGCCGTCGCGCGCGGGCTGATGCAAGTCCCTGAGTTAAACGGTTTCTGGATCGAGGACCAACTGAAGGTTTCGAGCGAGATCCATCTTGGCGTGGCGATTTCCCTTCGCCGTGGCGGACTCATGATTCCCGCAATTCTTTCGGCCCAACAGAAATCCGTCGAGGAACTGATGGCGGGACTACGAGATGTCATTACCCGAGCACGCTCCGGTCGGCTGCGGAGCTCTGAAATTACTGAGGGCACGATCACGGTGACCAACCTCGGTGACCTCGGAGTGGAAACTGTCTACGGCGTGATCTATCCGCCGCAAGTGGCTTTAGTCGGGTTTGGCAAGATTGTCGAGCGTCCCTGGGCCGACCAAGGTATGTTGGGCGTGCGGCCAGTATTGACTGCGACAGTGGCCGCGGACCACCGTGCCACGGACGGTCACCGTGGCGCCCAGTTTCTGCAAGCGCTTGACAGCCTGCTTCAGGAGCCAGAAAAGCTATGACTGAAACCGAAGTCCGGCAGGCTATCTTTGACGCTCTTGGTCAAATCGCGCCGGAGGCCGACCCACGCAAGATTCGTCCCGAGGAGAATCTGCGTGAAGCCCTGGACATTGATTCCTTCGACTTTCTAAACCTCCTCATCGGCCTGCACCAGCGGCTGGGCGTGCAAATTCCGGAAGCCGACTACGGCCAGCTCACGACGCTATCGGCCTTGGTGCGGTATCTTTCGTCAAAACTTCCTGCCTCCGGAATGTGACCTCGTCCTTCCGCTTGGCCATGAAGCTGCAAGTGATTTAGGCACATCTACATTGATCAGCTAGGAGGAGCGCTAATGTTACTTCCGGTTCAAGTGACGTTTCGAAACATTGAGGACTCGGCTAATTTGGAGGAACTGGTACAAAAAGAGGCGGCCAAACTAGAGCAGTTCTACGACAGGATTTCCAGTTGCCGCGTCGTAGTGGAGCGGCCGCAGCGAGCCCAATCCGGCAAGCTGTATCACGTGCGCATTGATTTGCGTCTGCCAAGCGGTGAACTGGTGGTTAAGGATACACCGACACTCCATGGAACCTTACAGGACATAAAAACCGAAAAGTCCCGCCGGGAAGCGGAGTCGGTGCTCGTTCATAAGACTCCGCAGCGTGCAATTCGTGAAGCGTTCGACGAAATGAGACGGCGGTTGCAGGACTACGCACGACGGCAGGAAGGCTCGGTCAAGAGCATCCAGAAGCCGGCTGAAGGGGAGGTGAAGGAGGTCTTCCCAGACAAAGGGTACGGCTTTCTTGAGACGACGGACGGCCGCCAAATCTACTTCCATCAAGCCAGCGTGCTGGATGGCCATTTCAACCTGGTTCGTGTGGGCACACGCGTGCGGTTCGACGAAGAAATGGGAGAGAAAGGACCGCAGGCCAGCACGGTAAAGATTATTCATCCACGGAAGCAGGCGCGAACTGCCGCAGGGGTAGCAGCTTTGCCGCGCAACCTCACGGCAGACAAGCAAAAGGGATGAACGCGTCGATGTTCAAGCTCACGATCAACGCTTTCGCCGACGGCGATACCATCCCTAGAACCTTTACCTGCGAGGGCCAGAACATCTCCCCGGCACTAACTTGGACCGGGGAACCCGCTGACACACGAAGTTTTGCTTTAATCATGGATGATCCAGACGCACCCGGCGGGACCTGGAATCATTGGCTGCTTTGGGATATCCCACAGGGCACGCACTCCCTGCCCCAGGCCTACCGGGCCAGCCGGCCTGTGCATTCCGGGAAGAACGACTTCGGCGATGCGAGCTACGGAGGTCCATGTCCACCTAAAGGTAATGGTCCTCATCGCTATTTCTTCCGCCTCTACGCCCTGGACACGCCGGCGCTCGCAGTGCGGGCTGGCGCACGGCGCAAGGAACTCGAACGCGCTCTCCAGCCGCACCAACTCGGCACCGGAGAATATGTGGGCCGTTTCGAGCGCAGGTGAGACAGGATGGTGCGCGGTTTCGCGCATTCTTGTGTGACGAAGTATGATCCCGACGTCGCGATGGGAGCATTATGCGCACGGAGCTGATATCGGCGTCCGCGGCATTGGTCCAACCATGGAAGAAGCCTTTGAACAGGCTGCCGTCGCTCTCGCTGCGGTGATCACCGACCCTTCGCGGGTAGAACCTCGAAACGAACTGATCATCCAGTGCCAGGCTCCCAATCTGGAGGTCCTGTTGGTTGACTGGTTGAATGCCCTTATTTATGAAATGGCAGTTCGGCGAATGATTCTGGCCCGCTTTCGCGTGAGGATCGACGGCGATCGCCTGCAGGGCACAGCATGGGGTGAAGAAGCCGACGTGGCACGGCATGAACCGGCCGTCGAGGTCAAAGGAGCGACGTACACGGATCTGTTCGTCGGGCAGAATGCGGAGGGCGAATGGGTAGCGCAATGCATAGTGGACGTGTGAGAGCTTCATGGATACAACACTGCTAAGCCGCGTGTCGGACTTCGAGTGGCGAATCGAGATGCAGGGGAAGATGCGCGTGCCTGCGGTCCTCTACGCCAGCGAAGAATTGATTCGTGATATGGACATGAAAGTCTACGAGCAGACCGTCAACGTTGCAACGCTGCCTGGCATTCAAAAGGCTGCCTATGCGATGCCGGATGCTCACTGGGGCTACGGCTTCCCCATCGGCGGAGTCGCGGCCTTTGATCCTCAAGAGGGCGGCGTTGTGTCGGCTGGCGGCGTCGGGTTCGATATCTCATGCGGCGTTCGAACACTGCTGACAGGAATCAAAGCGGGTGACGTGGTTCCGGCGAAACAGGCGCTCGCAGATGCACTGTATCGTCACATTCCGGCTGGTGTAGGCAGCAAGGGGCTCCTCAACCTTGACGACCAGCAAATGGATGAGATGTTGTTGAACGGCGCCCAATGGGCTCTCAATGCTGGCTACGGAAAAGAGGCGGACCTGGAGCGAACAGAAGAGCGAGGCCGTATGGAGGGTGCACGGCCGGAGGCTGTTTCAGAGTTTGCCAAGAAGCGCCAGCACCGCGAAATGGGAACGCTGGGATCAGGAAATCATTACCTCGAAGTTCAGCGAGTAGTGGCGGTCTACGACGACGTTTCGGCGCGGGCTTTCGGAATTTCAACGGATGATATTGTGGTCAGCATTCACTGCGGATCGCGAGGGTTGGGCCATCAGATCGGCACGGATTTTCTTCGCGAAATGGTGCTGCAGGCTTCAGAATACGGAATCGAGCTGCCGGATCGAGAATTGGCGTGTGCCCCGATCGATTCTCCGCTTGGGGTCAAATACTTGGGTGCTATGCGCGCCGCCATCAACTGTGCGCTGGCGAACCGGCAGATCATCACGCATCTGGTTCGGCGAGCCTTCGCGGAGGTTATCCCAGAAGCCAACCTCGACGTTCTCTACGATGTCTCTCACAATACCTGCAAAGTCGAGGAGCACCTAGTGGACGGACACACGAAACGTCTCTTCGTCCATCGGAAGGGCGCGACGCGCGCCTTTGGTCCGAATCACCCGGCTATTCCCGAGGCATTGCGTCCATTTGGCCAGCCGGTGCTGATCGGCGGCACCATGGGCACGGCTTCCTACATTTTGATCGGAACACCGGAGAGCGAAGGCCGATCGTTTAGTTCGTCATGCCACGGCGCCGGACGCCAGATGAGCCGTCATCAAGCGACCAAGCACTGGCGAGGCCGGGAGTTGATCGACGAGCTTGGCCGCCGCGGCATTCTCATCCGCTCTCCCTCTTCCAGGGGTGTGGCCGAGGAGGCTCCTGGTGCCTACAAAGACGTTACGGTTGTGGTGGAGGCATCCGAGAAGGCGGGGCTTTCACGACGCGTCGCCCGGCTCGAGCCGCTCATTTGTATCATAAGGATAGGTTGAAATGGCGACCATGATAGAAATGCCGAAAAGCGTGACCGGGGATCTATCGATTGTGGAGGAACTACCCATCCTGCCCTTGCGCGAAGGCGCTCTGTTTCCCAACGCCATTCTTCCCTTCACCGTGGGAAGACAGGCGCACATCGAGCTTGTGCTTAAGGTCGGAGAAGGGCAACGCCTTGGTATCATCGCTCAACGCGATCCTCGCCAGGATGACCCAAAGCCGTCCGATCTGCACGAAATTGGCACCGTCGGCTTTATTCACAGAATTCTCCGGCCGGCTCCAGATCACCTTCTCGTTTTCTGCGGCGGGGTCGTACGTTTCCGCGTGAAGGAGTTCACCAACGCGGAGCCGCTGAGGGCCAAGGTGGAACTGCTGGAGGACAAGGAGCCGCCCCTCGGACCCGAACTCCAGGCAGTTCGCGATCACCTCGTCGAGACCGTCAAGCAAGTCATCGCCGCCGCGCCCGATCTTCCAGACGAGTTGCAGCTCACCGTAGCCAATATTCCTCAGCTTGGACCATTGGCCGATTTCGTTAGCGCAATGTTACCCGGATTGACCCTCCCTGAGCGCCAGGCATTGCTCGCCGAGCTTGACGTAACCTCGCGCCTCCGCCGCGTTAACGAGCTGGCGGTGCGCGAACTCGAACGCGTTCAGCTTAGGCAGAAGATACATACTGAGGCGCACGGCGCGTTGAATCAGGCTCAACGCGAGTTCTTTCTTCGCGAGCAGCTCAAGGCCATCCAGAAGGAACTCGGCGAGGGCGAGGAATCGCAAAAGGACATCGAGGAGCTCCGTCCCAGGATCGAAGCGGCGGGCATGCCTGCCGAGGTTAAGACGGAAGCCGAGAAAGAGCTCAAGCGCTTAGCGGCCCTTTCTCCGATGTCGCCCGAACACGGAGTCTCCCGAAACTACCTGGAATGGATGGTCAGCTTGCCATGGTCGACGTCCACGGGGAAACCGGTGGATGTGAACTACGCAGCAAAGATTCTGGACGAGGATCATTACGACCTGGAAAAAGTGAAAGACCGTATCCTCGACTTCCTGGCGGTGCTCCAGTTGCGCCCAACCTCCAAGGGTCCGATTCTGTGCTTCACGGGCGCGCCCGGTGTCGGCAAGACATCGCTGGGCAAATCCATCGCCCGCGCCCTGGGCCGAAAGTTCGTGCGGATCTCGCTGGGTGGCATGCATGATGAAGCGGAGATTCGGGGACATCGACGGACTTACATAGGCGCTCTGCCTGGACAGATTATTCAGGGGATACGCCGCGCAGGAGCCAATGACCCCGTATTCATGCTGGATGAGGTCGATAAGCTCGGGCACGAATTTCATGGCGATCCCGCTTCGGCGTTGTTGGAAGTTCTCGATCCTGAACAGAACTTCTCTTTCCGGGACAATTATCTCGATGTTGCTTTTGACCTATCGAAAGTTCTGTTCATTACGACCGCAAATCAACTGGACACCGTTCCGGATGCATTGCGCGATCGCATGGAGGTTATCGAGCTCCAAGGTTACACCGAAGAAGAAAAGATCGCCATCGCGTGCCGCTATTTGGTTCCGCGGCAGACTCGCGAAAATGGCCTGGGTACGGACGATGTCCACTTCAGCGATGAAGCGCTGAGCTATATCATTCGCCGGTACACGCGCGAAGCTGGAGTGCGGAATTTGGAACGCTCCGTTGCTGGAGTATGCAGGAAACAGGCGCGGCGAATCGCGGCTGGCGTTCACGAAAAAGTTGAGGCAACGACCGAGATACTCGAGCAGTTCCTTGGCCCGCCTAGGTTCAGAACTGAGTCCGAAGTTGGTGAACGAACCCAGCGCCCGGGCGTTGCCGTGGGGCTCGCCTGGACGCCCGTGGGTGGTGACGTATTGTTCGTCGAAGCCGGGCGGATGCCGGGCGGGAATAAGGGGCTCATCATGACCGGCCAACTCGGCTCCGTGATGCAGGAATCTGTCCAAGCTGCGCTGACTTGGGTCCGCGCCCAGGCCGCACAGTATGGAATCGATCCCGAAGTCTTTACGAAGAGTGACATACATGTTCACGTGCCGTCGGGCGCTATTCCCAAAGACGGCCCCTCAGCCGGTGTAACTGTCGCGATCGCCTTGATCTCGACGCTGACTGGCCGGCGAGTGAACCCTGACTTCGCCATGACCGGTGAGATCTCGCTGACGGGCCTGATTCTGCCAGTGGGCGGGATCAAGGAGAAGGTCCTGGCGGCAAAGCGGAGCGGTATCCATCACGTCGCGATTCCGGCCGACAATGAGGTAAACGTGAAAGAAGATTTGAAGACGGAACATCTCGGTGATCTTCAAATCCATCCCGTACGCACGATGGAAGAGCTTGCAGGACTTACACTGTTGCCATAGCGTGTGACTATTTTGGGTGTTGACTGAATTAAGTCGCGCCAAATCACCCACGCTTTTACTTGCATCGCTAGACACACCAATGAAAGACGCTTCTAGGCCGCTTCTGGAAAATGGTCTAGAACATGCACTGCGAAGCACTAATAGCGTTCTTTTTGGTCGTTATGCGTGTTACGGCCGAATGAACCCAGGAGCCCAAAATGCGCTATCGAGTCGACCTCCCCCGTGATGGTCCTTGCTTTCAAGGACAATCATTATGCCGCAGTAAACGTCCCCGCCGGAGAAATCTTTGATGTCATCGCTCCTGCGGAAGACGATCGCTTTGTAGTCGTCGACGTCAAGGGACATCAGTCTCTCGTGTTCGACTCGGATTTGAAAGGTCGCGGAAAACCTGTGGCTGAGAGGAAAGTCCAGAGCGCCGCTTAGAACAGGTGGCGGTCCGGGAGAATGATCTCACGATGAAACTGCGGGTCGAATGCTACTCGGGAGGCAAAGCTGACGAACGTCCTGTGCGCTTTCACCTGGGCGAACAGACCTATTGTGTCGAAGAAGTCATCGACCAGTGGTATGGCCCCAGCGATTTGTTTTTCAAAGTCCGGGCTGAT
>JBEKBK010000070.1:0-21985 GCA_050015435.1 Bryobacteraceae bacterium
GCGCGCACAATGCAGGGCGTAGCGCAACTCACTCTGGAAGGTTCCCCGCTTGCCGATCGAACGAGGGGAAAAACACGCTACGAACACGTCCGCGATTTCTATGGCGCGCTCGATCGAGCGCGGCCAGTTTTGACCCGGCAGCAGTTCCTCCCGGTCCAGCCAAGGCGAAAAGCCCGCGGATCGGAGCGCGTCGCACAAACGGCGGACCGGCCTCAGATCCTCAATGACGTACGCCACGAAAACCCGCGGCTTCAGTTGCGGTAGGAACTCATAGCCTCCGTCTTTGGCCTGGCGAAAGCTGCCAAGTCCGTCAATGTCCACAGTCCGCCCGCGTTTCAGCGCGCGCCGCAGGATTCCGGTGATGACCCGATTGCTCGGATTCATCGCACTCCCTTCAACACCTGGGGGTTGGCTGCCAGCTTGCAAATGCCGGGCAGTTTCACCGGCCGGCCTTTCCGTAGTGATCTCAATATCTCGCAAACCAGTTCCTCGACCCGGTCCTTAGCCCTGGCGGTCGAGATATGAGTCTGCGCGGCCACTAAGCGTTCCAATGCTTCGCGTTTCACTCCCCAAGGGTAATTTCCCGAAGCCGCGCTGCCCGCACGCGACAATGGAAAGTTAGTCACTGCATCAGAGTTACCTATTAGACACCTATGGTTACCGTGGCTCGATTGGGATGGGTTTACCTGCGCATCGGCAACACCACCTTCGGCGGAGGAAATCCCACCATGGCGGCCCTGCAGCGCGAGTTGATCGAACGGAAAGGCTGGATCAGGCAGGATGACTTCGCTCTCGCGTATTCACTTGCGCGGATTACCCCGGGCACCAACCTTCTGGCCTTTTGCGCGGCGACGGGCGCTCGGATTTTGGGTCTGTGGGGCGCTCTGGTAGCCGTTCTTGCGATCAGTGTACCCTCCACAGTGCTAACGGTCCTGATCACGGCAGGCTACGAAACCTGGAGGTCCAACGCGTCGGTGACGGCTGCGGTGGGCGGAACGGTCGCGGCCGTGGTTGGCATGATGTGGGCCAGCGTGTGGCTGCTGGTGAGTCCCCATCTCAGGCGTCCCATGCAGGTGCTTCGCGCGCTGATCTTCACCGGAGGCGCTTTCCTGGCTGTGTGGAAGCTTGGCTTGACGCCGGTTCAGGTGATTGCGCTGGCCGCCCTCCTCGGGTTCCTGTGGAAGGAACCGGCGGCGGAATGAATCTCATTGTCCTATATCTGCTGCTGCTCAAGGCGACCTTGACATCGTTTAGCGGCATGGCCTCGCTGCCGGTGGTCCGCAATGACTTTGTGGTCGAGCGGCATCTGCTCACCGACAGGCAGTTGAATACCGCAGTTGTCGCCGGACGAACCGGACCCGGACCGAACGGACTGTACGTGGTGAGCGTCGGATATTTCGTTGACGCCTTGCCAGGAGCGTTCGCGGCTTTTCTGGCGTTGATTACTCCTGCCTTTCTTGTGATTCCGATGATGCGCTGGTTACGCGAACGCGCCGGAACGCCGCGGATCAGGAGCGCGATTCAAGCCGTCATTCTGGCGAGCGCGGGTCTGTTGCTGGCGTCGTCGATTCCACTGGCGGGCGATGCCATCACCGGCTACGTGCCGCTCGCGATTGTAGCGGTGACATTTGTGGTGCTGAGCTTCACGCGTGTGGACTCGGCCTGGTTGATGCTGGGCGCGGCTGTGGTAGGGTTGGTGGCCGCCAGAGCGTAAATAAGCCACAATCAGTGCCCACCACTCCCTCACGGTTGCGGCTCAGAATGCCTAACCGAGCCGCGAGCGTCAGCGACCGGTTCTTCGGAGTTTCCGTCACGTTGTCCGTGGCGTAGGATGCGAGAACAGCGCGGCTCCTTCATTCGAGAGCAACACCCGCAGCCCATAGATCCCGAGCGCCGTGTGGAGCGGTACGCCTGGCAATTCGAGCGCGGAGAGCACGATGGTCAGGATGCGCGCCCACGGTTGAACGGCTCCGATGATACCGACCCAAGGCGTCACCGCGAACGCGCGAACACCTATCCCACCTTGGTCGGAATGAGGGAAAAAATCCATAAGTCCGGTGGAAAGACCCGCCACGACGACTACGATCATCACGCCGAGCCCGCCCAGAACAATTTGCAAAAATTGCTAGGATCTTGACGTGCTGGCGCATGGAACATCCGTCAGGCTGTCCGCGGAGCGGGATGCGAAAATAGCGCGGCGCCTTCGTTCGAGAGCAGCACCCACAGCCCGTAGATCCCTAGCGCCGTATGGAGCGGTACACCCGGCAATTCGAGTGCGGAGAGGACGATGGTCAGAATGCGCGCCCAAGGCTGAAAGCTCAACAGGCCGATTCCCGCAATTAACCCGGGCAACGAAAGTAGAAGCACGACGATGGTTGCGACCGCGCCAATGACCCCTAACGCCACGCTTCCGATCTCCATGTCTTGAGCGCGGCCGGAAAGACTGAGCAATCCTGCCAGCCCGCCGAAAATGGTCATCACCACAATAGCCGCCAGCACTCCGAGACCGCCCAGAACGATGTGCAAAATTGCGAGGATTTTGACGTGCTGCCGCATGGAACGCTCCTTCCCCCAATGGAAGTACGAGGCAGAATTCCGGTTCGTTCCCGGACTTATTGAAACTCGGCCTGGAGCTTATCTAGCTCCGCCGCGCCGGGACACAGTTTCTCGTACGGCATTCTCGCAAGCGGCATGTCCGAGGTATTGTTCAGCTCGTGCAGATTGGGCACGCTTTCGTCAATGTAGAGCAGCCCGGTGACGACTTCGCCCTTGCCCTGATGCTCATGCAAGTAGGCCAACACTTTGTCGCGATCCCTGGGGTCATAATCCTGGGGGACCCCTTTGAATCGCACCACGCTGCCGTCATGCATCGCGACGCTGACGGCTCCATTTTGGCCGATGTTCGCGAGAATTTCCGAAGCCGGGGGAACAAAATCCGCCTCGGTGGCACGAATCTCATGCTGCCGCGTGTACAGATAGCTCTTGGTCGATCCCTTGTGATCGTTGAAAGTCACGCACGGAGAGATCACGTCCACCAGGGCGAAGCCGTTGTGCGCAATCCCGGCTTTCAGGATGGGAATGAGTTGCTCTTTGTCTCCAGAGAAGCTTCGGGCGATAAACGTGGCTCCCAGGCTCAATCCGAGAGACACGGGATCGATCGGAGCCATGCGGTTGGGCTCGCCGCGCTTGCTCTTCGATCCGATATCGGCGGAGGCTGAAAACTGCCCCTTGGTCAGGCCATACACGCCGTTGTTCTCGATCACGTACAGCATCCGGACATTGCGCCGTATCGCGTGACACATGTGGCCGAGACCAATGGAAAGCGAGTCGCCATCGCCTGAAATCCCGATGTAGACCAGTTCGCGATTAGCAGCGTTGGCGCCGGTCGCAAGGGCGGCCATACGGCCATGAGCCGAATTAAAACCGTGCGCGCCGCTCACAAAATAGGTCGGGGTTTTCGAGGAACAGCCGATCCCGCTCAATTTCGCGATCATGTGGGGCGGCGTCGAAAGTTCCCAGAACGCGCGAGTGATCGCCGCTGTGACCGAGTCATGCCCGCATCCCGCGCACAAAGTGGACATGGTCCCTTCATAGTCGCGGACAGTCAGACCAAGATCGTTGCGATGCAGACTCGGGTGAATCGCGACGGGTTTGGTGATGGACGGCATGGTCTCTCCTACTTACTGCTGATCACCGAACTCGGTTCGGCGGTCTCCTGCTCGCTCGTCTCCAGTTGACTCATCAAGCCGTCGATCACGTGTTTCGCGCTCAGCGGGAATCCGCCGTAGACCAGCACACTACGCAGCTTGTCCTTCGCCACGGATGTTTCGAGCGTCAGTAATGACCGGAGCTGCGCGTCGCGGTTCTGCTCGACGATGAAGCAGAGGTCGTTTTCGTCCAGGAAGGCGTCCACGCTTTCGTTGAACGGGAAGCCGCGCAGCCGCATGTAATTCGCGTCGATTCCGCGCCGCGAAAGGATATCGAGCGCCTCGATCACTGCCGGCTCGCATCCGCCGATGGTGACGACCCCGATTCTCGCGCCGGGATGTCTGCGAATCACCGGCGCAGGAACGTACCTGGCGGCTGCCTTGTGCTTGAGCAGCAGGCGGTCCATGACTTCCTGATAATCGTCCGGGGTTTCCGTATAGGCCCCGAATTTCGTGTGGCCGGATCCCCGCGTGAAGAATGCACCCTTCGAATGCACGCCGGGCAGAGTACGGGCTGCGATATGATCTTTGTCTTCGTTGGTGTAGCGTAGGAATTCGGAAACGTGTTCGAGATCATGGGCGTCGAGCACGCGCCCGCGGTCGGGCCGGTAAGAATCGTCCCAGGTGAAGCGCGGAACCACCCAATCATTCATGCCGATATCCAGGTCCGACAACATGAACACCGGAGTCTGGAAACGCTCGGCCAGATCGAAAGCCTTCACTGCGAGCTCGAAGCATTCGGCCGGATTCGCCGGAAACAACAGGATGTGTTTGGTGTCCCCGTGCGAGGCATAAGCGCATTCGAGGATATCGCCCTGCTGTGTTCGGGTCGGCATTCCAGTGGAAGGTCCCACGCGCTCGATGTCCATGATGACCGCTGGAATTTCCGCATAGTACGCCAGCCCCAGCAATTCATTCATCAAAGAGATGCCCGGGCCGGATGTGGAAGTGAACGCGCGTGCGCCCATCCAGGACGCCCCGATCACCATGGCGATCGCGCCCAGCTCATCTTCCGCCTGAAGAATGAGGCTGTTGTTCTTTCCCGTCTCCGGATCGCGCCGGTACTGGTCGCAAAATCCCTTGAACGCGTCCATCACCGAAGTGGAGGGCGTGATCGGGTACCAGGCGGCCACCGTCGCGCCCGCGTACAGGCAGCCGAGCGCGGTGGCAGTGTTGCCGTCGATGAGAATCTTGTCGCGATTCTCGTCCATCTTCTCCAGCCGGAACGGAAGGGGATCGAAATGTTCCTTAGCGTAATCGCAGCCCAGACGCAGAGCGCGGCGATTCGATTCTTGAAGCGCCTTCTTGCCCGCGAATTTTTCTTCCAGCAGCCGCTCGACAATGTCCATATCCACGCCGAGCATCGCCACAATGGATCCCGCATACGCGATGTTCTTCATCAGAATCCGCTCGCGCGGTTCCTTGAAGTTGGCCGTGCACATTTCGGCGAACGGAACACCCAGAAACGTAATATCTTCGCGATTCAGGCTGGGATCGAGCGGCCAGGATGAATCGTACAGCAGGAATCCGCCTGAACGCGTTTCCCGAACATCGCGGTCGTAGGTCTGCGAGTTCATCGCGACCATCAAATCGTAGTCGAGCGCGCGTGCGGTATAGCCTTCCCGGTTGACGCGAATCTCATACCAGGTGGGAAGGCCCTGAATGTTCGATGGAAAGAGATTCTTGCCCGAAACGGGGATGCCCATCCGGAACATGGCCTGCATGAGCAGGCCGTTGGCGCTCGCCGAGCCCGTGCCATTCACATTCGCGAGCTTCATCGCGAAATCGTTGACGCGAACCCGCTCCCCTAGGCCGTTACTAGCGCGTTGTTGCACACTGGCCTCCCCGCGTATGGTATCTGGAGCTCGAATTTCTGCATATCCCAGGCCGCCGTGGGACAACGCTCCGCGCACAAGCCGCAGTGTACGCACAGATCTTCGTCTTTCATCATGAGCCTGCCGGTTTGCGGCAGCGGCGCGGAGGCGTATAGGTCCTGTGTAAGATTCAGAGCCGGAGCGGAAAGCCGCCCGCGCAGGTCCTCTTCGCTACCGTCGCGTGTGATCGTCAGGCACAGCAGCGGGCACACGTCAATACAGGCATCGCACTCGATGCACCGCGGCTCAACAAATACCGTCTCAATGTCGCAATTGAGGCAACGTTGAACCTCACGCGCGGTTTGCTCGGCGGAAAATCCCAGCTCCACTTCGATGTTGAGCTGCTCGAACCTCCGCGTCAGGTCCACATGCTTCATCTTTTGACGCGCGGCGGGATTGTAATCGTTGTGGTAGCTCCACTCGCTCATCCCCATCTTCTGACTGACGAGATTCATCCCCTGCTGGGGACGCTCTGTCACCGGAACACTCTGGCAATAGTTGTCGATGGAGATCGCCGCTTGATGGCCGTGCTCGACGGCCCAAATGATGTTCTTGGGACCCCAAGCCGAATCGCCTCCAAAGAAAATTCCGGGCAACGTGCCTTGCATCGTCGTTTCGTCCACCACCGGGGCGCCCCATTTATCGAATTGGACCCCTAGATCCCGCTCAAACCAGGGAAACGCATTCTCCTGGCCGATGGCAAGAATCACGTCGTCGGCCGGCAGGAAAACGGTCTCAATGACTTTCGAGTTTTTCGCGGCCTGATCCCATTCCAGCCGCTCGAACTCCATACCTTTGAGCTTTCCGTCCTCGACCACGAAGCGTTTCGGCGCGTAGTTGACCAGAATCTCGATCCCTTCTTCCTCCGCATCCTCGAGTTCCCACGGGGAAGCCTTGAAGAATCCGCGGGGACGCCGCGCCATCACTTTGATGTCTTTCGCGCCTAACCGGCGGGACGAGCGGCAGCAGTCCATCGCCGTGTTGCCGACACCGATAATCAACACCTTCTCGCCCACTGAATCCACGTGGCCGAAAGCGATGGACTCCAGCCAATCGATTCCGATGAAGATCCGGTCGGTGTCGTGCCTTCCGGGCAGGTCGAGTTCCTTGCCGCGCGGCGCGCCGCTGCCCACGAAAATCGCGTCGAACCGCTGATCAAGCACTGCCTTCATGCTGGTGATCGGCGTGTTGTAGCGGATGTCGACGCCCATGTTCAGAATGTTCGCGCACTCGTCGTCAAGCACGCTATGCGGAAGGCGAAACGCGGGGATGTTGGTGCGCATCAGCCCGCCGGGCTTAGCGTTCTGCTCGAAGATCACGACTTCATAGCCGAGCGGCATCAAGTCGTTTGCCACCGTGAGCGATGCCGGACCTGCGCCAATGCAGGCGATCCGTTTCCCGTTCTTCTTCTCGGGGACCTGGGGCAGCAGGTGCGCGATTTCGCCCCGGTGATCCGCCGCGACTCGCTTGAGGCGGCAGATGGCCACAGGTTTGCCGTCCAGCCTGCCTCTGCGGCACGCCGGTTCGCAAGGGCGGTCACACGTGCGTCCGAGAATCGACGGGAACACGTTGGATTCCCGGTTGAGCATGTAGGCGTCTGTGTATCTGCCCTGCGCGATCAATCGTATGTATTCTGGAACGTTGGTGTGCGCGGGACACGCCCACTGGCAATCCACAACTTTGTGGAAGTAATTCGGATCAGCGATGTCCGTACGTTTCAAAAACCCTTCTTTCGGCCGGCAGTCCGCGGGCAGACCACGTTTCCATTGTACAAAAGGGATGTCGCGTTACTCCTAAGGAACACGCGCAAAACGGAGCGCGGCGCGAAACAGTTCCTGACTCGTTTGGTGGTGCGCGCCGCACCCTTTGCGCTTCTAAGTGACAAAACCACCTTACGCGGAGGGCTCCATTGAAGTTGTTATCATTTATCTTACGATACTGTGTCAGTTACGATGGGAGTCCCGCGGGAAAGTTTCCCGGGCGAGCGGCGCGTCGCAATTACGCCGCGGCATTGTGAAACCCTGGCGAAATCCGCCGTCCACGTGGTTGTAGAGCCGTCGGCCGGCGTCGAGGCCGGATTTCCAGACGCGGAATACACAGCTCGGGGCGCGCGCCTCGCGGATCGCGATGAGGTGTTCCAATCGTCCGATATCATCGCCCAGGTGCGCTGCCTGGGAGCAAATCCCGAAGCGGGCCGCGCCGATCTGGCGCGATTGAAGCCGGCCCAGGTCCTTATCGGATTTGGTGAGCCGCTCACGGCACTCAATGAAACCGCCAGTCTCGCTAAGGCGGGCGTCAGCTTTTTTGCAATGGAGCTGGTTCCTCGCATCACGCGTGCTCAAAGCATGGACGCCCTTTCTTCCATGGCGACTTTCGCCGGATACGAAGCGGTGTTGATGGCCGCGTCGAATCTGCCGAAGATATTTCCGATGCTGATGACGGCTGCCGGGACCATCGCTCCGGCTCGGGTCTTCGTGTTGGGCGCCGGAGTTGCGGGCCTGCAAGCGATCGCCACGTCGCGCCGGCTGGGAGCGGTTGTCAGTGCCTATGACGTGCGGCAAGCAGTGAAGGAGCAGGTGGAGAGCGTCGGCGCAAAATTCCTGGAGCTCGCCCTGGATGCAGGCGCGGCGGAAGACAAGGGCGGATACGCGAAGGCCATGGATGAGGATTTTTACCGGCGGCAGCGGAAGATGCTCACGGAGACCCTTCCCAGTCAGGACGTCGTAATTACGACCGCGGCGGTGCCGGGGCGCAAGGCACCGATATTGATCACGGCTGAGATGGTGGAGGTGATGCCGCCGGGCTCGGTGATTATCGATATCGCGGCCGAGCGTGGCGGCAACTGCGAGCTCACGCGGGCGGGAGAAACCGTGGTCCATCACGGAGTTTCGATCATCGGCCCCACGAATCTTGCCTCGAAGGCCCCCTACCATTCAAGCCAGATGTACGCCTCGAACGTGGTGGCGTTTCTTAAGCTGCTTATCAAAGATGGCGCGGTGAACATGAACCTGGATGACGAAATCATCCGGGACACGCTGGTGACTCATAAGAACGAAGTGATCAATGCGCGAGTGAACGAGCTGCTGTCGCCCGCGGCTCGCTAGTCTACGCGTTCACGACCAGGTACTGGACGACCGCTACCCCAAGCCCCACCACCGCGGAAGCGAGATGGTATCTCCATCGCACGGATAACGGCCGAGTGGGCACCGCGGTCTCCGCGAAGCGGCACCCGCAGGAGTCGCAATATGGCGCGCTCGGAATCGAGGTCGTTTTACACTCCCGGCATTGTTTTCTCATTTGTGCCGATTATGCGCGGCCGCGGCACTGGTCACAAGATCATCAAGGTACCATTCGCGGAGAATCAGTGGTTCTACTGAGTCGGGTCTAAGGTTCTAGAACTCTCGACGTGCGGACGCAGCCTGGTTCGGGTCCCACAATACTTCAGGAGCGTGCAGCACGTAGTTCGCCCAGCGGCTCCAGACGAAGACCGCGTCACTGAGCCGGTTCAGGTATTGAATCGTTTCCGGCGGGACTTCTTCGACGCGCGACAGGGCTACGAGCAAACGCTCAGCCCGGCGGCAGATGGTTCGAACCACGTGTAATTCGGCATTCAGCCGCGTCCCACCCGGTAAAACGAAACTGCGCAACGGCGGGAGATCTTCATTCATCGCGTCGATCTCGCGCTCAAGCTGGCCCACTTCCACCGGGGTGATGCGCGCCTGATGAGGATGCACGTCCTCGGGCCTGGTGGCCAGAATCGAGCCCAGGTTGAACAGTTCGTGCTGCACCCGCCGGAGAATATCGACCAGCAATCCGACGCGCGGGTCGCGCCCGATTTGCTCCTCGCAGGAAACCTTTGCCAGGCCCAGGAACGAGTTCAGTTCGTCGATGGTGCCGTAGGCCTCGATGCGCGGGGAGTCTTTGGAAATGCGCTGGCCGCCAGCGAGGCCCGTCTCTCCCTGGTCACCGCGCTTGGTGTAGATTCTGTTCAGTGCCAAGCGAGGTGCGTCAAATCGTTCCTGATCCACGCTTTCTATTGTAGGGGCAAGCGCAAAGGGTGCGGCGCGCACCTCCAAGCCGGACCAGAAAACTGATCGCGCCGCACTCCGTTTTGCGCGAGTTCCTCAAAGAAGGAAGCTACTTCTCCACGATGTCTGACTGCATCGGCCCCAAAGCGCCCAGTAGCTCGCTTTTCTCTTTCTCTCCCACCTTGAATTTGTCCAGCGCCCCCACCAGATCCTCAACCAATGCGCCGAAATCGGCGCTGGAAATTCCCATTCCCGCATGTGCGGTCTTCATGTCTTTGCCCATGTATTTGCAAGGTCCGCCGCTGGCCTGACAGATCTGGTCCACCAGATTCTTTTTGAACATGGCCATGCGCTTCGGGTCCGCCGCGGTTTGCGCGAAGAAATGATTGATGCGATTGTCCGCGGCGACGCGTCCGATAAACTCGTCCACGACGGCCGTGATGGACTTCTTTCCACCGAGCCGTTGATAGAGCGTCTGATCTTTGGCGAGGAGAAGCGGTGATGTTGTTAGAACAGCAGCGAGCGCCGCAAATCCGAAACATTTGCTGATGTATGTTCTCATTTGATTTTGATTTTGTCCCTTCGCTGGTAGATACGAACCGACTCGCAAATCGGATTGAAGTCGTAGAATGAAGTTGAAGCATGGGTCAGATTTCAAGTGCGAAATCGTATCGGACACTCAGCGGTTTGCCGCTCGATGCCGTCTATGGTCCCGAACAGCTCGCCGGATTTGATCCTGCACGCGACCTCGGCGAACCCGGCCACTTTCCATACACCCGCGGGATTCATGAAAACATGTACCGCGGTAAGCTCTGGACCATGCGCCAGTTCGCGGGATTCGCCACGGCAGAGGAAACCAACGCACGTTACCGTTATCTGCTGGAGCAGGGGCAAGCGGGTCTTTCCGTGGCGTTCGACCTGCCGACGCTGATGGGATTCGATTCAGACCATCCCACGGCGCTCGGTGAAGTGGGCAAGTGCGGCGTGGCGATCTCATCGCTCGCCGACATGGAGACGCTGTTCCGCGGGATCCCTCTGAGTGACGTCACCGTCTCGATGACCTTCAACTCACCCGCGTCGGTGATTTGGGCGATGTACCTAGTTGTGGCGGAGCAACAGGGCGTTGATTGGTCGCGCGTCTCGGGGACGCTTCAGAACGACATTCTGAAGGAGTATATCGCACAGAAGGAATACATTTATCCTCCCCGTCCGTCGATGCGCCTGGTCACCGATTCGATCGAGTTCGCGACGGAGCATGTTCCGCGCTTCAATCCGATTTCGATTTCCGGGTATCATATCCGCGAGGCGGGCTCGACGGCGGTGCAGGAGCTAGCCTTCACGCTACGCGACGGCATCGAGTATGTGGACTGGGCATTGGAACGCGGTCTACCGGTTGATGCCTTCGCGCCTCGCCTCAGCTTCTTCTTTAACGCGCACAGTGATTTCTTCGAAGAAATCGCCAAGTATCGCGCTGCTCGGAAGATCTGGGCGCACGTGATGAAGGAGCGTTACGGAGCGCAGGACGAGCGCTCTCTGAAACTGCGCTTCCACGCCCAAACCGCGGGATGCTCGCTCACCTGGCAACAGCCGCAGAACAACATTGTGCGGACGGCTGTTCAGGCTCTTGCGGCCGTGCTTGGCGGTTGCCAATCCCTGCACACCAATTCGCTCGATGAGGCGTACGCACTGCCTTCTGAACATGCAGTGACGATTGCGCTGCGCACCCAGCAGGTCATCGCCTATGAGAGCGGCGTTCCTGCGGTGCCGGATCCGCTGGGCGGAAGCTATTTCCTGGAGAAGCTAACTCTCGAAGTGGAAGCCGCCGCCCGCGAATATATTCGCAGGATCGATGAAATGGGAGGCATGATCCCGGCCATTGAACGCGGCTTTCCCCAGACCGAAATCGCCAACGCCAGCTACGAATACCAGCACTCGGTGGAGGAGCGGGAAAGCGTGATCGTCGGCGTGAATCAATATGCGGAAGCGGCGGAACAGTCGATCGAAGTGTTGCATATCGATGAAACGGCGGAACGCCGGCAGAACGAGCGGCTCGCCGAACTCAGGAATAGCCGCAACTCGAGCGAGGTCGAAAAGAGTTTGGCAGCGCTGCAGCGGACCGCGGAAGGTTCCGAAAACACCATGCCCTACATTCTGGATGCGGTTCGCGCGTACGCGACTGTGGGTGAAATTTGCGGCGCGCTGCGGGATGTGTTCGGCGCCTACACCGAAACCAGTGTCGTGTAGGTCTATAATTAGGAGTGGGTGCACCGCCCTGCCGAGGAAGGCAGCGGCGGCGTATTTAAAAGTCTCCGTTCTCGCGTGAATATGGATCATAGGATTCGGGTGTTGGTCGCCAAACCCGGCCTCGACGGACATGACCGCGGCGCCAAGGTAATTGCACGGGCGCTTCGGGATGCCGGTATGGAGGTCGTATATACCGGCTTGCGCCAGACTCCGGAGATGATCGTGAATGCCGCGCTTCAGGAAGACGTACAGGTGATTGGCCTGTCCATTCTTTCGGGGGCGCACAATGCAATTGTTCCGCGAGTGATGGAGTTGTTAAAAGAAAAACAGATGAGCGACGTGCTCGTCATTGTGGGCGGCATCGTTCCGGATGAGGATGCCGCGCAGCTAAAACGTTTAGGAGTGGCGGCGGTGTATCAACCCGGCGCCTCACTCGAAGACATTGTGGAATTCATCCGCAGCTCGGTGAAGCAGACGGCCTGAAAGGCGGCTTCTTTGCTGAAATAGCAGGAGTAAAATGCAAGAAAAATTAAATATCGCGGTGTTCGTCGATTATGACAACATCGAGATCGGACTCAAATCCACGCTGCGGCGTGAATTTGACGTGTCCCTGGCGCTGGATGCGCTCAAGGAACGCGGAGACATTGTGGCCAAGTTTGCTTACGCCAACTGGGGCCGGCAGGATGGCGCCACGCGCCAGATGGCGGAGAACGCCGTGCAGATGGTGCAGAGGATTCCTTCGCCGCGCGGCGACAAGAATGGCGCCGATATTAACCTGGCGCTGGACGCGCTGGAAATGGCCTTCACGCACACTCACGTGAACGCGTTCGCCATCGTCAGCGGCGATAGCGACTTCATCCCGTTGGTCAATAAGCTCAAGGAGTACGGAAAGACGGTCTTCGTGGTCGGCGGGAAGGCGTTCACCTCCACCATCCTTCAGCAAAATTGTCACGAATTTATTAGTTTCGAATCGCTCTTGACGGACGCGCCGGAGCGGGAGCGGACGGTTTTGCCAGGCGAGCTCATCCGTTCAGCCCAGCCGCAATCGCAGCCGCGTCCGCGCGGGGATCGTCCGGAGCGTGCCGAGCGCCCCGAGCGTGGCGGCGACCGGCGACAACGGCCGGCTCCGCTCGAACTTATTCAGGCGATGCCGCTGGTGGAGCGAGCGTTGCAGGTTCTGGAGCGGCGCGCAGTGCAGCCGCAGCTTGGACTGCTGAAGTCCACCATGCTGCAGCTCGACCCCGCTTTTAACGAGCGTGCCTACGGTGCTTCTAGCTTTTCGGATTTTGTCGAAAAGCTCAAGCGCGGCGAACTGGTGAACGTCAGCGGAACGGGTGGACGTTACATCATCGAACGCAAGAGCTCGGCGCAGGCCGAACGGCCGAATCTCAAGCCCGAGGATCTGCTGCCGCCCCTGCGCGACGTGCTGGAGAATCATCGTCTCGAAATTGAAAATGGCTGCCCGGTGGAAGACCTGGCGGCGTGGTTCAAGACCGAGCAACCGCGCTTCGACACCAGCTCCTATGGGTTTCAGGAGTTCATCGAGTTCCTGAACTACGCGCAGGATAAAACGGTGGTGCGCCTGGAGCCGCACGAGGATTCCGGAATGCTCGTGTATCTGGGCGCGGAATTCTACCCACCCGCCGAGCCGCCGCAGCCGGAAGTGGAAGCGGCTCCGGAAGTCGAAGAGTATGAGCCCCAGCCGTATGTGGAGGGCCAGCCGACCATCTTTGAGCCCAATCCGCCCCCGGCAAAACCCAAACGGGCCCCAGCGCGGAAACGCGCTCCGAAATCGCCCGGCTCTGGGAGTGGTGGCACACGCCGTCCACCGCGCCGTAAGAAGAGCGACGGGAACTAATGGGCATCGAGCGGATCTTCCCTCATCACGCGCCCACGCCGCGTGGTCCTTATTCACCGGCGGTGCGCGCGGGTGACTTTATCTACGTGAGCGGCCAGGGGCCGATCGATACGCTCACTGACAAGCTCTCGCTTGGTGATATCCAGCACGAAACGGATCTCGTGCTCGGTAATATCCGCCGTATTCTGGAGTCTTGTGGCGCAACGTTAGCGGACGTCGTGAAATGCTCCGTCTTCTTGAGAGACATCGGTGATTTCGCCGCAATGAACGAGGTCTACGCCACTTTCTTCAGCGCACACAGGCCTGCGCGGACCACGGTGCAAGCGACCCTGCCCCATCCGGAAATGCGGATTGAGATTGATTGCGTGGCCTACAAGCCTCTGTGAACAACTAACCGCTACTCAGCCGACTTCGCCGAGCAAAGCCTTCAACTTCGCGTGGCCGGAACGGCTGACCGGTAATTGCGCGCCATCGATGAGCACGGCCACGCGGCTGTCCTTAGTGTACGGCTCGATGCGCGCGATTCGCTCCAGGTTCACTATATAGGAACGGTGAATACGCACGAAGCGTTTCGGGTCGAGCTGCCCTTCGATACTTGATATCGTCTGCTGCTTGAGGTAATTCTTCTTCTCGCTCCGCAGCGCGATGTAATCGTCCTGGGCCTCGACGTAATCCAGCTTATCAATCGGAATGATGTGGACCTTGGTCCCGTCCTTCACGACGATCCGTTCCAGGCGCTGCTCGGGCGGGCGTGCGGCCGCGGAGAGATCCGATGCGGAGATCTTGCCCGCAGGCGGGGCAGGATTGCCGAAACGCTGCCGCACCCGCTCGAGCGCCTTGCGAAAGCGATCCACGCTGAAGGGTTTGAGCAGATAGTCGACCGCGTTCGCATCGAAGGCGCGCATCGCGTACTGATCGTAGGCGGTGACGAAGATCACCGAGACTGAGGAATCGATCAGCTCCAGAACTTCAAAGCCATCCAGCTTCGGCATCTGAACATCCAGGAACACCAGATCCGGCTTACGCTCGGCAATCGCTTTCACGGCTTCAAAGCCGTTCGCGCACTCTGCCAGCACCTCGACTCCGCCGGCCTCGCGCAGATACTCCCGAAGGAGTTGCCGCGCCAGTTCCTCATCGTCGACAATCACAGCGCGGATCACGCTGGAACGCGCTGCTTCGCCTCCGCTGGGCGGTGCGGAACCGCGCTCCAGGTTTTTCAAATCAATCAGCAACTCGCGAGCCGACTGATAGCGCCGTTCACGGTCCTTCTCCAGGCACTTGCGAACCACGCGTTCCAGTTCGGCAGGCAGTTCATAATTCAGCCGGCCCAACGCCTCGGGTTGCGCCTGGAGAATCCGCGCCAGCGTCTCCTGCGCCGTGCTGCCTGAAAACGGCAGCTTCCCCGCAGCCATCTGGTAGAGCACCACTCCCAGGCTGAACAGATCCGTCCGGTGATCGACGCTGCGCCCGAGCGCCTGCTCCGGGCTCATGTAAGAGACGGTACCGAGCACCACTCCGCCGCTGGTCAGGAACTGCGTGGCGATCTGGCTCGAGGCATTGGCTTCCACGCGATCGGGAAGGAACTTCGCCAAGCCGAAATCCAGCACTTTGACATGCCCGCGCGGGTCGATCATCAAATTCGCGGGCTTGATGTCCCGATGGGCGATCCCGCGAGCATGGGCCGCATCGAGCGCGTCCGCCACCTGGCTTCCGATACTGATGATTTCGGAAACCGGAAGCGGTTCGCCATGAAGGCGCGACTCGAGCGTCTGGCCCTCGATGTACTCCATCGCCAGGTAATGGGAACCGCCGGCCTCACCGATTTCATAAATGTGCGCCGCATTCGGATGACTCAGCGCAGAGGCAGCCTGCGCCTCCTGGACAAAGCGTGCCAGGCGGTCCGCGTTTTGCGCCAGTTCCGGAAGCAGGACCTTCAGCGCGACCTTGCGATGCAGTCGCGTATCCTCGGCGAGAAACACTTCGCCCATGCCGCCCGCACCCAGGCGGGAGACGATTCGGTAATGAGCTAAGGTTGCGCCCGGATCCATCGTTTTATTCAACCCTTCTTTATTCAAGTTTGGAGCAGGGAACGCTCATCTCCGCGCGAAACTGATTGTTCCCGGAATGAGTGATGAGCCGCGCGGCGCCGCCAAACCGCGTTTCCAGACGGCTGCGAACATTGCGAAGCCCCAAGCCATGCCGCCGCGGAGCTGGCGAATCCGGATCAAAATTATTCTCTACGCTTACTTCCAGAAGCCCATCTGTCACGTGGCCCTCCACTCTGATGGTTCCGCCTTCGATCAGGGTCGCGATTCCATGCTTCACCGCGTTTTCGATCAGCGGCTGCAGCACCAGAGGCGGCACCAGACGATTGGTACACTCGTCGTCCACGTCCAACTCCACTTTGAGGCGCGCGCCGAAGCGGATTTGTTCGACATCCAGGTAGGTTCGGGCAAGCGCCAGCTCCTCCTGCCAGGGGATGCTCTCACGCTCGCCCAGACCCAGGGTGCTGCGCAGAAAGTCCGATAAATGAATGCACATGTCGCGTGCCCGTGCCGGGTCCACCGTGGTCAGCGCGGTGATCGAATTCAGGCTGTTGAACAGAAAATGCGGATTGATTTGCGCCTTGAGGGCGCGCAATTCCGCGTCGCGGGCCAGCAGTTCGGACTCGCGCGAGGCCTCGATGGCGAGCAGCATGTAATGCAGCGCCACGGATAGCGAGTAGAGCAATAAGCCGACCACCACCAGGTCAGGAACCTCGGCCTTGATGCGTGATCCCAGATCGAGCGGTTGGGCAATCAGATGGGCCATCTCTACCCAAATCGCACTCGCCACAATGGCGGCGCCGAAATGATTCACCAGCAATTTCACCGGATTGGTGGACCGCAGTGGAAGATACCGGCAAACGTACCAAGGCGTCAGGCAAACAAAGGCATAGAACAGGCACAGGGGCGTGGATAGAATGAGCGCCTCACGCCAGTCCAGCGTGCCTGGCATGCGCAGTAGCGCCGCCAGCATTACCGCCACCAGCATCCAGACGGTCAGGTACCCGGCCAGGTACGCTTTTCTGCAAATGAGCGGATGCATGAGGGCGCTAGTTCTTCACCGTAACACCGCCAAAGACCACGAAGCCGGTGATGATCAAAAGCGGGCGCTTCACGTCCGCCGTAGAGCTTGCGTTCGCGGTTTCGTCTTCGATACCACCGAAAATCGCCGAGCCGCGAACGGACACGTTCCAATTCTCCGGCACTTTCATCTCGATGCCGCCAAAAAAGGCATTGGTCTCGATTACGACCTCGTCCTTCTTGGTGGCCGCATCACTTAGATCGAGTTGCAATCCGCCAAAAACGGCGAGCGCTTCACCGCCCTCGAAGTCCTGCGACTCGACGCGCCTCCGGATTCCGCTGAAGATGGCCCAGGGCGCGATAAGACCCGCGTCCGTTGAACTAGGGAAAGTCGATGCCGACGAAGCCGCGGATGGTGATGCGGGATTGGGTGCTCCAGACGCCAGATTGTGCCGTTCCACCGCGCGCACCAACAGTCCTAAGCCCACGGCGATCAGGACCAGCGGCCACAAGTAGCGCCACACGTTTCCGTGGATCAGGCCCAGATTTTCAAGGAGAAAGATGACTCCGACAAAGACCATCACTCCGCCCACGACACGCCCGCCCACCGCAAGGGAGCTGGCCGCGCGTGAAACGCCGATGACAATCAAAATCACGGGCCAGTACTGCCAGATGTCGTCGAAGTAGAGAATTCCCAAATTCTGGAGAAGAAACAGAACGCCCACCGCTGCGATCAGGGCCCCGAACACCACGCCGAACCGGCCTGAGTGCCTGTACTGCCTCCGTTCCATCTTCCGCTGGAGCCGATCCATTTTGCGCTGGATTCGATCCTGGACGTTGGCGTGGATCTCGCGGCGAAGGCGGTCGCCGTAGTCCTTTGAATCGAAGTCTGACATCGCAATTTCCTTCCAATGCGATCGTAACAGGCTTGCGCGTCTTGTCGGCTCTGGATTCGGCGAACGGCGGTGAAGCGTCGGTGAATCGCGCGAAAAGCAAGAAAAGCCTTCTATTGGCTCTGTTTCGCGGCGTTGTGCTTGTCGTTGTAGATTTCCTTGCTCAGCTTGTTCTGCTGCTGGTTCACCTGAGCCTTCTGGTTGTTGGTCAGATTACCCCCGTTTGCCTTCCGGTCCGTCCGGACTTCCTTGTTCACCTTGGATTCCTGGTGTTCCAGCTTCGACGTCTCCCCGGCGGTGAGCGAGCCGTTCTTGACGCCGTTTCCGATGCGCTGTTGCTGGTTTTCTTTGCGCTGTTGAATCTTTCCTTCTTTGTCGTCCTGGGCGAATGACGCCGTCGCGAGCAGCAAGGAGCCGATGACCGTGGTTATAACAAGTCGTTTCATTTCTGTTTCCCCTTTTCTAGGAAGGCTTGCTAGCCTTCTGGACAGTCAAACCTCATTTGAGCGTCGTGAGTTGCGGGGATAGGTGTTAATACCGGGTCATCTTAAGTGGGTTTAATTAATCGGATCAAATGCGCGAAAATGGTGAGAGGCAGTCATGTCGATTATTCTGGATTTGCTGCGCCGCCTGCTCGCGCTTCGGCCCGAAGTCGAATTAACGTCAGAAGAGCAGGCCCACGTTTCGGCGGAGTGGGAGCAAGGGCTCGACGAATGGCTTGACAGTTTCTCCCAACGCCTGTCTCCCTGATGAGGCCTTCCAGCGTCAGACCTGGTACCTGGATCGCTTTTAGCCTGCGCCCGACTGCACTGCCTTTACCTGACCGGTATTTCAATCAGTACGTAGGAGCCGGGCGTCGCCTCATCAACGGCCGCGACAATCTTATCGCTGAACCGTTCGCCACTTGTTGCGGCTCAGAACCACGATGGCGATCCTTCTGTCCGTAAGATTCTGTTGATAGGCAAGATTGTTGTCCGTGGTAAGCAGCACCTCAAACCCTGCCTCTTCGGCGACGCTCAGAAGCTCTCCGTTCGTTCGTGTGTCCCAGCCCTGTTGGTGGGCCGTTCGTACGGTGTGCTCCGATAGAAATCGCGCGAATCGGCACCGGCGTACCTTGGTCAAACAGAACCCGCATCAATGCCCGAACGGTGTTTCCAGACTGCGGGCGGCAAAATCCAGGACCGCTTTCACCTGGTCTCGCGTGAGTCCATCGTAGAGCTCAACCAGCTCGTCGATCGTGACCCCGTCTTCGAGGTTCTCGAACACGGCTGAGACCGGCATTCGCGTTCCGCGGAAAACCCATGCGCCACTGACTTTTCCAGGGACGCTTTCAACCGCTGGGCATTGGGACCAGTCCAGCGCGCCGATGCAATCAACATGCGGCTCCGCAAGGGCGTCGAGGGCCTTGGTCAGAAGCTCGTCAACATCGCGAAAACGCCCGCTTTCGACTACTTCACGCACGCGTCGTTCGAGTTCCGGCTTATGGATTTCGATGTTCATTACGCGGTGCTACTCCCACTCCATACTTGCATACATTGTGCGAAAAATGGCCCAACGTAGAAGCAAACGTCCTTGCAGGGCAAATCCTCCAGAGGGCTGTGTAATACTCAGCCGAATGGATGGAGGTTGATATGCGCACGCTTATCCTCATTGTCGGCCTACTTTGTACTGTTGCAGCGTCCCTAGCTCAGAGCCCATCAAGCCGCTCTAGAGACGAGGCGGCCATACGTCAGGTTTGGGCGGATTATGTGACTACTTGGAATAAGCATGACGCTGCGGCGCTGGCGCTTTTCTTTACAGCGGACGCGGACCGTATCGACAACACTGGCCGCTCCTCCAAAGGGCGAGCGGCGGTCACACAGGCGGTCGCGAAAGCGATGACTAATCCCTCCTGCAAAGATGTCACAGTTTCGTCTGAGACCGTAGACATCAGGTTATTGACCGGGGGCGTAGCCATTCTTGATGCTCGTGACGACCTTAAGTGCACTGGGAATGCCGGATCGTCGATCCGAAAAACGAACCACACCTCCATCTTCGTAAAGCGTGACGGTAAGTGGGTCACGACCGCTGTGCGGGCGTGGACCTTATCTAGTCCGTCTACCAGCGCAGCTCAATGAGAGTGTGCGGTCGCGTCCGGCGAGACCGCGCCAAGGAAGGCCCTGAGTTCCTGTTCCAATGCCGGGACACACGCGGCGGCGCTGCCTCCATAGATGGTCCGTTTTCCGCTCAGGTCGAAGAAGACGGCGCCGGCTTCTTCCAGAACCACCTGCGGCGCGGCCAGATCCCACGGAGCGACTCTTGGTTCGATCCAGACTTCTAACTGACCGGCCGCGAGCATCATGGCGTCGGGTGTTCCCCCCAT
The DNA here is from genome assembly GCA_050015435.1 of Bryobacteraceae bacterium. Taxonomy (GTDB): domain Bacteria; phylum Acidobacteriota; class Terriglobia; order Bryobacterales; family Bryobacteraceae; genus Palsa-187. Next base: position 20,032 of record JBEKBK010000070.1, read on the forward strand.
GCTGCGAACCGACCAGAAGCGGCTGGTCCATTCGAGAAGCCGGTCTCCAAACACCATCTCCCGCATGCGATTCATCCCGTTGAGCGAGAATACAGCGGTCTCGATACTCGTGACGTCAGACACCTGGAGCCGGGTACCGTTTCGAAATGCCCCATCGCCGCGAGAAGCCCAACTGGTCCATCGGAGCACAGGCAGATGCACGACGCCGGCGACGACTTCGCCACCGTCCTCGAGACCGATCAACACGCCCCAGAGCGGATTCCCACGCAGAAAATCACGCGTGCCGTCGATCGGATCAATGATCCAGCGCCGGCTGCTTTTCGCTTCCTTGCGAGCGCCTTCTTCACCAAGAATGCCGTCCTCCGGAAATTTCTCTTGGAGCATGCTCGCGATCACCCGCTCGCATTCCCGATCGGCCGCGGTCACCGGAGAATCATCGGACTTAGTTTCGGCTGTAACTCCCGACGCCTGATAACTCAAGGCTACTTCGCCCGCGCGTTTCGCCGCCGCGCTGGCCACTTCAATCTCCAGTCCGAAATTCATTTGTCAGCATGGTAGCATTGTGCGGATGACCGCCCGGACCGTTTACACGGTACTCGACGAGACAGCCACAGCGTACCCCCGAAACATTGCGCTGCAACAGCCGCTGGGAGGGGGGAAATACCGGTCCTGGAACTGGCTCGAGTACCGCGACACGGTGCGCCAGATCGCCCTGGGTTTGCGTGCGATCGGCGTCCGGAAGGGAGACACGGTTGCCCTTCAATCGGAAACGCGCGCGGAATTTTATCTGGCGGATATGGGGGTGATGTCCGCCGGCGCTATCGCAGCCGCGATCTATACCAGCCTTCCCTATGCGGATCAGGTCCACACCTTGCAAGGCTCGGACGCCCGCGTGGTGTTTGTCGAACACACTAAGGCCCTGAAGGCTCTGCAAGCGGCGGGCGGAGGATCGCTTGACGCGCGCTGGATTCTCTTGACCGGCGAAGCCGATGGATTGCTGACCCTGGAAGCGCTCCGCGCGAAAGGCGAGGAGGAGCTGGCTCGCGACCCGCAAGCGTTCGAGCGCATTCGCGCGGAGGTTCAGCCGTCGGACACCGCGGTTCTCTACATGACCTCCGGCGCTACCGGCGAACCCAAGATGGGGCTGGTGACGCATGACGCCCTGGTTTCCAATATCGATTGCGCGCCGACGGTGCTGCCGGTGACTCCAGATGATTCCACTATCGCCTTTCTGCCTTCGGCGCACATCGCCCAACGGGTGGTGGTGGAGCTGGTGCCGATCCGCCAAGGTTGCTGTGTATGGTTTTCAGAGAGCCTCGCGCGTTTGCCCACCGAGATTCGCACCATCCGGCCGACCTTTTTCCTCGCTCCGCCCCGCGTCTGGGAGCGGGTTTACGCTACCATTTCAGCCGAGATCCGGAAGCGACCCGCGGCGGTGCGGAAGTTGTTCTACATGGGCGTGGGCGTAGGGTCGGAGGCGAGCCGCCGGAAACAAGCCGGGCAGCCCGTACCGGTTTGGATGCGGGCTTCGCTAAAGTTCTTTGACCGAGTGGTGTTCGGCAAGATTCGCGCACGGCTCGGGGGCCGGCTCCGATTGGCGTTGTCTGGCGCGGCGCCCCTCGGCAAGGACCTCGCGGAGTTCTACGCCGCGATCGGAATGCCGCTCATCGAAGGGTATGGGCTCACGGAGGGAGGCGTGGTCGCTTTTAATCCGCTCGATCGGCCGAAATCCGGGAGCATAGGCAAGCTCTTACCCGGCGTCGAAACGCGGATTGAAGCCGACGGCGAGCTTCTCCTGCGCGCCCCATTTGTCTTCTCGGGCTATTACAAGGATCCCGAAGCGACCGCCGCCGTGCTGCGCGATGGATGGCTTGCGACCGGCGATATCGTTGAAACTGACGCGGACGGATACTTCTACATCACTGGGCGGAAGAAGGAAATGATCGTCGCGTCC
>JBEKBK010000071.1:0-22563 GCA_050015435.1 Bryobacteraceae bacterium
AAACTCGAAGCCGCTTACCACAAAGCGGACAACGCGATTCAAGACATCGTTGACCTGCTGGCTGCCTGACTTCAAATGTTGGAGTTGTTTTGTTTAAGATCTCTGAAGCAAGAATCTAGCAATATACGTTTCCGCGATTATCGCGATTGCCAGTGCGGTGACGGAATTCCTCCCCGCCGTGTTGAGCACTTATCTCGCCACCCACCGGAACGTGAATGTCGATGTGCGGGAGGGCTTGACCTCCGATATTGTTCGTGCAGTGCTGGAAGGCAGCGCGGACTTCGGCATCGTGGATGGTGCCGTCCAGGCGCATGGTCTTGAAGTAGTCCCTTACCGGCGCGAGCGTCTGATGCTGGCGACTCAAATGGACCCATGCGCTCTCGGAGAGACAAGCGGTTCGTTTTGCCGAGACATTGGCGTTCGACCACGTCACGCTGGCCGAATCCAGTCCGTTTCGCGCGTTTGTGACGGAGGCGGCGAAGGCGATGGAGATGCGGCTGGCGATCCGTGTTCAGGTGGGCAACTTCGAATCACTCTGCCGTCTGGTGGAGACGGGCGTCGGAATCGGAGTACTGCCGGAGTCCTCGGCGCGCCGGCACGCCAAAACCATGTCGATCAAGATTGTCGAACTAACCGATGATTGGGCGGTTCGGAATCTGCTGGCTTGCGTGCGTAAACTGGAAGCACTTCCCTCCTTCGCGAGAGATCTGATCGATCTCTTGCTCGCGGAAGCTCCTACGATTACCTAGGAAATCAGTTCGGCGAGAAAGCGAGAAGCACGTTTCCGCGTGCATTGCCCCCGAATAAGTCCGCGTAGCCGGAAGGCACGAAGAGCATGCCGCCCGCGACCACCGGTCCGGAGCCACCCAAGTTGCCGCCTTTCGCTGGAACGCCGTTGACCGTCGAGAAATCCTTAGCGGTGTCGAACTTCCATAGCACTTTCCCGTCCACGGTCGAGTAGGCATACATGGTGCCGTTGCTCGCTCCCGAGAAAATGACACCAGGAATCACGGTAGCGGGCGCCGAGCTGCCCACCGGTGGATCCGCGCGCCAGGCTTGTTCACCCGTGCCGAGCTTCAGTGCGGCCAAACCCCCGGAGGCGCCACCGCGAGTCAAAGGAAAGTACGCGAGCTTATCGTCAGCGGCCGAACCCCACACCATCCCTCCACCACCGGCGTCCAGCCCTAACCCGACCTGATGTTCCCACACCACGGCGCCCTGCTTGTCCGGATCGAGTGCCCAGGCGTGTCCGTCCTTCTGGCCGATAAGAATCAGGGTTCGTCCATCGGGAAGTGCGCGCAGGATCGGCGCGTTCCCGAAGTCCATATCCGGCTCTAAATCATCGGGGCAGGTTTCTGATTTGTTCGCGGTCGGCACGTTGGGGAGATATTTTCCAGGACAATTTCGAACGTACGAGTCTTGGGCCATCACCTGCTTCACCCACAGGCGCTTGCCGGTGTCCAGATTGAAAGCCAACACCGCATCGGAGGCCTCCGCCGCCGGTTCGGTGTACCCGTTGCCGGTCGCAACATACACGGCCCGGCGCTTGAGATCAATGGCCGGCGATGACCAGACTCCCGCTCCAGCCGGACCCCAGAGTTGTGTTCCCACTGAGGTTTTCTTAATGGGCTTGGCCTCTTCGGGAATGGTGTACGACTTCCAGATCTGTTTTCCGCTTTTGGCGTCATACACGACGACGCTACCGCGGAAGGTGCAGCATGGATAATTCGGATTTCCGCCGCCCGATTCCTCGAGGGACGGCTTGATTCCCATACCGCCCATGACGCGCTCTTCATTGTCGACACCGTCGATCATGTGTCGGTTCTCGTTTTCAGCCATTCCCATCACGGCGACCGCGGAGGTCTGGCGGCGGTCATCGGGACGATTGCCGCTGATCGTCGTGGTCGCGGCGCCTTCGGCCGCCCCGGGCATCAACTGCTCGAGGTTAACGATGTCGCGGCCGGCAATCGGAACGTTCTCGACAACCTGGTTGTGGATCTGCGAAGCGATGTTCGCAGTGTCGGTTTGCAACTGCTGTGCGTCGGCAGAGATCTGAATGCTCTCGGTGACGGCCCCCAGTTGGAGCTTCATGTCTATGCGGGCCCAGTCTCCGGTAGCGAGCGTAATGTGCTGAATTTCTGTTTTGAAACCGGAAATTTCTGTCTTTACTTCGTATGGGTCGACAGGCAGCTTGGTAAACGTGTAGTCGCCGGTGCTGCTCGTTACCGTCGTGCGAACGATGTTGGTTGCCACATCGCGAGCAGTTACGGTAGCTCCCGCTACAATTCCGCCATCGGTATCGACGACGCGACCGACGATATCTGCGGTTCCCTGCGCGGCTGCCTGCGTCGCTAACGTGGAGAGCAGGATTGCGAAGCCGAAAATGAAGCGGATGCTTTTCAGATTCATTTTTTAAAGACCTCCCCCTTGAGGTGAGACGAGTCGTTACATCAGGGTTAATCTTATTCGAGTGGATGGCCAAAAATTGTTGCAAATTGTGCACGTGGTGGGGAATTGAGGGCGTGGGACGGCAAGTTGGAGCTGACGGTCAAGTCGAACGGACCAAGACAGGGAGCAAAAGATGGTATAGAATTACTTGCTAACCGTGTGGCGAAGGGATGTGGCGGTGCTGGCGCTAAGCACCGGAATCATGATTGGCGCGTGCGATACCAGGGCTGCCTTACGCACGGGCACCGCGCGGCCTGTGGTCCGGATGTCGACGGCGGAGACAACCATCCTCAACACCTTTCTCAATCTTCCGCAGTTTTCAGTGCAGTTAATTGATATCGGCGATTCGGAAAGCGGCTGATTGCCCTTCAGCAAGGCTCGATCGACCTTACGGCCTCTGTAGCTGACATAGCTATCTCGGGTTCAACGGCCAGCTACCCGATCGGTCTCAGCCTTTGGACAAGATTCGCGGAATCGCGCTGCTGCATCCCGCGGCAGTTCATCTTCTAGTAGGGCGGGCGACGAATCTGCGGCATGGATTTCGGGGCATGCGAGTGGTGGTCGGCAACCCTGTCGGCGGTAACGCCGCGCTTGGAGAACGGCTGTTCAACAGCATGGGAATCCGCATGACGGAGATACGGGGTGAATACTTGTCCCGAGAACTGGCGGTGGAAAAACTGTTAGCAGGCGATGTTGACGTCGTGGTGGTGACGGGATCGCCTCCCCAGGAACCTGTACTCGCGGCGCTGCGCGGCGGTGCACGTTTGCTGGAGATTGATGGGCCGGAGATCGATGGTCTTCGGTTGTACTATCCCCTTCTGAGAAGAATGCTGATTCCGCGCGGGACTTATCCTGAACAGGACGCCCCAGTTCACACGGTCGGGGTCGATTTGCTCCTGATTTGCCGTGCCGATCTCGACAACCAATTTGTGTACGATCTCACGCGTGCCTATTTCGAGCAGAGTCCTGAGAACGTACGAAGAGGGACAGATCCTCAACGCGCCCCGGCGGTGGTGATTCCCCTGCATCCTGGGGCCGCCAGATACTACAGGGAGCGCGAAGTGAGCCGATGAAATCCGACCGGATTATCGGCCTGGCGCTCCGGGCTTCGAACTTCCTGACCATCTTCGTGTTCTTGGGGATTGCCACGCTCCTGGCGCTGGGATATCGGGTCACGCGCGAGTGGCAGCATGGAGTGGCCGTCCGCATCGCGCATCAGAACGAAGAGAGCGCGGACCTGATCATAAAAGCGATCACCCGGGACATGCGTGGCGCTCAGGCACGAATCCTCGCCAGTCGCGATTGGGACGCCCCCCTGCCGGCCGGCTTTGCCCGCGATATGACAGAGCAGGTCGCCACCACGTTCGCCCGGTATCCCTACCCCGAATCCCTCTTTACCTGGAGTGGTGGCCATCAGAGTATACTCTTCTTCAGCCGCACGAATCGTATACCGCGTTGGATGCCACCCCAGAATCCTGCGGTTAATTCTCCGATCGCCCTCGCCGTTGATCCTCCTGTGGCCGATCAGGTGAGACAGATAGTGTTATCGAGCGTCGCTGCACAGCGGCGGTATGCGATCTTCAATACCGATCTTGCGGGCGTGCCATACCAGATCGTCGTCAGGATCACTTATTCCGATTCCCTCCGCGAACGTCTCGAGTCGGTGAGCGGGTTCACGGTCAATCTCGACTGGATCAGAAAGTGGTATTTCGCGGATATCCTCTCCGAAGTCGGGCCCAGCGCGAGTGGCGGACTCACTCAGGATATCGTGCTCCTTGACGAAAACGACCGGACGATACTGGGATCGAATAATAAGGCCGAGCCAATGGCAGAGCGGGCGTTTCCGCTCCTTTTCATGGATTCCTCAGACACCGCAGCCGATCTGCCCGCGGATTTGACTCATATACAGTGGAAGATCCGGGTCAGCGCGTCTCGCGACCCAATTCTGCTTTCGGCACAAAGGCGCGTGGATGCCACGTTGCTCGCTACGAGCTTCGCGGTTGTTCTGTGCGGAGTCAGTCTGATGCTGGCCCACAAGGCGGTTCTCAGCGGGGCGAAGGTTTCGGAAATGAGCTCGCGCTTTGTGTCGTCCGTGACTCACGAGCTCAAAACGCCGCTGGCTAATATCCATGCGCTGGCCGCCACGCTGGCGCGTCACTCGCAGATCCCTTCCGAACGTTTTCGGGAGTATCCAAAACTGCTGATTCGGGAAACCAATCACCTGAGCCGTCTGGTCGACAACCTGCTCGCCTATGCGCGGATTACCAACATGACTGAGACCTACGCGTTCGAACCGCTGGCTGTGGCCGAACTCGTTGACGAGGCGCTGAGAAGTTTCCAGCCGCGACTCTCGGAGCAGGGCATTCGCGTCCATTTCGAGATGTCCCCGGATCTCCCCTTTGTATGCGTGGATCAACGAGCAATGATGTTGGCGGTCAGCAACCTCTTCGACAACGCCATACGCCACGCCCAGAATAATGGACAAATCTTCACTTCCATCCGCCGTATCGCTTCCGTGGTGTCGATCGAGGTGCGGGATGACGGATGCGGCATATCCACAGCGAAAGCGGCGGCACTTCGGGAAGCATCGCTAGCCGGACCTTTGCCCCTTCTGACGGGGGCGGACTGGGTCTCGCTATTGTAAGTACAGTCGTCGCCGATCACCACGGGACATTCAACGTCGATAGCGAGTTAGGGGCCGGAACCCGGTGCACCATCGGGCTCCCGGCTATTTGACGTCATGGCTCACCGTGTTCTCCTCGTGGAAGACGATCCCACACTCCGGCTGGTGATCCAGGACAATCTCGGATCCGAAAGCTACCAGGTCGATGTAGCCGCCAACGGTGCGCAGGCGGTCCGGCGGATGCAGGCCGCTGCGCGCCCGACCTCATCGTCCTTGACCTCACACTGCCGGACTTCGACGGCTTCGATCTCTTCCCTGGCTCCGGCAGCGCGGGCAGGTTCCGATTATCATTCTGACCGCCCGCAGTCAGCAGGCGGAAAAACTCAAGGGCCTGAGCTTTGGCGCGGACGACTACATGACAAACCGTTCGATCCGGAGAAATTGCTGGCGCGCATTCGTGCGGTGCTTCGGCGCACACGGCCCAGCGTCAGCCGTATACGCCTCGGAGCCGTGACGATTGACTTTCTGAACAAACAAGCCTTGCGCGGAAAGCGCGCAGTCCCGTTTACGCACCGCGAGTTCGAACTCCTGAGCTACCTCGCCGAACGTCGCGACGTTGTGGTCCACCGCGATGAATTGCTCCGTGCGGTTTGGGGATATCTGAACCCGGAGGTACTCACACGGACGGTCGATTTTGCCATCGCGCGACTCCGTAGGAAGGTTGAAGTGGACCGCCATCATCCGAAATTCATTCGCACAGCGCATGGCGACGGATACTGTCTGACCGGAGTCTCTGACGAAGAAGTAACCGGACCCAGGGCGACGCTCAGCCACTGAGTGCTTCGTGACCTTCGTCCCAGACGAAAACTTTCTCATTTTCGCTGAACACTGCAAGTCGATTTTGCAGAGCCACCAGATGAAGATTCCCTCATCTCGACTGGGTCCCTCTGGTGTGTCCCGACGCCTTAGATTCGCTCCTCCAGGGAACTTTCTACTTTGCACCGACACATCTGTTTGCGAGACAACCGGACCGAGACGTTGCTAATTTCAAACCGGAGAAGCGTCCGATGCTCGGAAGAGCCCTGCTCCCCTGACCACAAATGGAAAGCGAACATCGCGACATCCCGGGCACTTGACGGCGGCCCAAGCAACGTCTTCCTGAGGCCACGCCGAGTGCATCGCTGGACCGTGCTCTTGGTCGCGGATTGAAGACTCCAACGGATCTCCGAAAACAGGCAGCGCACGTTGACGATAACTGTTCGCAGCTGGTCAGACACAACGACGTACCGCTTTCCAACGTGGCGGGCCACCCGTAAAGATCGAAGCCCGCCTGCGCTCTTTACGGAAGAACGCTACGCCAGCTGCGAGCCAAGGGCGGTGTATCGAACCAAACGGCGGTGGGAGCCAGCCGCCCGCAGTCATTATCTACTGAATTGTCCGCTGCTACCAAACCAGGCGCGCGCCCAACCGGATCTGCCTGGGTAGATTCGCTTGCGCCGTGATCAGTCCGAAGCTGGTGCTGGTGACCGTGGTGTTAGGAGCGGAGAACGTGGGATGGTTTATCACGTTGAACGCCTCCAGCCGCAACTGGAAATAAATTCGTTCTGTAAAGTAGAAGCTCTTGAGCAGGGACGCATCCAAGTTGTCGATCCCGTCCTGCCGGAGATTCCCGAAGGTGGTGGACATGTCGCGGATGTGGTACTGGTATTGATCCGCTGATTTCGTATCGAACACCGCGGCATTGAAAGCCGCGCCGTTAACCTGCCGGTCATTTAAATCGAGGGGACCGCCAAAATAGACGTAATCGCCCGGGGTGGTGCTGCTCCCGTTGGTCCACAACAGCGGCGCTCCTGTTTGAGCGGTGTAGATTCCGTTCAGTAGCCAGCCTCCGAGGAACGCGTTTGCCCAACGGGATTGCAGATTGACGAGCCGATTCCTTCCGATCGGCAATTCGTAGCTTGCCGCCAGGACGAAGTGATTCGGATGATCGAACGGCGAAATGCGTTTTTCGGGACGCACGTCGGTATCGTTGAGCCAGGAATCCTGCTCCATTAGCTTCGAATAAATATAATTCCCAATAATCGAGAGTCCGTGAGACAGGCGCTTCTCGACGCGGAGGTTCAGGCTTTCGAAATACGAGCTTCCCGCGCTCAGATTCTGCTCGATGACGCCCGTCGAACCACTGGCTTCCCCGGCCGGATATTGTGGAAAGACTGAAAGGACCTGCTCTGCCGTTGTGGTCGAGCTACTGAGACTGGTTCCGGGGATTAACCCGGACAGCGGGTTCGTCACGGTTGCGGTGAGCGAATTAATCAAGTTCTGATCCCGGGTAGGGAGCGTACTCAGGAACTGGCGCGGAATCACATCCAGTTGCGTCACCGCGATGGGAAGATGCACCGAGTGATTGCCGAGGTACATTACTTCGAGCAGAAAGTCTTTCCCAAAGGTGTGCTGAACGCCGACATTCCAGCGGATCGAGTACGGGTCCTTTATATCCGGATTCATGAAGCTGATCGTTTGTCCATTGAAGGTGGCTAAACCCTGGCTCGACCCCACGGGGGCCAGAATACCGGTGGGAAACGGATTCGTCAAAGTCGCGGCGGGGGTGAGGAAATTACTTGGGACTACCATCGATGTGGTTTGGCTGAAACCTTCCTGATCCACCAATGGATTCGAAGAATAAGTTCCATTCACAGCTAGATTGTCCAAGGTGGCGGGAGCGACAAAAATTCCGAAACCGCCGCGAATGACCGTTTTGTTGTGGAGCGCTTCAGGACTCCATGCAACTCCCACGCGCGGGCTGAACAGATGCGAAGTGCTCTGATAGACGGCGCCGTTGCCCGATGAAGGGAACGTGAGTCCGCCCGGCACCGAGAAACTCCCCACCGGAATTTGCGGAATCGGGCTCTTCGCGTAAGCCGCTACCGCCGCTGCGGAGATTGGATTGGGCGCGGTAGTATTGAACCCGTCCACCGTCCTTCCGAACGATTCACTGTAAGGCAGGTCGTGATCAAAGCGCACTCCGAGATTGATGGTGAGATTTCTCTTGATTCGCCAGTCGTCCTGAAGGAACCCGGCGTTAGTAAGACGAATAGGAGCCATACGAATTCACGTCAAGCTGGCCCGCGGTCGGAAGACCCAACAGGAACGAGGCAAAATCCTGTCCGATCACGGTGGTCGAGGAACTGTTGCTGGCGGAACGGACCCAGCCGTTTCCAAACGTATACGATCCGCCGGAGTTCCCCGTGATGTAAGTGTTCAACCGATATTGCCGTGCGTCGGCTCCGAACTTGAGCGTATGATTTCCGATGACTTTCACCAGGTCGCCGAAGAGCTGATAGGACTGCGAGGGATCCTTTGACGCGCTATTGTCGCCGAGGCATTGAAAACTCGTCTGGCTGCCACAGCTTCCGAATTGGACATAGGGCATGACGAGGTACTGGGAGGCAGTTTTTATGTAGGATGGAAAGCCGAGTTGCGTCGGGTCGAATCCTTCGCTCGGCTCCCCGTGCACTTCGTTCATGCGGGTGTAGTTGAGGCGAAAATCCAATACCGTGCTCGGATTAAATGTGTAGACCTCGTCGAGCGAGGCTCCCCAATTCTCACGCGTCAGATTGGTTCCGGTGGCGATATTGTCGAAATAGTTGTTCTTGTTCTGAACGCGGTAGTTGTGCCGAAAGTCGAAGAAAACGCGGCTTCGGGAAGACGTGTTGTAATCGATTCGGCCCAGTTCATTGTTGTATGTGTCCGCCGAAGTAAAGTTGCTCACGTAATTCTCGAACCCATTCGCGCCAAGCGGAGCGATGTTCGGCTCCGGGTAATATTTCAAATATGCGGTCGCGACCGGGTTCAGCATTGACATGGGAATGGTGTTGTTCGGAAAGGGCATCCGCGTGACCGTGGATCCGTTCAGCACGGCGGTCAACGAATTGTAGAGGGTGTAGTTGAGTGCCGAAAAATTCCCCTGCCGCTCCGCGTCTGTCGGAACCGTCGTAAAGTTCGACGTGGAGGTGGAAAGCGTGCTGTTGTTGGGTTGTGCGTCCGAGAGATTCTCCCACGCGAAGAACCAGAACAATTTGTCGCGGCCGTTAAACACTTTCGGAATCCAAACCGGCCCGCCTGCTGTCAGGCCGTACTGATTGAAATGAGTCACCGGAACAACGGAACCGCTGCGGTTCGTGAAAAAGTTCACCGCGTCCAGTGCCGAGACCTGAGTGAACTCGTACATTGAGCTGTGAAACCCGTTCGTCCCGGTTTTGAGAACCTGATTCGCCGTGCCGCTGGCCGTATGACCGTATGCCGCGTCGCTATCAAAAGCTTTCACGATCACTTCTTGCACGGCATCTTGCGGCGGACTATAGGCCAAGCGATTATCCCAAGTGGCGTCGGGGGAGCCGTCGATCAAAAGCTCACTGGTTTGTGCGGGCGTCCCTCCGATGCTCCATCCCGCAGCGCCGGAATTATCGAACGGATGCACCAGCGACGGCTGGCCCGTGGGAATCACCCCAATTGACAATTGCGCGAGCAGCATTGGGGTGCGTCCGTTGAGCGGCAGATTCTCGACCTGTTTCGTGGTCACGGATTGTCCCACCGACGCGTTGTCGGTATTGAGCAAAGGAACCGACTCAGTGACGCTAACGGACTGGGTCACGTCGCCCACCTCTAATGGGATATCGATCACCGGGTGATCGCCCGAACGAAGTTCAATTCCTTCGCGCACGAATTTCTTAAATCCCGCGCTCTCCGAGGTAAGCGTGTATACGCCCGGCGCGAGGAAGGGAATCGTGTACGCCCCTGCGTTATCGGTCTGAGTCGACACAGCGGTATTGGTCTGCGTCTCGGTTGCGGTCACCTTGACGTTGGCCGCCGCTGCTCCCGTAGGGTCGGTAGCCTTCCCGCTGATGGTTCCGCGAAACTCCTGCGGCAGCGCCACGGCCGATGCGAGCAACACCAAAGCAACAGAGCTGAGTGTTCGTTTCATGTGAGACCCACCTTCCTGTCGTTCGTTTATACGGCTAATTAATTGGCGTGTCAAAGCAGGATTTTTGAACGAATCGTTTAGCCAGGATAGAAAATCGCGGCACACGGCCTGAGGGATAATAGCGCGGGTGCATCCTCTCTTTGATTTGAGTGGGCGAGTCGCGGTCGTGATCGGGGCGACTTCTGGAATCGGACGCGAATTGGCGTTAGGGCTTGCCGAGGCGGGGGCCGACACGGTTCCCACGGGCCGCCGCGCCGAACTGGTGGGGTTGACCGCCGGCGAGATTGAGCGGCTCGGGCGCCGGAGCCTGCGTCAGGCGTGCGACATTCGCAGCCGCGAGTCGATTGACGCTCTGCGCGAAGCCGTATTACGCGAATTCGGCCGTGTCGACATCCTTCTCAACGCCGCGGGACAAATCTTCCGCAAGCCCACCCATACCATCGCCGAACCCGAATGGAACACGCTGATGGACATCAACCTCACGGGGATGTTGCGATGCTGCCAGAGCTTTCTTGTACCGCTGGCGCAATCAGGACAGGGTCGCGTAATTAACATCGCGTCTCTGAATTCGTTCGTCGCCTTGAATCAGGTCGCGGCGTACGCCGCATCGAAGAGTGCCGTGCTGTCCCTGACCCGGAGCCTGGCCGTGGAATGGGCGCCGAGAGCAATCTGCGTGAATGCCATTGCTCCGGGCGTGTTCAAAACCGATCTCAACGCCGCTTTGCTGGAAGGAACCGCGCGAGGCGAAGAACTGTTGATGCGGACCCCGATGCAGCGCTTCGGGCACACATCGGAATTGAAGGGAGCGGCGATCCTGCTCGCCTCCGCCGCGGCCAGCTTCATCACCGGCCAATGCATCGTGGTCGATGGCGGATTTCTAGCTTCGGGCGTAAATCATTCGTAAATCATTGAGATAGGAAGAGCGGACGGATGTGCCGGTCAAAAAGATTCCCGGTAACATTCGGAGCGATCACCGCCTCGAATTTCTCGAGCGTTCTTGTGTAGTCTTCGCCAAGACCAGCGGCGATTTTGAAGCCGACATGCAGGAGCTGCCGAACGTTCGGATCGAATTTCGGGCACTTGGGATCGTGACGCAACGCGGCCACATATTCGTCCGAGGACCACTTCGCAACCTCGGCCGGAAGCGGAAGCTTGGGGAAATCGATATCGATCACCGCGGCGTAGGGCTCGCAAAGCTTTTCCCGCTTTTCGTATGCCCTTGCGTAGATCTCACCGGCAAGTTCTAATCCCTCGCCGCCGGCTTCCGCCAACCCGATCAGTTCCTCAAGCCATGTGGTTCCCGCAGTCTTCAAATGCACTCCCGCGCCTGACCGCTCGAGGACACGGCGGACCGGAGCATAGATGGAAAATTTGTCGCTTCCAGAATGGATGCTCAGCTTGAGATCACGCGGCAAATCGTACCGCTCCACTGCGTAACTGACAACTGCCACATCCCTCTCGAATTCCTTCTCAAACTGCCGGACGTCGCCGACATAGTCGACCCCCTTGTTGAAGCGGCCGGTAAACTTCGGCGCGATAGTTTGAATCGGTACGTTTTCGTCCGCGAGAAGAGCGAGAATGACCAATAGTTCCGGGGGCGTCTGAGGCGCGTCCGTTTCATCCATCGAGACTTCGGTGATGAATGGCGCTGGCTTGCGCGCTTTGATGTGCCGGTAAATCCGGCCTGCCTCGCTCACCGCCACCAGATACTTAGATGCCGCCGCCGACGACGACTCCCGAGTCATCGTAAGCAGCTCGCCGATTCCCTCGATTCTCAAGTCACCGGTCAGTTCGGGATGGCGCGAGACGAAGCGCTCAACTTCCGCGGGAGACGGCGCCAACCCGATGAAATGAGCCACGTCGATGGTAAAAAAGTCGCAAGGATCGAGGAAGCGGTCCACGGTATCGAGATTGATGTGGTCCGCATCGGCGAAGTATGGTTTGTTCCATCCCATTTTCGCGACTGCGGCGTCCGCGGCGGCTCGGACCGCGGCAGGATGCGAACCGATGAACAGGTGCTCACGATTCGATTTGTTCCACACCGGAGTGACTTCTACGCCGCGTTCCGCCGCGAGACAGCAGGCGCGCAATTGCGCCTCCGCCTGATGGGCGAAGCGGTCCCCAATGCCTATTGAATATCGGGCGAGCCGGATGCAGTCAGGCATCGAAACAGAAATACTCCTTGGCGTTTTTGTAACACAAGCTGCGGATGATGGGTCCCACGAGTTGGTTGCTATCCGGGATTTCGCCGTTCTCAATATCCCTGCCGATCAGATTGCAGAGCACGCGGCGAAAGTACTCGTGCCGGGGATACGACATGAACGACCGGGAGTCGGTAAGCATTCCCACAAACCTCGAAAGCAATCCGGCATTCGAGAGCGCATTGATTTGCCATTCCATGGACTCCTTCTGGTCCAGGAACCACCATGCTCCGCCAAACTGAACTTTGCCCGCGATCGCTCCATCCTGAAAGTTTCCGATCATGGCGGCGAAAGCATAGTTATTGACCGGGTTCGCGTTGTAAACGATCGTCTTCGGCAACGAATGATCGCTTTCCAGGCGGTCCAGGTACGCGCCCAGCGCTGGCACCTGCCGGTCATCCCCGATCGAATCAAATCCGCAATCGGGCCCGAGCTTGCGGAACATGCGCGTGTTGGCGTTGCGATACGCGCCCAGGTGAAGCTGTTTAACCCAGCCTTTCGCCGCATCCAGCTGTCCGAAGAAGAGCATCATGTATGACGCGAATCGCTCGTGCTCTTCCGGCGTAGCGGCCCGCCCGCTCTGCGCTGCTTCAAAAATCTCTCCCGCCGACCGTTCGTCAGGGAAATCCGCGTAGCAGTGATCGAGACCATGATCGGAGAGACGGCAACCCATGGTATGGAAGAAGTCGTGACGCCGTGCCAGCGCATCCAGAAAATCCCGAAAAGTGTTGATGTCTGTGTTCGCTGACGATGATAGCCGTGCCACCCATGCATTGAAGCTTTCCGGCAGATGCACTTGCAGCGCACGGTCAGGACGAAAAGCCGGAAGAACCCGCGCGGGACACGCGGATGCGCGGATCGCCTGATGACACAGGAGATCATCTGCCGGATCGTCGGTGGTACACAAAACCTTCACCTTGAACTTCAACAGAATGCCCCAAGCGGTAAGCTCGCTCGATTGAAGCGCGTCATTCCCCCGCTCCCATATTGAACGTGCGTTTGATTCATTCAACAAATCGTCGATGCCAAAGTAGCGCTTCAGCTCGAGATGAGTCCAGTGATACAACGGATTCCGCAGCGTGTAAGGCACGGTTCTCGCCCACGCCATGAATTTGTCAAAGGGACTCGCGCTTCCGGTACAAAATCTCTCGTCCACTCCGTTAGCGCGCATCGCGCGCCATTTGTAATGATCGCCCTCGAGCCAGATTTCAGTGAGATTATTGAAGCGGCGATTCTCCGCGATGTCGCGCGGCGAGAGGTGGCAATGATAGTCGAGAATCGGCTCACGCTCTGCGAACTCGCGATATAAGCTCCGGGCAGTTGAATTCGTGAGCAGAAAATCTTCGGTAATGAACGGCATTGACGACTTAGGAAACCCTTTCAAGATTCGGAACCAGCAGATGCATGATTGCAAGGGCGACGAGATACAAACATCCGGCCACGGCAAACAGCGGGCCATACGCGCCATGCGACCAATCGAGCCAATAGCCAACGGCAGGCGCCGCCAGCAGTCCGCCAATAGCTCCGCCCATGCCGCCGAGGCCGACCACCGAACCAACCGCGCTTTGAGGGTAGACATCCGACGGAAGATTAAAGATATTCGCAGAAAACCCCTGGTGGCCAGCTGCGGCGATGCCAATCAGCGCCACAGAGAGCCAAAGGTCGCCGCCGGTCTTCATGATAAAGATGGCGGAGGTCACCGCTATAGCGCACAGAAGCATTGCCGTTTTCCGCGCGCGATTTACTGTCCAGCCGCGTTTTAAAAGCGCGGATGAAATCCAGCCGCCGCCGATGGAGCCGATCATCGAAGCAGTGTAGATCGTGAACAAAGGAAGGCCCAGAGCCGATAGGTCGAGCCCGTAGGACCTGCTCAAGAATCCGGGAAGCCAGAAGAGATAAAGCCACCACACTGGGTCAGTCAAGAATTTACCAATCAGATAGGCCCAAGCGGGGCGGTCCGTAAGCAGGCGGGAGTACGGAATCTGTTGTTGTTTTCGGCTCGCTCCGTTTCCCGCGCGGATCAGCTCCCGCTCTTTTTCCGAGAGGTTCGGATGCTCTTCCGGATCTCGAAAAAACCAGGCCCAGAGAACCATCCACACGATTCCGAGCAAGCCGGTAATCAGAAACGCCGATCTCCATCCGTAGTGAACGGCGAGATACGGAACAGCCAGGGGCGCGGCCAACGCACCGATATTCGACCCACTGTTGAAGATGCCCGTGGCGAAAGCCCGCTCACGCTGGGGAAACCAATCCGCCACGGCCTTGAGCGCCGCGGGGAAATTCGCAGACTCGCCGACGCCGAGCGCGAAGCGTGCGACACTGAAGCCCATAGCGCTACCAACCAACGCGTGAGACATCGCCGCCAGACTCCAGACGGCAACAGCGGCGAGATATCCCACGCGGGTTCCCAAATAGTCGATGGCGCGCCCGGCCACCGGCATCATCAGAGCGTAGGACAGTTGAAACGCGAAGATGATCCAGCCGTAGCTCGATTCGGTCCAATGCAGCCCGCGCTCGAGAACCGGCTTGAGCAACCCGATCACCTGGCGGTCAATGTAGTTGATGGTGGTCGCGAAGAACAAAAGTCCGCAAATGTACCAGCGCAGGTGCGGCAGGATGGCGTGAGCCCGGCCCTGGGTCAAGGTGCTGGTGGCTTCTCTCATGGATGCACCGCTGTTGGGTCCCATTTATCCGTTCCTGCGAGAAAGCTGGCTGCCTTATATCGCGTCGCCTCCGAGGCGCTCAGATGCTTCGTGTGAGGATCGCGCTCGGCGGCATGGGATCCCGCGCCTATCGAGTTGTATTCCGCGTAAAAGACCCTCTCGATATAGTTGGTCTCTCCCGGATGCCATTCCCGCCATCCCGCAGGCTCGATATGGGCGCCCATCTCGGTATTGAGAAATACGACAGTCGCGTAGGCACGCCACGGCCTTCCCAGCCAGACATGATTGACGCCGGCTTCGGCCGTGAGCTTGCACCGGTCGAACACAAATCCGCTGTCCTCTTCGGCATAATGCTTGCCGTGCGCCGTAATGTATCCGCCGTCGTGGGCGGTGCTATGGATTTCGAATTGGTCGAAGAACGCTTTTCCATCGCCGAAAATGAAATCGACATTCCCCTCGATGTAGCAATTCGCGAAATATTGGCGCGCGGGTATGCAAGGATTTCCGTCAGGATTGCAGTTCCGGCTCGCGGCGTATAACGTGTCCTGATTCCCCAGAAACCGCATATTTCGGAAAACGGCGCGGTCTCCATCGACGAACAGGGCTAGCGCCTGCGAACCTTGCGGCAGTTGCGGATGAGTCGCGTTGAAATCGTTGGCGAACGTGAGATTCGAGGCGTGAAAATCGTCGCCGCGCACCTCAACTGTCGAGGAACGAAAGGTGCTTCCCGTCGAGCCCGCGCTCTTGTCGAAGACAAAGACGGTCTGCTCGGGTCCGGAGCCTTCGCCACGCAGCGTGAGAATGGGTTTCGCAATCACCACAACCTCACGATAAATTCCGGGGGATACCGTTATGACGTCGCCAGATGCCGCCGCGTCGACAGCCCGCTGAACCGAATGAAAATCCGCCGGATCGGTTGGGTCGACATGAATCGTCCGCCCCCGCGCGTGAACGGACGCGAGCGACAGAACCAAGACCACGCTAGTTCTCCGGAAACGCAACGAATTTCTCCGCAGAAGAATTTGGAACGCTGCCGCCCGCATGGCTTTGTACTGGCCCCTCAATGTGAACGTCCTCTCCGGAAAGCGGAATGTTGGTGCCGCCGGATCTCATTGCAAGATCGGCGTGGGCTGCCGCCATTTGAACCGCTGCGGGAGAGTGCAGGAACACGCCATCAAAGGCCATTCGCAAAGGATGTTCGCGGTCGAACCCATCCAGCGTTATTTTGCCTCCATCCAGAATCCGCACCCCCACCAGAGCGATGTCTTGAAATACCGGGATCCGGCCAGTCTCTTTTCCCAGCGGCGTGTAATGTGTGTCTATCAATATTGGATTCTTCGTCGCCCGGATGCAGACGTCTTCATACACAACATCCCTTACCAACCCTCCACGGCTCGAGTTTGACTTGATGCGTATTCCATTGTCCGCGCCGTCTATCGAAAGATCTTGCACGCGAATCGCGCTCGCCCCACCGTCGGTCTCACTGCCGATGGACATTCCGTGACCGGTATAAAAGTGGTTGTGAGCAATCGTCATGTGGGCCGTGGGAGCGCCCCTGCCGGCCTTGATGGCCACTTGATCATCGCCCGTTCGAATAAAGCTATGCGCGATGGTTACGTTGGTCGAATTGGCCGGATCGATTCCATCCGTGTTGCGCGCCTTCTTGGGGGCATCGATCACCACACCCCAGGCGGTAAATCCGTTTCCTTCGGCGTAAGACACATGGAAATTGGGAGAGTTCTTCAGCCTGATCCGATAAAGTGTGAAGTTATCGCAGTGCGAAAGGATGATAAGACGCGGGTTATTCTGCGTGCCTCCGGCGCGAGCCTTGTCTGCGAGTTCCCACCAAGTGATGCTCTGGCCGGAAATCTTCGCCCCTCCTAGCCCGTCAATCGCGCCGCCGCCCATGACACCTGCGTCATGAACATGATCGCCATTGATCAGCGCGCGGCATCCATGGCCGCGATCATCAATCGTCCCGCAGCGGTCCGGCGATACATCATAAAAGCGGGGATTGCGGGAAGCGAACAATGTCACTCCCTCATCCACCAACAGCGTCACGCCCGTAGGCAGTTCCAAGGGGCCTGAAAGGAACGCATTCCTTGCGCCATCCGATTTCAATTCGACGGCGTGTCCTGAAGGGCATTGGTCGAGACCCTGTTGAATACGACTGGTGTCCAGTTGCGACTCGTTTGATTCAACATCCTCTAAACCAAGGCCTGCGGTCAGCGTCTTACAAGCCGGAGGAACCACAGGTTCGGTCACGTGCCGCGTATCCTGCGCGCGGGCGGCAGCCAATAGCAACACGCAGGAAACGGCGTGGCTTATCACCGGCGAACCACCTCTTTGCCGTTGATCTTCACATCCGTCAAGGTCAACGCTTCGACATTTTTCGAAACGTTCGCGGAAGCGATATTCCCGAAAGTGCAGCGCTCGAAATGCACATTACGGACCGGGTCATTGGCAAAGCCCTGGATGTCCCAAGCATATTTCGCTTTCCTGCAGGTCACGTCCCGGATGTCGATGTTGCGCACGTTCGGGTGTTCCGAACCATTCGCTCCTTCTTGATAGTTGAAATCGATCTGGAGAACCGAGTCGGAGATTTCGCCGATGTCCAGATTGCGGAAATATACGTTCTCAATCGTCCCGCCACGCACCGCGTTGGTCTTGAAACGCAGCGCTTGATTCAGATTACGGCTGTTCAAATGGCATGCTTCCGCGAACACATTGCGGACTCCTCCGGACATCTCACTGCCAATGGTGATACCGCCGTGTCCATCCTTCATGGTGCAGTTTCGGATGACGAGGTTTTCAGAGGCGACGCCCGCGCGGCGGCCGTCACGATTTCGGCCGGACTTGATGGCAATACAATCGTCGCCAGTGTCGAATAGGCAATCTTCGATAAGAACGTCTTTGCAGGAATCCGGATCACACCCGTCATTATTAGGGCCGTGGCTGACGGTCTTGACGCCACGGATGGTCACGTTGGTACAGAGCAAGGGATTTAGCTCATACATGGGGGAATTGACAATCGTGACACCCTCGATCAAAACATTCTTTGACCGCACCGGTTGGATGAAACAAGGCCGCAAATACCATCCGTCACCAAAAACCCGCTGCTCCACCGGCACATCCTTGTCGCCCATGGCCGTCAGGCGGGTGCGGGAATCGTCCTGCCGGGGCTTCCCGGTTCGGCAACCAGCCTTGCCCGCCCACGCCCACCAGGAATCGCAATCGCCGTTGCCGTCCAGAGTGCCCTGTCCGGTAATCGCGATGTTTTCCTGGCCGTCCGCGTAAACGAAGGGGGAGTAATTCATGCACTCAGTGCCCTCGAACCGGGTGAAGACGACGGGAAGATAAAGCTTCGGATTGCGCGCGAAGCGCAGCGTCGCGCCACTGGACAAATGCAGTTCGACGTTGCTCTTCAGATGAATCGCGGCCGTGGAGTAGATACCGGCCGGCACCAGCACGCGTCCGCCTCCGGCGCGGTTACATTCGGCGATCGCGCGCGCAATGGCATCCGTGCAATCCTTTTTACCATCGGCCACGGCTCCGAACCTGGTAATCTCGAAGTCCCGCTTGGCGAAAACAGGCGCCTTGATCCGCGCCAAAATCTGAGGGACTTGCGACCACGCCTCCGCTTGGGAATCGGCCGCTCCGCGCGCCATACCGGCTAGAGCCGCGCTCGCGGCAGATGTCAAGAATTTCCGTCTGCTGGTCTGCATGAGATTACCGAACCTCGCGCACTATAAACCTTCCGCACTATAAAAAGACGCGCAGTGCATGTCAAACCGGAATTCCTAAATGGATTGTTTAGGCCAACTCAATGCCCAAACCGCATCACCTAAGGTTTCGCGAAGGCCGATTTCAAGAACTCCGCCGTTGCGAGCGTGAGCGCTCGAGGATATTCGGTCTTGGGCATCGCCAGCGCTTGCTGCCGTATCAGCCGCCGGCCCGGAACGCGCAGCCGCTGAAACCGGTGTCCATGTCCGGCAAGCGCGAATTGGGGCAGAATCGAGTATCCGAATCCGGCCTCCACCATGCTCTTGATCACTTCAACGTCGTCGGCCTCCATCGTGACGCGCGGATTGATTCCCATCTCCTGAAGGAAGCGGTCGATCATCGGCCGAAGGTTACTTTCCTTGGGAAAGAGCAAAAACGAAGCGCGGGCCAGCTCCGCGGGTTGAACCGTTGCAATCCCACCGTCACCGGACCTCTCTGGTGAGGGGCGAATGATCAACAACTCTTCGTCAAAAAGATGAGCGACATGGATGCCCGGCTGCGTGACTGGAAGCGATACGAGTCCTAAATCGAAGCGCCGTCCGAGCAATCCTTCCACGATCCGTTCAGTCGCCGCAACGGTCACATGCACGTCGGCGTGCGGAAACTTCTTGCGGAAGGAACGCAGAGGACGCCGCAGCTTGTAGATCAGCGTCGTGGCGCCAGATGCGAAATGAAACGGCCGGCTGTCGTGAGTAGCCGAATCCGCGAAGTCCTGTTCGATCTCGCGGATTCTCTTCATGACCTCACGGGCATGCTCGGCGAAACGAAACGCTTGCGGAGTCGGGACAATGCGCCGCCCGCTTCTCACGAACAACTGCGCGCGCAGCTCCGAAGCCAGACTTTGAAGCTGCAAGCTGATTGCTCCGGGCGAAACGTGCAGTCTTTCAGCGGCCCGAGTAACGTCATGTTTTCCATGACGGACAGGAACACCTCCATTTGACGGATATCCATTGTGCAGGCCCGCCACGGATTGTATCAGAATCGTTCAATCCCGCTAAACGATCGCTTTTCGCCGGATCATTGGAGCAGTCGTACTATGTACGCTATAGTTCAGGCATAACGTCCATGTTCGAACTGCCACCGTTTGTCGAGGTCGTGCAGCGTTTCCCAAACCGTGCGATTGCCGATATCCCGGGACGGATTCGCGAGGAGATGAAAAGCGGAGGGATTTTGACCTCCGTACCTCGGGGCGGGCGAATCGCGATCGGAGTGGGAAGCCGGGGAATTTCCAACATCGCGACGATCGTCAGGACGGTCGTTGACATTTGGAAGGAGCACGGCGCTCATCCGTTCATCTTTCCCGCAATGGGCAGTCACGGCGCGGCAACCGCCGAGGGTCAAGCCGATGTGCTCGCGCATTATGGGATTGACGAAGCCCTCATGGGTGTTCCGGTGCTTAGTTCCGTGGATGTCGTTCCGTTGGGCAAGACCGCCGAGGGAATTGAGACGTTTATGGACAGGCACGCCTGGGAAAGCGATGGAGTGTTTCTCGTCGGCCGCGTCAAATGGCACACGGATTTCGCCGGCGCGATCGAGAGCGGGCTAACGAAAATGATGGGGATCGGTATCGGGAAATTCGCCGGTGCTCGCCAGTATCATACGTTCGGCTACCGTGTCGGCCTGGAAACAGTGATCCGCACGACGGCAGCGAAGATTCACGAAAGTCGAAAAGTTCTCGGCGGTCTCGCGATTCAAGAAGGAGCGCATCATGAGACAGCCGGGCTGAAAGTGATCAGCGCAAAGAATGGAATCAACGCGCTGATCGCTCAGGAAGAGGGACTCCTGCGCGAAGTGAAGTCATGGAAGGCGAATCTGCCCGCGCCTGAAATCGACGTGTTAATCGTGGACGAGATCGGAAAAGACATTAGCGGGGCCGGAATGGATACAAAGGTCATCAATCGGAGTATCCATGCGCACTACAATCCCTTCCCCGATACGCCTCGCGTGCATCGCATCTATGTACGGGGCCTGAGCGCGAACACGTACCGCAACGGAGTCGGGATCGGAATGGCCGACGTGATTCACGACCGCTTGCTCGCGGAGATCGATTGGACCCCCACCTACATTAATTCCCTCACCGCATCCACGCCCGCGGCGATCCGAACGCCGGTCCATTTCGCCAGCGATCGCGCTTGTCTCGAAAAAATCGCCTCCACAACCGGCAAGATCGACCTCCACACCGTGACCTACTGCCGGATTCGCAATACACTCGAACTGGCGCGGTTATTGGTCAGCGAAAATCTGGTTGAATCGCTATTTCCTGAAGCGCGCGTGGCCGCTGGTCCATCCTCTATTACCTTCGATGATCGAGGTGACTTTGGCAATGAGTCCAGAGAGTTCATGCAGAGCGGCGGCCGTCACGGATAATGTCCAAATGGCTACCGGCAATACCCAATATGTGGGCCTTTTCTCGGAGGAACAAGAAGGCTTATTCATGGGTAGGGAAGAGCACGTCCCACTCACCTTTGGCAGCGAATCGCGACTAAGAAGTCCAAGTAAGCCCAGGGGGCCCTGCCGGGGTGCCGGACGACGGTAAAAACGTGTCACAGATCGTGAAAAACGCCCTAAGCACAGCGAATCGGAATCACAGACCTCTACTCGATGCCCTGCCATTCCGGGCGTTGTGATAGCTTCCCGTGCCGAAAGGCTTGAACCCTCCGAGATTAAAACCCCCGTCGCCTTCTGCATAGCGGAATTCAGACGCCCGTTTATTGCCACCCTAAAGACATCAAAAGCGAGGTAACCGCGAGCCACTTAGAGAACGCGGCGAAATTGCACACGATCCTCGTCGACATCCCGCGGAAGAATCCTGTGTGGGAAGCCCTTCGATCCTCTTGGCTGCGTTGACCATGTATTCTGCCGATCGACGCTATCCGTTTTTCTGGATGGCGCTCGAATCGCTTTTCCGGGGCCGACGACGCTGCCGAGATCGGCTACAAGTTGGCTCAACGCATCTCGTTCTTTCTCGCCGATACTCCCGAGGTGGCCAGGGATGTGTTTAAGAAAACCAAAGCCTGCTACCGAACGCGGTCGATCATCATCCACGGGCGCTTGGAAAGACGATCCCAAGATAGATGAGACATCATGTACATTTCGGAGGGGATAGTGCGGACCGTCTTTAGACGAATGCTCGCAGATCCGGAGCTAGTGCTTAGTTGCAATACTACATTAGTGTATTAGAATGTTTGGGAGATGCCCAAGCAAGCTGCGCCACTGGATTGCTCAGCGGAGGTTCGTGCTGAGTTGACTGCAATGAGCCGAAGTCGCTGGGTTGTCTGCAGGGAAAGGAAATTCGGCAAGTAGCGCGTGAGACGGGTGCGTCCATTCCCACGGTCAGCAAATGGCGGCGGCGCTTTGCTCAGGATGGCGTGCCTGGCCTGCATGATCGGCCGCGCTCCGGAAAGCCTCCCACTTACGATGCGACATTTCGCGACCGGGTTTTGGCGTTGCTGGAGCAGCCGCCTCCGGCGGGCTTGGGCCAGTGGGATGGCCATGCGGTGGCTCAGGCACTGGGTGCGAGTGTTCATGCCGTGTGGCGACTTCTGCGCCGGGAAGGGATCTACCTTCAGCGCCTGCGTACTTGGTGCGTGAGCACCGATCCCGAGTTCGCACCTAAAGCCGCTGAGGTGGTGGGGCTGTATTTGAATCCACCCCTGAACGCGCTGGTATTGAGCGTGGATGAGAAGCCCAGCATCCAAGCGATCCAACGGCCCTCCGGCTATGTGGAGACCGACAGCGGGGCGGTAGTGCGGGCCATGAAGAGCACCTACAAACGCAATGGGACCCTAAACCTGTTCGCGGCCTTAGAAATCGCCAGTGGCCAGGTCTATGCACGAACCACTGAGCAGAAGAAACGCGAGGACT
>JBEKBK010000072.1:0-21846 GCA_050015435.1 Bryobacteraceae bacterium
GGCGGTGGTCCAGGCACCGTCCAGGTCGCCGGAGTTTGCCAACCCGAGTTGCCCGTGCCCGTATCGGCCGACGCCATATAGAAGATCTTGTTCCCGGCAAAGCTTGAACTGAACGTGATCGCAAGTGTGAGTGTCAGAGTATTTCCGCTTCCACTCGCCGAGCTTCCCGTCCCATTAATGGTGCATTGGCTGTTGCTGGCTCTTTGAGAACTCGGCAGCACCATCCCCGTATAGGGACCGCCTGCGTCTCCGGCATCATCAACGAGATACAAAGAACCGGTGGTGGCACCAGACGGGACGTAGGCAATATAGCAAGCATGCCGGCCATCCAAAGCACTGTTGATAAGAATGTCCTGCACCCCAAGACTCTGCCACCCAGCAGGGTCAGAGAAAGTGAAGGTGAAAGTTTGACTCATGCCGCTCCCGGAGCCAGGGACGACTCCGGACACACTGGGGGTTGACGGCAGCGGTAGGATGGTGGTCGAATCGTTCGCGTTAGCAGGCGCCGAGCCGCCGCCTGAAACCGCTACCGCGTTCACCTGGGGCGACGTTGCATTAGATGCCACGTTCACTGTCACGGTGATCGAAGGATAGCTCTGGCCCGGCGCAAGAACATCGCTGCGCGTACAGTTGTTGGCCGCTGTCCCCGGACACGTCCAGCCCGTCCCCACCATCGATACCAACGTCAGTCCTGACGGCACCGTCTCGGTCACCGTCACCGTCCCGCTGGTAGTTCCAGCGCCTGCCTGATTGGACACCGTCACTGCGTACGAAGCGTTGGCCTGCCCCTGCGTGAAGTTGCCTGTGTGCGTCTTGCTGATTGTCAGCACCGGCGGCACCGGTGTCAGGACAGTCCAATTTGCGCTGCCTAACAAGTGAGCGTTGCATGGTTTGGACCGATGTCCCTTGCGGTCTGACCAGCGCCGTCGTCCAGAGGCCAGTCCGCCAGAAGCCCATTCTCGCTGCCGGTCAGCACTTGCTGCGCGTACGTCGCGATTTCTGCTGCTGAAAGCGCCCGCGACCACACGCGAGCCTGCCGCATAGCTCCGGAGAAGGTGCGCACTGGCTGAACGGGGTCCGGGATGCCGCGCTGTGCGGTCTGGTCAGAAGCGGGTGATACTGTCAGCCAGTTGCCCCCGGAAATTTCCAGCGAGGCGCTTGCTGCGGGACCGAGGCGGTGCCGTCAGGACTGACGCTGGTGTCGATGGCGGGGGTAGGTTGGCTGCCTGCGGTCGGTACTGGGTACTGGGTGATGGTACCAGCGGTGGTGATCCGCCCAATCTTGTTGCCCTGGGATCCGGTGAACCACAGCGCGCCGTCCGGCCCCGAGGTGTTCCTTGAGGCACGCTACTCGCCGTCGGCACTGGATACTCGGTGATGGTACCAGCGGAAGTGATCCGCCCAATCTTGTCGACCTCGCCTTCGGTGAACCACAGTGCGCCGTCCGACCCGGTGGCAATGGCGTTGGGAAGCGTGCCAGGCGGCTGTGAGGGTGTTACGAAAAACCTGACGGATGGCGGAAGCGGCGGAAGCGCGTCAAACGCGAATAACGGCCAACTCAGGAAGGCCCCCACGAGCAAGACATCTATGCGGGTGCGTTTCATACGCGGTTTTGTCTATAGCAATTGGTGTGCCGAAGCGTGGCGGGACGTCGGCTTGTAGCCGCTCGGGTTGGATCGCTACATGGCCAGCGACGATCCCGATTTCGAGCGCAATAAGCCAGAACGCCAAGGTGCTGATGAGACGACGCGGGAACTGTGAAAGAAGCTCCGCCGGCACTCACCTGTACGACACCGACGGCATGAGACGGGTGCATGTGCGCGGCAAGAACAACATCGCCAAGTCCTGCTGATTCATGCGGCAGCCTTCAATCTGAGCTTGATCCTGCGACCGATGTTGGCGGTGGGCACATCCCGATAGGCGGCGCGTTGCTTTTTTCAAACTCACACAAGCTGAAAACATCTGGTAGCGATGGAATCGCCTCGTGCCAACATCAATCACCGTACCGCCCGAAAGCGACTTTACTTACAGGCTGTTAAGGGCGTCGAGCTGACGATATTGGATTCTTGCGCCAAATGCTACAGGTCTGGGTGGAGGCACCGCACAGGGTGCGCGGAAACCCGCAATCTAGCCATCCACCTTTCTGCATTTGACGAGTGGCGCCGGTTTTGATTGACCTTTGCTTGATTTCTGGCACCCTTTTGGACTTGACTGATTTTGGCACGTTAAGTAGACTAAACCGCGGGTCAAATGTGTCTTGATTCAGGGAATGCGCTTAACGATTCGTTGTGCAAACCGAAGAAGCTACTTCGAGTAGCAGAGCAGGCAAACAGAATCTCAGAAGCCACCTGCTCGCCAATGACGGGAAAGAAGCCCTGGAAGGATTCGATTGTGCGTTCCTTGCCGACCCAAAGCAGGCGAGTGAATCCCTGGTCGATCTGGTACACCAGCGTCAGATACTTGTGCGATTCCTTACAAGCGAACGCCATCGCGAGCGTTGACACAGAAACCAAACAACTGTTCGCCTGCCCGGCTTTCAATTCTGCGTCTTTGGGGCGCGCGTCGACGCATGTGTTCAGGGTTTCTACTCTCGACCGTGGCTACTTAGCGGCCGCTCTGGATGCTGCCTCGTTCCTTTAATCCCCTTCAGTTCTGCTTGAAGCAAGGCTTTGTAACGCCCTAGCCACCCAGCCCAACAGGGTATTTCGTCGGTGATGGCTCCGCGCTTGATCAACCCCTGAGCACTTCGACGCATGTAGCGTTTGTCGCCAAGGATCCTTTCCGCATCGCCAAGGTCATGGACAATTAACGCACCTCGTCCCTTGCTGAAGCTCTTGCGGAGCCTCACGAAGGAATTGACGCGCATGAGCCCTCGATGCCGGGCCGCCTCAATGCCGCTCTCGTAATAAATGAAATGCACTTTGGCATCGGTGCCTTCAATGAGCATGTATGCACGGCCGGTGGCGTCTTCCTGTCCGTGCCCCAGCACCCGGCCTTCGAGTTCCTTCACATCCCCTGGATGGGTAACCTGAAGGGGCAACCGCTGGTCGGACAAGAGTGCTCCGTGTGCCGCGAGAACTTTTTGCCGGTCGGTGGCACGCTGCATCGCCCGCAGCACCTCTTCGAAATCTCGCCGGACGTGCCACGTTCCGGAACCCGCGTGCTCCGCCAGGCCCATTTTTTGAAGAACGATCAGACGCGCGGAGGTGTGGTGCTGTTGAACCTTCGCGAAACCGTGCAGAGCCGGATCGTTCGGGTCTATATTGATGGTGAAATGAGCGCCCTGCGCCTCTCCAGTTCCCCCCCCTTTGTTTGTGCGGTCAATGAGCCGATCCAATGAGGTATAGCGGCACTGATCGATTTCCCGCCGCTGAGCTTCGTCCGCATCGGCTTGGGTGCGATATCCCAGCTGCGCCGTACAAAGGTCTTCGGCATGGCGCCGGATGACAAGCCGGATATAGTCCCGCTCAAGTCGGAGCTCCTGGCCGCGATCGTTGATCCCACGCAAGGCGATGTGCACGTGCGGGTGACCGGTATTGAAGTGGGACACGGCGACCCATTCGAGCCTCGTGCCAAGGTCCCGTTCCATCTGTGCCAGGAGCGACCGCGTGTGGGCCTCCAAATCCATGCGCTCACCGAATTCAGGGGAAATGATGAGTTTGAACATACGCTCATCGCCCGCGCTCTGCCACTTCGCCAAGATCGAGGCCACATGGATGGGCTCGGAGCCCGCGCTGAACCCCATTTTCTCGTTCGGCTTACCCTGAGTTGCGCTTTCACGTTCGAGGTAACGGCCATGGGCGCCCCACTGTCCAGGAGCTCTATTGCTTGAGTAGGTTACTCGCACTGCGCAACGCTGGGTGTAAGGGCGTGCCGGTCGTGCGACGCCGCCGAATTTCCCCATCCGGCGGCTAGACATGCGAACCACATGAAAAAGACGTCTAAACGCGGCAGACCAGATTCGAACCTCGTCAGCGCGCTGACGCTTGGGTCGCCGAAGTCGCAGGCGGAACGGTTTTTCGTCACTCGCCATGGTTCACCAATTCAGTCAGTGCTGTCCGCGATCCGCCGGTCATGGAGGCGGCGACACTCTTGATGAATTTGTCGTAACGAAGCATGGCACGGCTGCGCGCGTGATCGACCACGTCGTTCGGGGGCTCCGGGATGCACACCAGAAAAACCTTCGCCAATGCGTCCGTGAGGGCAAACTGAGCCTGTTGCGCAGTCCCGAGCCGGCGCAGCTCGGCAGTCAATCGGTCCAGGCTGGCCACGAGGCGGCCTTCCATCTCCTCGGCGGCTCCGCCGCGGGCTTGTAACTCCTTCCGCACGGCCTCACGGATGAGCGCTCTCGGTGACGAAAAGCCGCGCTCTTCCGCAGCCTTACAAATCTCCAGCGCCAATTCCTCGGGCAATCGGACGGTCCACTGCGGCATTGGGTCCTCCTCTTTCTGCGCGCGATCCCAAATGAGATTTCTGCCACCTGAAAATCCGCACCACGCTCGGGCTGCTTGACCCTAACACGTCACGTGGCGTGTGGCTATCTCTGCCACTATCTACGCTCATTTGTAGCCTTCCTGTCAAGCCACCCCGATCAGACCTACATCCACGCAATACGATCTGGGCGCTTCCGTGAGCAACTCCGGCTGGATTTCTGGCTCCCCCTCAAACCGGAGCGGGATGTCCACGCACCGGCGCCTGTTTCAGTCAGCGTTGCAACCGTGGCAGAGCGAAGTGACGGCGATAACGCCCGAAAACTCGTAGCCTGCTTAATCCACGGTGAATCCCGAAAGAGATTCACTTGTGTAATAACAGAACCCGCTTAAAGTCATTGTGAGTAAATAAGAACGCACTAAAAAGGCCACCCGCAGGGATTCACCCTTTATGTTCCACTAAGGCCTTTGTGGGCGCTGCCGCCGCCAACCTTTCGCCCATATTCAAGCGTTCTATAAGGCGGCGGCCACGGCTGGCGCGTTGATTTGTGTTGACTCGTGTTGATTATCGTTGACACTTGATGACTTCCGTATTTGGATGACTTGTTTCTTGACAAATACTGTTGACCTTTGTTGAATATTGCGAGCATACTGTTGACACAGGAAAGTGATCGATGAATCGAGAACACATTCTGGTGAGTTTGCGGGGCCTCAGCGCCGAGAAGCCCACAACCAAGATGGGTCAGATTCGATGGGCCTGGCGGGAAATTCAGGAGGCACTCGCCGCTGGTCACACACTGCAGCGAGTCCACCAACGGCTCAATGACGCGGGTATTGAAATCGGCTACAGGACGCTCTCCATGTATATCGGGCGATTGAAGCGTGAACACCAATCCCGGAGAGCCTACAGCGCAGCCGCGGCCGGGCAGGCGGGAAAGGCGGTGCTCAAAGGCCCCGCTGCAGGGCAAGCACCGGGGAAGTTGCTTGCGACGGTGCCGGTGTCCGGGGATCCGTTCGCGAACATTCGGCGTGAACGAGAAAGGAAAAGGAGCGCAGGGTTTGAATACGACGCGTTCTCAACGAATAAGAATCTGTTGGAGTGAAAGGAGCTTCTATGGGAAAGGCGGCTGCAGAGGGAAACGGGAAGGGTAGGCCGGCAGTTCACCTGGTCTTGCAAGGTAAGGGTGGCGTAGGGAAGAGTCTGGTCTCTTCGATTCTGGCTCAATACTTCAAAGACCGGCAAAAGTCGGTGCAGTGTTTCGACACCGACCCGGTCAATGCGACCCTGGCTCAATACGCGGAACTGGGTGCCGAGCATGTGAACGTCCTGCGGAAGGGCCAGATCAATGAGAAGGAGTTCGACACACTCATTGAAAAGATTTGCCATGGTGAGGGAGTCTTCGTGATCGATACGGGCGCGACGACGTTCGTTCCGATGTGGAATTACATCCTCGAAAACGAAATCCTGCGGTTCCTGGGCGAACACGGCCGGGTAGTGTATGTTCATTCGGTCGTCACAGGAGGCCAGGCGATGACCGATACCTTGAACGGGTTCACGGAAGTCGCGAAGACGACGGGGCAGAAGAACATCGTCGTCTGGCTGAACGAATACTTTGGTGAGGTCGCCGGGCATGAAGGTCAACCGTTCGAAGATCTCAAGATCGCACAGCAACATGCGGACAAGCTGTTCGGCTCCATAACGATCCGCGAGCGCAACTCGAATACCTTCGGGGATGACGTCAAAGAAATGCTGGAACGGCGGCTAACTTTCAACTCGGCGATCAGAAGTGGGGAGTTTTCGCTGGTAGCGAAACAACGGCTGGCCATCGTTCGGCGGGATCTGTTTGAGCAACTCGATCGTTTAGGGTTGGAATGAAATGGAAACTTTCGGGAGCCGGCTGGATGTTCAACGCATCATTGGCGCTGTCGCTGCGCGGCACGGTATTCTGCTCAAACCCGACGACGCCGCGTTCGCGCTGGTCACGATAAATCAGCTCGTCTTAGAAGAGGCCATGGCGGAGTTACTTGAGAGGGCACGCCACACGATTGCGGATTTTGACGAGGCCGCCGCGCGTGTACAGACGAGAGCCGGCAGCTTGCTGGCAAGCGAGGTCAAGGACGCGACGGAGGCAATCCGGCATGCTCTCGAAAGCGACATAGCTGCCGCCGGGAAGCAAGCCCGTGAGTTCGTGCTCGAGGTGCACCGTGCCCATTCCAGGACCGCTCTGGAGAAATGGGTTGCACTGGGGGTAGCCTGCGCGCTCTTGCTGTTTGTGTCAGGAGTTTGCGTCGGTAAATTGCTTCAGTGAGGTTCCCATGTATTCTATGTTGCGAGTTCTGTTGATCTTGCATTTGTTGCGCGGGGATGGGTGGGCGTGGCTCTTTCGGATCATTCTTGCTCTGTCAGTATTTTGGCTACTCATCTACTCCGTTGTACGGTAGGTGACTCCGGTGAAGCCGAAGGTTGGAGGCTGCGGCCGCGTGGAGCCAGATTTCTGACCATGGGGAACCGATAAACCGTCGCAGCGCGGTTCTTCGAAGTCATCGTCGAGTTTCGCTTATGCGAGAAGATGCCAAGGCGTTCAATCTTGAACACTGATTCGCTTTAATCAGTGGAGTTGCGACCGAGGACTAATGGAATTCCAACATGGCCGACGACTTTTGTGTGCCAGTTGTGTGCAGTCATCACCTGCCTTGGGCGCGTGAAGTTCCCTTCCAAACCTTCCATCCCCTTTCGCGTTTTCTCAGTCTTTCCAACAACCTGGGGAATCCCCCCTTGTGCATCCCCCTTTTCGCCACCGCCGAACGCCCGCTCGAATCGATCTGTCCCGTTATAGTGTTCGCGTTCTGTCGTTGCGCTGTGTAAAGGCCAGAATTGCGAACGCGATGGACTCGCCGCAAGATTCGCGACGATGGCTCTATACTCGGGCCGCAGAGGCATCTCGCTGTTCGATTGTCTCAATCGCACGAATCGCGCCCTTACCATAAACCGGATGGTCGGTCCATACACGCAGCCTTTGGATGGACTTGCTGTCCCCAATCTCTGCGAGCGTGGAAATAACCCAAGAGAATAGTTCGCGTTGCCGGTACTCTGCACCTTTGAACGCACTGGTCAGCCGCCCTTCATGCTCCAGGCAACAGTCGAGAACTGCGCGCACACCGTCCCGATGCTTGGCCAGCCATGTGGTGAACGGTGCTGCTTGTCTCGTCCCCATATAGCCGCTCCCAAGATGATGTAACACATCGGGAACCGCCTCAGGTGCTCCCCGCAAGTCGACAAATAACGTTGCTGCACGCGCGGGGGTATTCTGACCGTCAGGGCGGCTAAGCCAGAAAATCAACTCACCCGCAATTGCCCACACCCGATGATCGGGCGACGACGGATCTGCATAGTGCAAAGGCTCTTCACTGATACTTGCCCAGGCCTCGTTTGCTACCGCAAACGTCTCAACCGTCTCCTGCGGGCAAAAAGCATCTCCATCGATACGGCTTCCCAATCGCGCCAGGATATCCTTCGCGCCGTTACAGCCGACCTTGCGTAGTTCTCGCAAGTACCACGCCTGAAACAGATGCGACTGCCGATCCTGAAGCGCGAGCGTCAACAGCCGCTGCTTTTCCGCAGCGGCCAGCAATTCATACGCTTCGTAGTAGACACCCTGGAAGATATCTTCAAATATCTTGCCCAGAGCCGACGATGCGAAACTGCTAGCGAATTGCGCGAATGTCGCGTCCGGATCGCGTTCGCGTTCAAGCTCCCATAGCGGATCGTCACCGTTAGCCGCGGTCGCGATTATGCGGCGATACTCAGCAAGGGCGTCTTCGGTGGTGATTCCGCAATCGAAACCGGTGAACGATGCTCTCGCCTCCAACCACTGCGTTGACAGCATAACGTTCTTGCTGACATCGACGCCTTCCAATAGCTCGATAATTCGGGCTTCAGCCTGCGGACCTTCCTTGCAGATTGCACTGGCGCATGAATGCACGAAATCGAGCGCCTCCATTTGGATAATGTAGACGCCGCTGCTCCAGGCTTGGGTGAATAGATTCACCACGTCTTCAATGGCAATTGCCTCGCTATATCGCAACTCCGACATCAGAATGAGTTGAACAAGCGCACCCGAACTCTTCGCTCTTGCGCGTTCCAGTAAGGCATCACGCAGCGGCGACGGACGTGATGACTCTCCAAATCGTGGTGTGTCCCGGAGATTTGCGGACATAAGCAGCAACGGATGAATCGACCCACTGTGCCGGCAAACCACATTCAGCCGCATCAGCTCTCGCCAGACGGGGAGTGGCTTGAGCCCCTGCGCTCTTGCGGCCTCATCAGCAGCGGCCTTCAGCGCCCACTCGCCCACATCCAGCAACTCCAGAAACGCTTCGCGCAAAGCGTAATCTTCTAGGTTGTCTACGATGACCGCGCAGATCACACGTTCATGGGAGGACGCCGACGATCGCTCGTCAGTGTGCGCCGAAGATACGAATTTCCGGCCATCTTCAAATTCGCCGACGACGGGTTCGACTCTGACCTGCGGCAGCCTGTCCCGAGTTCTGAGCAGCAGATCATGGCACTGTTGCCGAATAACGCTCTGCGCCCGTGGCCCCAATCCTCCTCTGAAACCCAGGGAGAGCAACCGCGAATCGGCATGAGCAAGAAGACCGAGAAGCGTTGTCTCCTCGGCGATATTCGGCACGACAAACTCAGCCAGGTCAGCATATTTTGGCTCAAGCAGCTTGTCGATCAGCGTCTGGCCGGAAGCATCCCGCAGCAACGACTCCGATCGGAAGAAGTCCCGTAAGAGATCGTGTTCAAATGCTACGGTATCCCCTTCGATGACAACCAAGCCGCTCTTCGTTACCTCTTCGACAACGGTGACCGGCGCTCCCAGTTCGCTTGCAAACCGCTCGCTGATCCGTTCATATTCAGCGGTGGAGAGGAACGGCTTGATGTTCTCGCCCATGAACCAGGCCAGTTGCCGTGCCGTTGCCCTCGCTGCGGGGTTCGGAAGCCTTGAGCGCGTGTAGCTGTCATAGAGTTCCCAGCGCGTGGCTGGAAGCGATCCGCTCTTACAGCTGCGAGCAGCAACACTGAGGTCAAATGCAGTTGAGAATGCTTCTGATAAGCTGCATTCTCGATTCGCGTCCGGAGGACCCACATGAAAAGCAAAAATCTGTCGCTTCTGTTCAGGCCGGAGCGCTGCGAGTTCAAGCCCTCTGAATTTCGTGAAGAATGGCAGGAGAGGGCGCTGCTGAGCAGCGACTACCACTCGGGCACCGTAGCGAACCTGGAAACTTGCAAGATCGCTGCCGAGGTCACCCTGCGAACCTGCTGGGCATTTATTCCAGTCGTCCACTATG
Organism: Bryobacteraceae bacterium; assembly: GCA_050015435.1. Classification (GTDB taxonomy): domain Bacteria; phylum Acidobacteriota; class Terriglobia; order Bryobacterales; family Bryobacteraceae; genus Palsa-187. The sequence goes on from JBEKBK010000072.1 coordinate 9,786, forward strand.
AGCACGACCCGCATACCGATTCGGCCCGCCGCATCCAGAAGCTCGGCCGGCGTTAGGCTGGTATAGGGACCAATTGCCTTGTGAATCGCTCGGTTCAGATCGCCCCGGTAGTGCCCGGCGTGCACCAGTATCGGAATCTCGCCTGATTCGGCACACCGGCGACGGTAGTGTTCAAGGTGGAAGCTCTTGCCAAGCCCACTGCGCCCAAGCAGCAGCACATTTTGGCCGGAAGAAAGTTCTGCGATCAGGTTCTCTCCAGCCAGCTCACCCGGCGCAGCCTTCAATAGCGGAGCTATGGGCTGTTCCTTGAGCCGAATTCCGAATTCCTCCAGACGCTGATGAGCCGAGAAGACCGACGCATCAATCGCCGCCGCAAGCGACACCGGCTTCAGGTTCAGGTGTTGCGTGGCAAAGGTCCGCCACTCTGCGAGTCCCCAGGATGGCGATACAGGAAACGGGCTTGAGTTGAGACCTTGAACTGCGTCGCCAAAAGATTTGATCCAGGCTTTAAAGTCGCCCCGCGGCAACTGCGAGCCGGGTTCGATTCGAGGGTAGATCGCGACGCAGGCATCAAACTCCTTGAAGAATTTTTCCGTTGCCTGAGGGACCGTTCCTCGCTTCGCAAAAGCATGCATTGCATCGCTGAGGGTTAGCTTGGCATCGCGCGCTTGCACCCACGGGTTCGGTCCCCCATAAGGGACGAAAACGCCTGGAGCCGTTTCAATCCGCCACGGACCATTAACGTCACCCCTGACTGGAGCCGTAATTTCCTTGAGTTCAATAAGCTCCGCTCGCTGCAGTGTGACCACTACAAAATCGATCTGGCGGCACGCACCCCGGTTTTGAACCTCAAAATTGACCAGAATGAGTGCGGGCGCATTGAGCGAAGACACCAAGGCTCTTAGAGCCGCAGCCTCGGAGCCGATTACAGGTGCACCGATCAGGATTTCAATGGTAGGTTTCATACTGACTCGCCGCGTGGCTTACGCGACGGCTTACTTAAGGTGACCTACCACCACAGCGCTACTTTTTAACGTAGCACGGCGTATGGGCCTGGGCAAGACGCATTTCCTCGCAAGCGTCAGTCCGGCAGCGGGCCGTGCAAATTCGTATCGCGCGTATCACTCATCGGCTCAAGTTCCCGCCGGGAAACAAATCCCACTCACGAACGTGTTCGATGCGTGGTGCTCCGTCAATTTGCCCATGAAGTCTGGGCCGAGCTGATCCGCAAGACCGCGCTCTGGCGGTCGTGCGTCCGCCGGGAAAGGGTCGTCCTGATAGGTGCGCACGAAAACCGACTTGTCCGCTGCAACAAGGAAACCAGCGTCGCCGTAGATTACTTCCATACCGCCCGCATCCACTCGAAATAAGACTGGCCCTTTCACGCGATCGCCAAAGTACGATGCAAACACTTCCAACTCGTATCGGGCTGGGGTGAAACGCGCGTGGCTTTCCGTCGCCGTGTAGATCGCGTTAAAGAAATAAACCTCCGACATTAGCCACAGCATTTTGAGCGGCACGAATCCCGTGCCGTCCTTCATCTTGGTCAAGAAAAACACTTCCCTGAACTGCGTAGATGCTAACGCCGATTTGAGTTCGGGCTGGAAGTAAAGCTGGAAAAACTTCTCGCGAGGCACCATGAAAAGGACGTTCGTGCGGTCATGAATCAGGAGATTGACGTGAGCAAGTATTGTCGGAGGACTCGCGAGCTTCTCCGTTTTGGCAGCAATCAACGCGGCAAGCGTACGCGCACACTCAGCCACCGGCGGCGCATCCTGGATGATCGCTTCGACCTGGCTGTAGACCACCTCATTGCGGTCGCTCAGGATATCGACCCTTCCGACTTTGATTCGACCGGCGTCGTCTTTGTGCCGAAATCGGCCGCCGCTGAGTAATTCACCGGCGTATTCGGGAATCCGCTCCAGCCTGGCGGTGGTTTGCGAATGGTAGAGCTCGGCTATTTCCACACCGAAATGAAACCCGCAGCGATGGCGAAGAACGAAGTCAGGCCGTTCGCTGGGCGCGACATCATCAACCTGACGTGAAGCGTAGATCAGGTCAAGAATGGCGCGCTCGCGTTGTTTCTTGGCATCGGCGCTATCCACCATGTCTCATCTACGGCTAGGCGGCCAGCCACTTCGCATAGGCCCGAATATCGATCATCGCGACCGTGGCGGTGTTTTGCAGTCGCGCGATCAGTTCAAACAGGAACGCCGTTGCCGGCTTTCCTTGTTCGGTAATGGCGTAACAAAGACTGCGGTCGCATCCGAACGTGCCATGCGCGGCCACGCAGCCGAGATCCAGCCGCCCGTCTGCATCCGTCGAATTCTCCAGGGCCCGGATGAGAGAATCGCCCAGCGGCGGCGACCATTCACTCTCGAACGTCAGTAGCCCGCCAAGGATGTGGGCTGGTGTCTTTGCCGGGTAGACACCTCCCGCGTGCGGTATCGGCAGACTGGTGCGGTGAAGGCGGCGGACGCTGGCGACTTTTCTCTTGGCGTATCCCACCAGATCCGCGTTCATCGTCTGCTTCGCCTCGAACGCCGCATAGACGCTCTCTGCCGGTATGACGGTCTGTCCCTCGAATTCAAAGATGAACGGCGAATATTGGCGATCAAACACCAGTACGTCGATTTGCTCGCTGAACACCCCTGCGCTATCGACCACATGCGCCTTCGCGGCCTGATAGCGTTTGGGCAGATACGTCTGAAGCAGATCGAGCCAGATTCCTTCGCTCGCATCGCCCTTCGTCACCGGATGGCCAAACGCTTCGCGCGCCGTTGTCAGCCGGTGCTCAATATCGGCATGCAGCTTGGCCAGGAGCTTTTGGAGAGACCAGTCGTTCATGCGCCTGCCTCCATGATCAGAGAGCCTTTTCCGCAAATGGCGGCGTGGGGGGATGCTTTTCAAGCACGTCCTTCGCCAGGACAAACGTCGCCGCTTTCGAGGGGTAAGCCGCGAGCAGCAACCCAGGAAGAAATCGCTGTGCAAGGTCCGAGTACGTGTACCCATATTCGCGGCCATGACTTGGTCCCGTTGCGGATACGATCGAATGAATCTGCTGGGCAGTAAAGCCGAGCTCTTCGAGAACGGGATGCAGCAATGCGTGGCGCTGTTGATCGTTTGGGCGTGTGAATGTGAATGTTGCAGCAGCGCGGCGACGAACCGCCGGATCGAGCGCACTGAGCCGGTTGGTACACATGACGACGATTGCGGGGAAGTTGCCGGTTGCCAGGTCATCGACACCACGAATCAGCGCGTTGACGCCCGCGCGGTCTTCGTGATGCATCTGCGCCAGTTCACGTGACTGCGCCAGTGCATCTGCCTCGTCGATGAGCAGCACAACGCCATGCGAATGCTTGCCGCCCCGGTGGGAACTCTTTCGCGCCGCCTGTTTGACTTCTGAGAACGCCGCCGAAAGCAGCGTGGTCATTTCTCCGACCGCACCAGTCCCACGCGCGTTCAAGCTGAGCGCATAGAGCATCACCCGGATATCGGCCTCGCGAGCGACCGCGTCGCCGAAGGTTTCAGCGAGGGCCGTCTTGCCGGTCCCCACGTCGCCCGCAAAGATGAACAGAGGCGGGCGATCCCGAAAAAATTCGGTGATCCGGGTTTTCGGTCGATGAAACGTCGCGCTCCACGTCGAAAGACTGTCTGGATCGAGCATGAGCCGGGCTTCTTTAAGTAGCCGTTCCTTCATCTCCTCCAGGCCCACAAGCGCCGCGAATCGCCGAGCAGCCGTTGGATCTGGAAATTCCCGGACTTCCTCGAATATGTCTATCTTGCTTTCGGTCATGACATTGGCTGGAAGGTTCGACGGCTGAGCCCGCGCCCGCCGGAATAATAATTGCGGTCCGTCGTCCAGTAGCCGAGTCCGTCCTTTGGTGGATCACCGTTGGTACGCTGCACCGGCAAGCCCTCTTTGAACCGCGCGCGCTCTGTTGCAGGTAGCGCGAAGAATCGGGAATTTTGCGTTAGGTAGTTGAAGAAAGTGGCGCTGGACACATCCACGTAGGGCGGCAGTTTGCCCGGTCGATCATCCGTCGTTAAGTTTCCGTTCTCATCGACCCGGTAGCGCCAACTAACCACCCGCTGGCCGTTCTTCTTGTAGCCGAATTCATACTCCCCGACCCAGCCTTCGTTTAAGTATTGGGCGAGTTCTTCCGCGTACCGTCGAATCATCTCCTCGGATGGCTCGCCGTAGTACTGGGCGCACAGGTGCATATCGGTTGCGACTTTGGAAGACAGCTTCCGAGCGTGAATGATCGAGAAAGAATCGGTTCTGCTGTAACTATTCGTCATCTTTACCCCCGAAAGGACGGACCGAGCACGTCCTGCCAACATTCAATCGCCCGGCCGCGCGTAGTGGCGAATCGGGCCTCCGAAATCGCCTCCAGCGCGTCCTGCGCTGCGGTCACGATCTGCTGGCGGTGCGAATCGTCGTAGAGGGCAGCCACGTTGTTCGTCTCATTCACCGGATCAAATATCTCCATCGGCTTGCCGGTTGGACCAGGGAGTTTCGATGCGGGGTAGTAGTCGGTGAAGAAGATGCGCGACTTGAGCCGCGACTTGACGATATAGCCGAACACTTTTTCGAGCGCAATCGTGTAGTCGGCCATACTCACGCCGCTGTCGGCTAGATGCGCCACGATCATCTCGGTCATGAACGACTTGAGCCGGAAGGCCTCGTCGTTGCTCTTCTGCAGGCGAACCCACCATTTCACCAACCGGATCACTTGCGCGAAGTGCGTTTCCTGCTGCGCCTTGCGACGCCGGACAAATTTAAGGTGCAGCGGGATGCTCGTCAGCACCGGCTCGCCGCCGTCAAAGGCAAATAGGTAGCCGCGATCATCCGGGTCACCTTTGTACTGGACTGGCACCACATCCACGCTTAGCCCGCTGACTGCGTACTTGATGCAGACCGAGTGGTGGTTCGGCTTGATTTGGTCGGGCTTCATCTGCGGATATGCTTCCCGCAACCGCTTGGCCAGCCATTCGAGCAGTTCCGGCTCCGCACGCGGAGCCTTCTCGATGCGCACATAGAACGCGACATCAATGTCGTTGAGCGTCTTCAGAGCCGTGCCTTTGGCGAGGCTGCCCGACAGTAACGTTTTGATGAGGCCAAACTCGGGATGATCGGCAGCGTATTTGTCCAGCTTCTCGCGCAGTCGTCGCACCTGCTCGCGATATTCCTCAGCATCCTCCCGTTTCAGGTTTACCGATTCGTCGGCGAAGTTCGCGATGTCGGCGTGAGAAATCTGCGCCGCCGCGAACGGACTGCTCGATCGACTTGCTTCCAGCGTGTTCATCAGCTACTCCTTTATCTACGTTCAGCAGACCGAGAAACCACAACCGAGGCCGGCCCGGACCCCTGAATCCTGAGGAATCAGCGTTGACTGAATCTGGCCTTTAGTTTACAATACATATTAGAAGTGCGCAACTGTAAACCGAACACCTGAGTCGAAAGGAGGCCGCCGTGATTGCTGATCGAATCAAACTCGCCAGGCGCAAGGCCGGTTTTTCCTTGCGCGATCTATCAGATGCGATGAAGGGGCGGGTGACCGCCCAGGCCATCGGGAAATACGAACGCGCCGAAGATACGCCCAGTTCCGGCGTATTGATGGTGCTCGCAGAGGCACTCGGTGTGTCGCTCAACTACCTGCTCGACACGCAGGGCATCGAGTTGACGGGCGTCGAGTTCCGCACCAAATCCACTACCACCGGGCGCGACCGCGCCCACGTCGAAACCGAGGTGCTCGAATGGATCGAGCGCTACCTCCAAATCGAACTGATCTTGGAACTCGACAGCGCCACGTGGCAGTCACCGTTCCCCCACCTTCGCCGATTACATGAAATCGCAGATGCGGAGAAGCTCGCCCGCGAAGTCCGCGACGCCTGGAAACTCGGCCTCGATCCCATCCTTAATATGACGGAGCTCTTGGAAGAGAAGGGGCTCAAGGTCCTAACCGTCTCGCTTCCCGACCGGATTTCCGGTTTTACCTGCATGGTCGGCCGCGGCGAGGGAAGGGAGGACCTTCCGGTAATCGTTGTCAATAATAGGTTCCCGCTGGAGCGCCGTAGGCTGACGCTCGCACACGAGTTGTTTCATCGTTTGATCGACGCCGACTGCTTGGACGACCACGAGGAGGAAAAAGCCGCCAATCTCTTCGCGGGCGCTTTCCTTGTGCCGCGCGAACACTTGCTAAACGAAGTGGGAAAACACCGAAGCGCGCTCGGCTATAACGAGATCATCGCATTGAAGCGCCTTTACCGCGTCAGCGGCGCTGCGCTACTGATGCGCTTGCGTCAACTTGAGATCATCAGCCAGGCAACTCTCATTTATGCATTTCAGACCATCGCGCGTGGATGGCGTACCCAAGAACCCGAGGAACTCGAAGAACCCAAGATCCGTGGTGAGCGGGAGCGTGCCCGCCGGTTTGAGCGCCTCTGTTACCGCGCGCTTGCTGAAGGGCTGATTTCAATCACGAAAGCCGCTGAGCTATTGCGGTTACCTACGTCCGATGTTGAAGCCGGACTGAAAGGGCCGCAGCGTGCCGATGCGGATCGTTGTAAGTGATACAAGTTGCCTCATCGATCTCCGCAAGGCATCGATGTTGGAACACCTCCTCAGGCTCCCGTACGAGTTCCTGATCCCGAACACCTTGTTTGACGAGGAACTGCTGAAGTTCACAGCGGCACAGAAGAAAGCGCTCGTTCGGGGCGGACTCAAAGTTATCGACCTGCCTGGCGAGCGGGTTCTGCGGGCACAGCAGATCATCCGCGAAACACCGCGGCTCTCGGTGCACGATGGGTTTGCGTTCGCTCTCGCAGAAGAACACAAGGGCTGTATCCTGCTCTCCGGTGACGATGCACTTCGCACACTTGCTGCTAAGCGTGCGATTGAAGTGCACGGCATCTTGTGGGTCCTCGACCAACTCCATGCGAATAATCTGTCCACAGCGGAGGACGTCGTCACCGTACTTCGAGTGTTTCAGGAGGACCTCACCGTTCGGCTTCCACGCCGGGAGATTGCGGCATACCTAAGGCGCTACGAGAACTTGAAGTAGGCATTTATGAAAGAAGATCTCGACCTCCTTCGTAAGCTCCTTGTCGACGCAACGGCACGCATCGCTCAGGAGTATTTCCTGCTGCCGGTATACGGCTGCTTGAGAGACGAGCCGAGCCTGCCGGCCAGCAGCCCACACGCGTCGCCGCGGTCGTAGGCTGGTAGAAAGCCTATGGATGAACCGTCACACAAGGCGCTCGAAACGCTTTGCGAGAAACAATTCGCGCTCCGGCGCGAGGAGGCTTATGGCGGCCTGGACCGGGAGATTGCCGCCATCAAGGAGCGCCACAATGCCGGCGGGGCCTACGTCAGTTCAGCGACCGGCCAGGCTGTCCGGGACGCACTGCTGGCGCGGTTCGACCGTGTCATGACTGCTTTCGACCAGGTCTATCTCGGCAAGTGGCGCGACGATCCGAGGCTGCCGCTCACCGATGAGGACGTTGAATGGCTGCAGGGGAAAGCGGCGAACCATCTCAACGCCGCCGCCCAAGAGGCCGAAGACAAGTGTAATACTTACCTGGGCGAGCCACGAACCTTTTTCGCCGAATACTGGTGCGCGGTCGGCATCACCGCCAGGGAGCGGAGCCTGAAGCTTCCCAAGCAAATCGGGATATTGAGATTGGAGAGAGCGAGGATGAGCCACTCCACGCCGACGAATGGCCCGCAACTGACAGCCGACGACTACAGATTCGCGCTCATGGCCGTCGAGCAAGCGAGAAAAAGCGTCGGCGAAGACGGCCGCACGCACCCGAAGGTCGGTGCGGTGATCGTCGCCGACGGCAAGGTCCTCGCCACAGCGCACCGTGGCGAAATCCCCGGCTGTCACGCCGAATACATCGCCCTCGAACGCAAGCTGGCCGATACATCCGTCGCGGGTGCCACGGTCTACACGACGCTGGAGCCGTGCACGGAGCGGAACCACCCGAAGATTCCGTGCGCCCGCCGTCTCGTCGAGCGGAAGGTCAAACGGGTCGTCATCGGCACGCTGGACCCCAATCCTGCGATCCGGGGAAATGGACAACTCATATTACGCGAGGCGAACATCGTCACCGACTTGTTTCCGGCCGATCTGATGGCTCAAATCGAAGAATTGAACCGCGACTTCATCCGTTCGCATCGCGGAGCCAGCAGCGGCGCTCAAGCGACACTCAGTCCAGAACAAGTCCTGGCATCTAGCCGTTTCTTTGAACAAATAAGGGCTCTTCCTAATCCTGATATCGTGAGGCGCATTTGGCAAAGGCCCCACTGGCGTATTCTCATCCGGCCAATTGAATTCATGGAGGCCCAATTCAGAGACGTATCCTATATCAGCCACTTCATCCAGCACGCCGCCGTTTCTACCAAACAATTCGACTATCCCTGCGTGAAGTCCGCCTCCCTTGAGCAGGACGAGCAAGGCACGTATGTCGCGGGCGAGTTCGATTGGACGCAAACCAAGCCGGAACTGCTTGAGCGATGGGTCCTGTTTCGAAGCGGGCAGTTTGTACACAACAGGACGATTCAGGAAGTTCCCGGCTCCGAGAAGGAACTTCACTATCTTCATGTCTTGCGCTTGACGGCGGAAGTTTTCGAATTCACGAAACGAATGGCAGTCGAAGGCGTTTTAACGCCGCAGGCAGTGCTGAATATATCTCTGCGCAAGGCGGGCGGCCTCGGCCTCCTCGTGCCCGACTCCTTCGAGGTTGGCAAGGCCGTGCCCCTCTGGTGCAAACAGGACGCCATCGACCTGGAGATGCCCGTGTCTCCGGAGGACCTTGAAAAACGGAGCCGCGATCTGGCCATCGACGCGGCGCTTCATGTCTACAAGAAGTTCGCCTGGAGTCCGGACAGGTCTTTCCTGATGGAGAAACAACCGCGCTTCTGACGAGGCGACCTGGGGCGTGACACGAAACGCGCCGTAACCGCCCGACCTTACGTTGGAACGACAACATGCGTCGTCGATCCGACCGGATGAAATTCGGGCTGGCGGCTGAGGATAGGGCCTTCACGGCTAGTATGATGCGCGGAGCACGGCAAGGAGTCTGGCGGCAGCGGTATTCGCGCGTTCGGGTTGTGATATACGGAGAGCCCCTCGCACCACGTCTCTTCGTAGCCCGGCTTGTGCACTTCCACTGTTCCGGTAACCCACGGTCAAACATTCGAGCGTAGATGCTCTGGATGTCGAATTGAACGATTGCGCCGAGCGGCCTTGTCCCGAGGACGGGACGGATATGCAGTCGGAGCAGCGCCTCGTAATCCGTGTAGCTTTTCTGCCGCAACCTCGGTTTGGCTGCCGTTATGAGCCACTGATCCAAGTATTGGTTAAGATTGATCGCCGCCGCACGGGGAAGGCGTCCAATCTCGCGTTCCTGGAGTTTTGCTCTCAGGTAGGTCTGCGCCTCACGGAATGAACCGCGAATCGTTTTGTTGTGGTATTTCCGTGTTCCGGTTTCCAGATCACGACCGAGGGAAACGCGAACGAGCCACGTGTGCAGTCCGCGTGAAATGAGCTGGCCTGCTTTCCGAGCCATAAGTTACCTCCGGCTCGGAGTTGCGCACACAAACCGCACACACGGGAGGTGCTGTGTCCAATCTAGTGGGGATTTGAAGGGTGCTACTGATTGAAGTCTCAGTGTGCCACCGAGGTGTACGAGGAATAATAAGTTGGCTCCGGCCCGCTCACGCACCCGCTACCGACATTGGAGGTGCAACCGGCGACTACGCAGAATTCGCCCGATTACGCCCTGCGTTCCATATCGAACTCATCGCTCTTTGCCGAGTCCGCGAACCGCGGTCCAGGCCTTCTGAATCGTGCGTTCGATGTATTCGGCTTGGCGCTTTTGCGTGCCTTTGTGATTCAGATCCCTGCTTGCGACGGCAGTTCGCACATCTTTTTCGGTGGCACCGTGAGACAGCGCATAGATCGCGTATGCGAGATCGATACGATTTCCGTCTTCCTCGTACTGGGGTTTCCGTCTGAAATCCGCGATGGTTTGCCGATGGCCGGAGTGACTTCCTGGTCTTCCGAATGGCCGCCGGGGTATGGCGTGTTGCTCCATCTCACACGCCTTGCGGATCTCGGCCACAAATGCCTGAGCTTGCGGGTACACCTCGCCGTTGGCTTCGATCAGTTTTACGAAAGGGGAAAGGCCATCTTTGCTGATGTGCTGTTTTTTTCGGTTTGTAAATCCGGCCAATCTTCCGAAGTGCCGCCAGTCAGCGGAGCTGGGATCGCCAAGGAATTTCTGACTTAGGACCTTCGCGGCCCGCGTGGACACATCCTTAGGAAGAACTTCTCCGTGATTCACCCAGGCCTGGAAGTTCCCCAGCGAGGTTTCCACGACCACTGCCGGGCCGAATCCCTCCGACTTCATCCGCTCGACGGATTCGACGGTGAGGTCGTCGAGCAAGCTGAGCGGGTGTTCGCCCTGGGGTCGAATGTAGATATTGCGGCCGCGCAGGTTTTGCAGGCGAAGCCATCCGACCGACCGCAGTAAGGACTCGGAATCCCAGGTGCGCAAGAACATCTCCGGTTCTGGAGGACCAGAATCAGCTTCAGCAGGTTTGAACGCTCCTACTTCAAAGACCCGCACGCCCATCGACCGAATCTGACCGTCCACGAATCGCATCGTTGTCGTAGTAGACATTTTTCTTGCACCTCCCTATTGACTTGCTCCGAAAGAAAGCATACGATGAGTGGCGTATAGATACTTCTACTCGTGAGCACGCCTCAAGCCATATCTTAGCAACAGGCGAGAAAAGGATCAAGGAGAGAAAGATGATGGCTCCCAATCAGGCCACACGAGTCACCGAGAAATTGTGCCGAGAGCTTGGACCATTGGTCCTGTCCCTGCTGGAGGATGACCGGACGGAGGATGTGGTCCTGAACCCTGATGGATTGCTGTGGGTCTGCAGGCTTGGGGAGGGGTTCTCTTCCGTTGGGCAGATGTCGGAGGAAGCGGCTTACAGCGCCCTGGGGACGATTGCCTCCATGCGACACACGGCCGTGAACCATGAAAGTCCCATTCTAGAGACGGAGCTGCCTTTGAATGACGCCCGGTTTGAGGGGCTTGTGCCACCGGTGGTCCGCAGCCCTGTCTTTGCCATCCGCAAGCGCCCGAAAACGATCTTTTCTCTTGACGACTACACATCCGCGGGCATACTTACCCGAAAGGATGATCCGATCAACACCGGCGGGAGCCGCAAGAGCAGTTTCGGAGAATCTGTCCGGGGTCTGGATCACGCGGAAATTATCAAGCGGGCCGTCCGCGCCCGAATGAACATCCTGGCTGTCGGCGGTACCGGCGCAGGCAAAACGACACTGGCCAACGCGGTGCTGGACGCAGCCGCTAAGGAGACACCAAACGATCGGATTGTAACGATCGAGGACACCATCGAGCTGCAGTGTGCCGCCAAAAACTTCGTGGGGTTGAGAGCCACCGCGAATGTGTCGCTGGATCATTGTGTTCGTGCTTGCCTCCGGCTACGCCCAACGAGAATCGTGGTCGGCGAGGTTCGCGGGCCGGAAGCCTTGCAGCTCTTAAAGAGTTGGGCAACTGGGCACCCCGGTGGGATAGCCACCATTCATGGCAATGATGCCCAGGCGGGCCTGATCCAGCTTGAGAGCCTGGTTGCTGAGGCGACGAGTGCGCCGAAGCAGACGCTCATTGCGGAAACCATCCATTTAGTAGTTTTCATCGACCAAGAGGCCAGCATTCCGGCCGGCCGGAAGATTCGAGAAGTTGCAGTTGTTACGGGACATGAGAATGGCCGCTACAAACTTGTCTACGTCTGATGGCGGCATTAGGACCCTGGGCGCTGTTCGGGTACGCATTCAACACGCCCTGAATTCTGAAAAGGAGAAACAAACATGAAACAGAGTATCGAGAAAGCCCTGTGGATAGTTCTGCTGCTTCTGCCTGCTCGCGCCTGGGGATCTGGGACCACAACTGGGCTGCCCTGGGAAACGCCGCTAAGAACGGTCGCGAACTCGCTGACCGGGCCAGTAGCCCTAGC
>JBEKBK010000073.1:0-21836 GCA_050015435.1 Bryobacteraceae bacterium
TTGGTAAAAGCCGTCATCGTAGGTTGCGGTGAGGAGCGTTGGCCATTGGCCGAATGCAGCCGTGGACATTGCCGCGGCCGCGAAAACGATTGAGAATTGTTTTAGCATTTGCAAAAACCTCCAAAAGAACAATACCATCCCTCTTTGTCTCGTACAATTCTCTAGATGGCATAGCCCAAAGGGCTAAGGGTGCGGTTGGACGCGGAGCGAAACCGCCAAAACGAGAGCCGTCTTCATGGGGTCTCCCAGTGTATTTTCGGGTCATCCGGAAAAATCAGGGCCGATATGCTTTCGTCACGGCTGGTCTTCTCAGCGAGAGTTAGCGTTGTCCGCAAGATGGGAACCGCCGCTGTGCTCACCGATAACCCCTCTGATTTCAGAATTACTGTTGGCCCAGCAATCGTTGGGATGTGGCGCCCGACGGCCAATGCTTCCTGGTCAACACCCACTTTAATGCAGCGGCCGCGCCGCTGATACCGTGCTGACGGATTGGGAAGCGGGTCTGAACAAGTAAAGCAGAGAGCCGACCGGACAATTGATCCAAGATTCGGAGACGACACTCCGTCTGAAATTCCGTTTTTCATCACTTGAGGCAGTAAGGCAATGCTTTTGAAGGGGATGCCCGGATAGCGCCCGGTTATGTCGGCCACCCTTCCATAAATCGGGGTAATGGTAGACGGCCCGTTATTTACGGAGAAGAACGATCGCTTGACGGAGCAGATCGTCCGCTACGCAGAGGACCAGTTGTTCGAAACGCCGCTCGAAGTCTACGCCACGCGTCGCTCTTGTCTCGCTGCATCCAGCTTGACTACCCGGACCACGGACTCCAGGCGCCACAGCGTGCTCCGCCGCGTGCGGTGGCCACTCTTGTTGAGCGCGCCTGCAATAGCGCGGAAGCTGCGGCCGGGGGAACGAAGCTCCCGAATCATTTGTTAGCGCCGCCTGTTCAGCGGGGTCCGGCTCCAGATCCAGACCGTCGGCACCCAGCCTGTAAACCGAACTCGATGTTGCCCACGCGCTCGCCCTTGCCGCGCTTGTGGCGTAGCGCATCGCGCGTCCGTTCCTCGATCGCCTCCCGCTCCCACTGACTCACAGCCCCATGATGATGATGACCAATCGTCCCGCCGCCGAGCCAGTATCCAGCGACTCGGCTACCGAAATGAGCGCGACCTTAAGGGGCAGGAGGGCCTTTCGGCAGGGATGCAAACGACAAGGCCAGCATCGCAGCGGCGATAACGATCGGTACCACCCATGTGACCGGGCGCGCGTCGGCGGCGGGACCTGCTGGCGCGAGGCGTCGTATCCGTGGGCGCAGGGCCCAGGAAGCGATGGCCAAGCCCGCGAAAACGAGAGGGGAGCCCCATTTGTTGGGTCCGTCGCCAACCAAGAAGTGAGAAGCCGCCGCTCCCGTGTAGTTGAAGAGAGCTCCTGCGTAAGCCCATTCCTTGAGCCGCAGTAAGCGCGGGGCGAGCACGGTCAAGGCACAAGGAATCTTCCAAAGCCCGATGATCGTGAGAAGGTACATCGGGTAACCAAGGTGCGTCAGGATCACCCGGACGTATTCAATGTGCAGGAGATCCCAGATCCCTCCAGCCACCATCTCGAACGCCAGCATCACCGTGACTATCCAATATGCGATCGTGCCAATCCAGTACGTGCGGTTCCGAGGGGAAGCAGAGTCTTCTATTCCCCCTGCAAATGTTGCAGCAATGGTCGCTACGGCTATAAAACAAAGGATAATCGTCGCGATTCTCATCCCTTCCAAATCCCCACAACTTGCCGGACGCCGACGTTGAGCCGGTTCCAGGCATTGATATTCGCAATAGCGATCAGCAGAGTAGCAAGCGCTTTCTCATCGTAGTGGCGGGTGGCCTCTGCCCAGATATCGTCCGGCACAGCGTCCGCGCGATCGCTGATTCTGGTCAGTGCTTCGGCGAGCGCCAGCGCGGCGCGCTCGGCTCCATCAAAGCTGGGATTATCCCGCCACGCTGCCACCGCGAAAAGACGGTCGTCCGTCTCTCCTAGTTTCCTAAGGTCCCGGGAGTGCATGTCAACGCAAACGCTGCAACCATTGATCTGGCTTGCGCGCAGCTCGACCAGGGTAAGCGTCTTCAACGGGACGACGGCGTTGTGGGCTGCCTTGCCAAGAGCCTGCAACGCCTGCATGGCGTCAGGATGAGTCATCACCGGATGATTCATCCTTGGCTTGAGGTCTGTCGTTTTTGTCATGAGTGCGTCTCCTTTTCTTCCGGGGTGGTTGTTCAACACATCCATGACGAAACATCCCGCCGCAATGTGACGGAAGTCGGAGATCCCGCTTTGTTTGATGTTTCTGTAAGTTTGATTCTGCAAAAGGCGCGGCGAATAGGATCACAGCTTGAGACGAGTGGCTTCAGCTCTCTATATTTCTCGCAGGGAGACCCGAGCCAGGTCACAAAAGACGAACGTCATTCGTCATTGGTTAAGAGGCAAGCGAGGAATGTGTGACTGAATGGTTGGCAAAACGATTTGAGGAGAACCGGGCGCACCTCCAACGTATCGCGTACCGGATGCTCGGTTCATTCGATGACGCTGATGACGCTGAGGATGCAGTTCAGGAGGCCTGGCTTCGGCTCAGCCTTGCCGAAAATAGCGGCATTGAGAATCTCGGAGGCTGGCTGACGACGGTTGTTGCTCGAATTTGTCTGGATATACTGCGTTCGCGTCGCTCAAAGAGGGAGGAGCCCTTTGAACTGAAAGTGCCCGATTTCATCGTGAGCCGCGAGGAAGGCCCCGAGCATGAGGTCGTGTTGGCGGATTCCGTGGGCTTGGCGCTCCTCGTGGTTCTCGATACTCTGACTCCAGCCGAACGGTTGGCCTTCGTCCTGCACGATATGTTTGCGTTGCCTTTCGACGAGATCGCCACGATTGTTGGTCGGTCTCCCACAGCCGCGCGACAACTCGCCAGCCGGGCACGTCGGCGGGTGCAAGGTGCGCCAATGCCCGACTCGGACCTTACTCGACAACGGGAAGTCGTCAATGCTTTCGTTGCCGCCGCGCACCGAGGTGATTTCGACGCTCTTATCGCTGTGCTCGATCCTCAGGTTGTTCTCAGGGCGGACCGCGATCCTGCCTCGAAGGGTATCCGCGGTCCGGAGGCCGTTGCAAAACAAGCACTGACATTCTCCAGGCTTGTACAATCAATCGAACCAGTACTTGTAAATGGCGGCCCAGGCGTCGTTTCGCGGCTTCCGGATGGAAGGCCAATGGCCGTGCTGGGTTTTGTGATCGCCCACGACAGGATCGCCGAAATCTATGTGATCTCCAACCCTGAGCGCCTGATTCAGCTTACGAAATTTGGGCCTCACAAGTAGTGGAGATGTTTACCGCACCGGTTATGAATTCTGATTTCCGCGGTCGGCGGCGTACAGGTCCTCTGCCAACCTCCGCCCGCTCCCAGCCCTCCAGTTCATCCATTCACCGATCCACTTGGTCAAATTCCAGGTTGACCCCCGCCGCCCGCCCCGTAGAATGGTTCGACAGGAGGAATCATGAGAATCAGCAGCGGGATTGCGTTTGCCGCGCTTGTGTGTGCATTGGCTTTGTTGGCCGATTCCGACCAGACCGTTCCATTTCCGGCCGGGTATAGGACCTGGACCGTGACGCGCAGCCATATCGCCAAGGAAGGCCCCAGCGCCGGCTTCCATCATTACTACGCCAATCCCCAGGCATTGGAAGGCTTCACGACCGGCAAATTTCCCGATGGCGCGGTGGCGAATTCGAACGCCAGAAGTCCGGTTGCATGATTGAGCAGACTTTCGCCTTCGAGCAAATCGACGATGTTCTTTGGCAATCCAATACGCTTTGCGATGGATGTGGCCGCGATCGCGTCAGTAGTAGCAACAGCGGCGCCTAACACCAAGCCGATGCGCCAATCAAAGCGTGAGAACAACCAGGGGCCTGCTTCCGCCACCCCCAGCACGGTGAATCCAACCAACCCGAAAGCCAGCATCGCAATGCTCACCAGGTTGTAAGAAAAGTCCCGCCACGATGTACCCCACGCCGCTGCGAAGAGTAACGGTGGAAGCACCACCAGGAAGATTAAGTCGGGATCAAGTGCTATCTTCGGGATCCCGGGCACAAAACTCAGCAGTAGCCCTGCAATGACCAGGACAATTGGATATGGTGTCTGAAGCCTCCGTGCGAGCGCCGCAAACGCCGCGACGAACAGGAGCAGCGGTGCGGAGAACGCCACGATCCGGCGCCCGCGGATTACGATGCGAAAGTTATCTACGACACGCTGATCACCGCGGGGAATCATCCCACACCGTACCAGCACGGAACAAGCGAGCGCATCGGGCTTTTCCAGGACGGGACAGGAACAGTCTGGGGTCTACCCGTCGCCGCCGGCAACAGTGGCGCGATACTCGTGTGCGCACCACTGGCGATACACGATGGCAAGGTCACAGATACTTTTCCCGATGGCTGGACCATCATCGGTTTCAACGAATGAGCCAGCCGGCTGGCGCGGCGGGAATGGAGATCTGGAACTCTTGCTGCGCGACGAACGCGGGGCTATCCGTTGGCAGGCAGTCCGCGGCGCCCGGATTACCGGAGGACGGGCGTGTTGGTCTCCGCGATTCCCCGGACCACTACAGCAACTTCACTACTACAGGCTGGCCCCGGTGTCAGGGCCCGCGCGCTAACCGCGATCATTCGGAAAGTGGAGGGAAGGATTTATGCCGGGAACGGGGATTCATGAAGCACAACTGATTTTGCTCCTGCCCGATGAGTGCCACCGCGAAAATTCCGGCGACGTCAAACAGCGGCGCCATCTTATGCCACGTACCCGAATGACTCTCGGCCGCCCGCGCTCCTAATGAGTTCACCTTCTCCGGCGGACTCGATACCGAGCCGTCGCATTTTAGAGAGCAAAGTAGTCCGGGCGATTCCCAGGCGAGCCGCCGCCCCGCGCTTTCCGCCGACCATCCACTTTGTCTCCTGCAGAGTTTGAAGAATATGCTCTCGCGTCGCGTCTTCGAGAGTTTTCCTGACCCTGAGACGGGAATTCGCATCCGGCCGGTTCTGCAGCTGATCGAGAGGTGGTTGAAATACGGGGGCCTCAGAAACAATTACTCCATGCTCAACGAAATTTTGGAGCTGGCGAACATTGCCTGGCCAGTCGTAAGCCACCATCGCATCCATTGTTTCTGGCGCAATTTCTTCCACAACCTTATTCAGGCGGGCAGCATACTTGGTTATGAAATGTTGCACCAGTGATGGAATATCCTCGCGCCGCTCGCGCAATGGAGGCAACGAAACGGGAAAGACACTGAGATGGTAGAAGAGATCGGCACGAAACGTCTTGTCTTGGACCATTTGCGGCAGGTCTCGATGGGTTGCCGCCACCAGGCGTACGTTCACGCGGATGCTTCGGGTGCTACCCAAGCGCTCAAACTCCTGCTCTTGGAGCACGCGCAGTAACTTTACTTGCAGATCCAGGGCAATGTCACCAATCTCACCCAGGAACAGCGTTCCCCCGTGCGCCATTTCAAAGCGGCCAATCCGTTGCGCGAGGGCTCCAGTGAAGGCGCCTCGCTCATGACCGAATAGCTCGCTTTCGATCAATCCCGCGGGAATTGCCGCGCAGTTCAATTTGACCAGCGGACCATGGCGTCGCGGGCTCAGGTTGTGAATCCCCTGCGCGACCAATTCCTTTCCGGTCCCCGTTTCGCCCTGAATAAGGACAGTGGAGTCCGTTGGCGCTACTACCCCGATCTGCTCCATGACTGACGTCAGAAGCCGGCTGGTGCCGATGATTCCATGCGGGGCAGCTTCCTGCTCGTGCTGTTCGTTGAAAGTTTTCCAGATCATCTTATACTGCTCCTGTTTTTTCTATTACTGCCGTCCTTAGCTCTCGCCTGAAAACATAGTAGGCCGCCTAACGCCCCGAATGAAATCCTCTATTAGTAGGACATGGCTACTCGTTTCAGCGGACCCGCTGAACGATTGTGGGAGTCGCACGTCCCCATAAATGGTTACTTACATCGAAGCTTCTTCGATTCATGACTGTCGCTTCTAAGGCGGCTTGCTTCAGTTGTTTTACGTACCGCGTCGCAGAGTTTCGCCACACCGGTCTTGCTTGGTCACTGAAATTGACATCCAGGCTTCTTGGCCGCCACGTAAAAGCCTGACAAGACGGCGCAAGTTCGCGAGAGATATTCCCGTTTGGTTTGGCTCGGCGGTTGCCCTACCTGCTCACGAGTCGGCTGAGTCCGAACGAGGTGAATTTATGAAAATGACGGCACGTTTCCTGATGATTATGTGAGCCTCACGGGGCTATTGCATGGAGCCAGGATCCTGCGTGGCCACGGGTGGTAAAAGACGGCGGCACCCAGATAGTGGTATATCAGCCCCAGCCAGATTCACTCGACGGTGTAATGCTGCAAAGCCGTGTCGCGGTCTCCATAAAGAGGCGGTCGGACAAAGCTCCCCTGTTCGGAGCGCTGTGGGTGATTGCGACGCTCGACATCGATCGAGACCAGGACGTGGTCGGCATCGCTTCTATTAAGGTAGACCGCACGCGCTTTGCCGGCGTTCCAGATAATGACGTTCAATCGCTCGTTCAATTTCTAGAGGCCGACATGCCGCTGGTGGGATCTTTCGCTCTCTATCACGCGACTGAAGGCGAGTCTCCAGCCCGCTGAAGCAGGTCCCGATGCCGATTACCGGAACGATCCTCCAAAGATCATCGTGGTGGACTCTCCGGCGATTCTGTTGCTCCTCGATGGCGAACCTCGATTTAAGGACGCGGGATCCGGAGGTTTGCAGAAGATAGTCAACACGGCCTTCCCGGTGATCTTCGATCCGAAGAACAAGCAATATTGGTTCTACGGGTCGAGCGTGTGGTTCACGACCCACGACTTGCTGCGCGGTAATTGGACCGCTGCCGATCGTGCCCCTTCGAACATTGCCGAGCTGGTTAGGGACCACGACATGCTGGACTCCGCGCAGAACGATGTGGGCAAGGCAGCGCCCCCTGCCCAGCTCCGCGCCGCGAAAATCATCGTGGCAACCGAGCCCACCGAGCTGATCGTCACCGAGGGTGCTCCGCGGTACAGCCTGCTCGTCGGTGGCGACATTCTTTACGTTCGGAATTCCGACAGCGATATCTTCATGGAAGTCGCCACCCAGCGTCACTTCGTGGTGATCTCGGGCCGCTGGTTTGCCGGACCTTCGATGCAAGGGGCGTGGACCTTCGTCGCTCCGGAGGACTTGCCGAAGGCATTCGCGAAGATTCCGGAGAATTCGCCCAAGGCCAATGTCCTCGCGTTCGTTCCCGGCACGGATCGCGCTAAGGACGCGGTGATGGACAACGTGATCCCGCAGACCGCGGAGGTTTCGCGCAGCGACGCCAAGATCGACATTCAGTATGACGGCGCCCCGCAATTTTCTCCCATACCGAATACCTCGCTCCAATATGCGGAGAACACGCCTTCCCAGGTGATTCGATCCAACGGAATGTATTACGCGTGCGAAGAGGGGGTCTGGTATGTGGCGCCTTCACCTACGGGACCGTGGTCGGTTTCAGACAAGCGCCCGCTTGGAATCGACGCCATACCGCCTAGTAGTCCGGTATACAACACAAAGTACGTTTATATTTACGACTCGACGCCTGACTTCCTGTATGTGGGCTATTTGCCCGGCTACCGGTGGTCGTTTCCTTATCACGGAGTGGTCGTGTACGGGATGGGATGGCGCTATCGCGGTTGGTTCAGCCGGCATTACTATCCGCGGCCAATCACCTGGGGGTTCTGTGTGCGCTACAACCCTTGGGCGGGATGGAGCTTCGGCATGAGCTGGACGCCCGGGTGGCTCGGCCTCACATCTTATTGGGGATCGTCGTGGCCCGGGTGGTCGCCCGTGTATGGGCCTGGGTATCGTGCGGGATTCTGGTACGGCTTTTATGGAAGTGGATGGTTTGGCCCAGGCGGATATCGCCCGCCCAGGCCGCCGTCCTGGCACCCGCCGGACGTCCGACCATCCTTCCATACCCGGGTCCTGGTGGCGGGCGTCCTGGCAGTGAACGACCGGACGGAAGAGGATCCGGCGGAGGCAGAGGAACACCTCCTGGGAGTCGTCCAGCTCCGATTACGAAACCAGACACGAAGATCCCCAATAACGTTTTCACGGACCGCGATGGCAACGTGCATCGCAACCGTGGCGGTAACTGGCAGACACGTGAGAACCAGACATGGAAACCAGAAGGGCCTCCCGCGCGGCCGGCTCCGGCGCCGGTTCGTCCCGCGCCACAGAATCGCCCCTCGCGAACCCATCCGGTGATTCAGACTGAGCCGCGCGGCGGAGGTTCGGTGGAAGGAGAGAGCGACGCCCGGTATCGGGGGGCAGGAATGGCGCCCAGGGTGCGCAGCGGGGCCCGGGAAGATAAAATCGCCGCCGCTCTGGAGCTTGCTGTGAAACTTCATACATCTTTGTGGTTCAAGACGGCAGCGGTGGCCGGCGCGGGCATCGCGGTCCTGCTTCTCGGCGATGCCATCTTCGCCTATCGTTATGTGACTGACCGTTTCGCACGCGATCAGGGACTGTTGCAGGCCGTCGAAGAGTTGTCGTCGCTCGAACACGAACTGCTGAGGGAACACGCAGCTTCCGTCGACGAGTTGAGTCGGGTGCTGCAGGAACTTCACGAGGATAGAAGCGATGAAATGGCCTGGATACGCGTGCTGCGAGCCAACGGAGAAGTGCAGGCTTCGAGCGGCGATGTTGCGTCCCATTTGTTTCCACCGGAAGACCGGGTTCGCGCAATCGTGCAACGGAGCGAACGTTATTCCGTTGTCCAGGACACTTCGCAGGGACCTATTCTGATCGCTCTACTCCCCATGCGGCAGCGTTTCCAGGCGTCTGGTGATCTGGTGGAAATTGGCGTCTACTTGCAGGCAACGGAGGGGATTCTTCATCCCCTCGGGCGAAACCTTTTGGTCAGCACCGTCGCCGCGATATTACTTCTGGCATCGACGATCGTCTTTTGGTTCCGTCTGCCCGCATACGTGCGCGGCAGAGCGCTCGAAGGCCAGGCGCAGCTCGCCAGAAATGTTCAACTGAGGCTTCTGCCGCAGAACAGCACAGGGGGTGTCGAGTTTGCGGGCGAGTGCGTGCCGGCGGACCAGGTTGGCGGAGACTTTTACGATGTGTTCCGGACCGATGCAGGAGAAACGGTTTTGGTTTTGGCCGATGTTTCCGGAAAAGGATTACCCGCTTCCCTGCGGATGGGCGTGGTCCACGGAGCGATCCGCCCCCTTTGTTCGGAAAATGAAAGCCCGAGCGTGGCACGCCTGGCCGAGCGTCTGAATGAGTTGCTTCGGGAGGGAGGCTCACGGGAGTTCGTAACCCTGTTCTGGGCCCTCTACAATCCGGAACGGCACGACTTGCGTTATGTGAACGCCGGGCATCCTCCGCCCCTGTTGGTAGCATCCGGTTCCGGCGAATTGCGACGCCTGGAAACGGGTGGTCCGGTGATCGGCCTTCTCCCCAAGGCCTCTTACCAGGAGGAATGCATTCGCTTGGCTCCGGATGAAGCACTGGTGGTGTGTTCGGACGGCTTGCTGGAAGCGACTAGCCCGGCAGGGGAAGAATTCGGAGAATCGCATTTACTTCCGGTGGTGCGTTCCTCAGTTGGACAATCTGCACGAGATATTTTGCAGGGTGTAATGCAGCAGAGCAGCCGGTTCATTGAAGGTGGAAACTTTGGTGACGACTTGACTGTGCTGGTTGCCAGATTTGTGCGTAAGCCCGCGGAAGACTGGGGTGAAATCGACCATTTTGTCGTCGCGGCGTAGCGTAGGCCGCCTCGCGGCCGATGGCAAGTCCCCATGTTGGCCCTGAATATCTGAACAGGAAGGAAGCAACAGTGAAAAATAACAGACGAACATTTCTGGGTGCGGCAATACTGATTATGCTGACTCAGTCGGCATATGCTACCGGTGTCCTGCGTCGCGCCACGATCACCGGCGGCGGCGGAAACGGAAAATGCACCATTGAGGTGGTAGTGGACGACGCGGCGGAGGTGGAGGTCTCCGGCGACACCGCCAGGTTGACAACGTTATCAGGTCAACCAGCCTTCTGGCGGCGATTCCGATGCAACGGACCGTTGCCCCGCAATCCTGACGACTTCCGTTTCGTGGGCATCGACGGCAGGGGGAGCGTGCGCCTTGTCCGGGACCCTCGCAGCAACGGAAGCAGCGCAGTCGTTCGCATCCACGACCCGAAAGGTGGCCGCGAAGGTTACACGTTTGATCTTTTGTGGCGCGGGTCTAGAGGAGGAGGTGGCTGGTCCCCGGCGCCGCCGCCACCTCCCCCAATCGGTCGTGGGCCTGGACCCGGGGGATTTCCGCCGCAAAGGGCGATCCAGATTTGCCGGGATTCCGTGAGTAATCGGCTCACTTGGGATGGCTATTCGTACGTCGCCTTTGACCGTACAATTCCCGACAACAATCCTGGACGCAGCGATTGGATCACTGGCACCGTGAGCGCAAGAAAGGGATTCTGAACCGCGTGGTTCTCGTTTTCCTGCTCTGTTGACTTCCGCTCAGGGACGGTCCGCTCACTCGATATGCATCCTCTTCGGTGAAACGCAAGTTTCAAGTGATATGAGACATACCGTCACACGCGACTCGCTTCTGAAGATCGCATCGACAGCTTTTGTGTTCTCCGCGATCGGGTTCGCGCAGCATTTTCCGGAGACATGGCAGCAAGGTAGCGTCAACTATCTGGTGGACGGTCATCTCATACCGGATTCGAATCATCCCATGCTTCAATTGCCGGAAGGGGTGCAGGAACTGAAGTGGCAGATCACGCCCTATGACATCGTTGTGAGCCCCACAGGAGGCCTCGCGTCCGATACGGTGCCCGGCTCCGGCGGCAACGAACTGCACGGCAGCGCGGTCGGCCGTACACGCCAAACAGATTGGCTAGCGAATTACTTCTTCGCCAACAAAGCCGGCCAGCCCGTTCCAAACCAGCCCTTTTACAATTGGACCTTTTCCCTGGGGTCTTTACCCCGCCATCCGGCAACCGGTACAGCTCGACCACCACCGTCGTGCGGTACTCAAAGCACGACAGATCACGGACTTCCCGCTCGCAGACCTCGGCGATCTCGCTCAACCTTCCGCCCGCAGCCGGAGCACACAAGCTTGTCGGATTTGCGGCGCACCCACAGCTTCAGCGTCTTGGCATGCTCGTTGATCTCGCTCCGGAAGTCAGGATCTGGAGCGTCTGCTCCGCGGCCCGTTCCCAAGTGAACTGCCGCGCCTGGCGCGGGCCGGCTTCCGCCAATCGGGCTCGCAGCGCGTCGTCGGAGATAATTTGTTCGAGCGCGGCGGTGATCGAGTCTTCGTCCGCCGGGTAAAAGAAGAGCGCGGCGTCGCCGGCGATCGCGCGCAGCGGAGGAATATCCGAACACGTGGTCGGAATCCCGGCCGCCAAGGCTTCGAGGACCGGCATTCCAAAACCCTCGAACGTCGATGGATAAATGAATGCGAGGGCCCGCTCGTACAGCAGTAAGAGTTCCGCCCGTGGAATCCATCCGGTAAGCGTGACGGAATCGGCCACTTTCAATTCCGCGATGAGCGCTTCTAGGAATTCCGTGTAAAAACCGCGCATCCCCGCCAGCACGATCCGGAAACTCCGCTTGCGCCGCGCGTAGGCCCGAATCAACCGGTCCAGATTCTTATGCGGGTGAAGTGTCGAGACGCATAAAACATAAGATTCAATCCGCGTGCGATCGAGCCCAAAGAAACCGGGCTCGACTCCGTGCGGGATCACGGTCACTCGTCCGGACGCCCAAGGGTAAAAGTGCAGCAGATCGTCACGCGTCGCTTCCGAAACGACGATGATTTTGCGCGAACGATAGGCCGAGGCCCACAGCAGAATGCGCCAAAACGGAAGGTCGAACCACCGGAAATGTTCCGGATGGCGTTTGTGTTGCAGATCGTGGAACACCGTGACACACGAGCAGGGGGCAAGTATCGGGCACGTGAAACCGGGGTTGAACAGTGCGTCCAGACCGTAGCGCGAAATCTCCAGAGGCAGGACGATTTGTTCCCACAGGATCCGGGCCGGCCGGAAATGGCCCCGCACCGCCTGCTGTTTCCAGTAGAAATTAGCTTGCCGGGGAACCAGGTCCGCGCCGGTCTCGAAATTTGTGAATACAAAATACTCGTTGGCCGAATCGATCCGCGCCAGGGCCGCGAGCAATTCGCGCAAGTAAATTTCAGTGCCGCCGACTTCCCCTGGAATCAGATACAGTGCGTTGACGCCGAACCGCGCCATCTAGCGGCTCACGCGAGCGAGTGCATCCCGCGCGACCTGATTGCTCGGATGCAACTCCAGCGCCCGCTTGTACTCGAGCGCCGCGGCTGCCTTATCACCGCCCTTCTCGTAGATGAGCCCTCGATAGACGTAGGTCATGTCGTAAGACGGATCGATCTTCTCGGCTTGAGCGAGGGCCTGGAGTGCTTCCTGGAAATTGCCGTGTTTCGCGTTCACCATGCCAATCTGCGAATAGATGTGCGCGGTAGGGGCCAACTGGACGGCCTGGTTTAGCTTTGCGATGGCTTCCTCGGATTGTCCTGCGCAATCAAGCGCCAGCGCCCAGTCGACCAACAGTTGATCGTCCGCCGGCCCCAACTGAGCCGCCTTGGCGTAGGATTGCACCGCCGCGGGGCATTGATTGGAATCGTACAGTTCGTAGGCGAGTTGAAAGCGCGGCCGATACTTGTTCGGAGATTTCTCAACTGTGTCCTGCCACAGCGAAAGCGGGCTGGCCCACACGGCGGTGCGCTGGTAGGTAAGGGCCAGACAGGCGACCAATACCGCGGCGCCGGTCCACACGGCCTGAGTGAGTTTCATGCGGCGAAAAAGCTCGAGCGCGATAAAGATCAGACCGATCGATGGCAGGTAGAGACGGCGTTCGCTCAAAACGTCCTTGATCGGAACAATTGAGGAGGTCGGCGCGATCAGCAGCAGGAACAGGAACACTCCGAACGCAGCCAGGGGAAAGCGTTTGCGGTACGTCCAGGCGGCGACCGCCAGCGCGATCAGGGCGATCAATCCGAAGATGGCGCCGTGATCGATGAGACTGTGCGAAAGCGGAATATCAGGATCGATGTTCTGCCCATACGGCAGGAAGAACATCCGGATATAGATCCAAATCACGCGACATTGTGTGAAGAAGTAGCTCAGGGGCGAGACGCCCGCGACCGAGAACCCGGCGCTACTGGAGGCGCGCAGTATCCCGAACACGAAAGCCCCTCCGGCTACGCCGGCGCAGGCGAGCAGCCCATACAAAATGGCATTCTTGCGCACACCGCCGCGGTTCCAGAAGAAATCGGTAAACAGCAGCAGGACGGGAAGAGTGAGCGAGTACTCCTTGGTCGCCACGGCGGCGCCAAACAGCACAAGGATCGCGACGGCGCGCGGGAAGGTGACCGAATCGTATTGCCGGTATAGAAAAACGGTGAACGCGGCGAAGAAAAATAACGCGCTGAGACTGTCGGACCGGCCCGCAACATAAGCCACGGCTTCGGTCTGCAAAGGATGCAACAGGAAAACCGCTCCGGAAAAGACCGCCAGCACGTCACGCGCTCGTCCGGCGACATTCGACCATTCGAGAAACTTGGCGGCGATGAAGACTACGAACACGGATGTCAGAAAATGGATACAGACATTCGTGACGTGAAAAATGAAAGGATCCACCGCGCCACTGGCCTTATAGTTGAGCCAGAAACTGAGCATAAGTAGCGGGCGTATGGTTCCGACCCAACCCCAGAACGTGTCGGTCGCATGCGGATCGAAGAACGGCAGATAACGATCATCGAGTACGAACGCGCCGCTCAGCGCCGGGGTATAGACCTCGATGACTAGAAATAATCCCGAGAGCAGCGCCGCCCAAGGCCACCATGAGATGGTTCGGACGGGCGGGGCGGCGACGGCTGAGCTAGCCGCGCCTAGGTTACCGGGGCGCGGCGACTTTGTTTTTTTCATCGAAAGACTCTAAACGGAATTCGAGAATCGCCACCCTTTGGGCGAGCGCGATGTTGGAATCCTTAAGATTCGAAATAATCAACGAAAAGCGGTACAGGACCACCAGAAAAACCGCTCCAGCCAGCATCAGCAGTGCCAACGGAGCGTCATTGATACCGAGCATTGCGCCGAGCCATTGTTCCAGGCCTCGCCAGCGCGAAAGCACTAGCAGAACCAGAGCCGCCAACAGCCAACTGACCGAATACTCGACGCGAATATGCGCGCGGCGGACCGACGCAAGCACCAGGCCGATGAGCAATAAGCTGAAGGCGGTAATGACGTTGAGCAGATGATCCATACTACTTTCTCCGCCCTTCAAATTTCAGTACATTCACAAACACGCCCAACAGCACGTGCACGGGATAATACAAGGATCGGAGCGCCGTGATGCTGGTTCGTCCGGCGCGCCTTGGCCGCATGTGGCAGGGCACCTCCACGAAGCGAAATTTCTTGCGCTGAAGCACCACCAGCGCCTCGATTTCAGGATATTCGAGCGGGAAACTGCGGCTGAACAACGCCAGAGCGGTGCGGTTCACCCCGACGTATCCCGAAGTGGGGTCATGCACCGGCCGCCCCAGGATGGGACGCAGCACCGCACGGAAGAAGACAATGGCCATGGCCCGAAGAAAGCCTGAGTGCCCGCCGTTTCCGTTCATGAAGCGCGATCCGATCACCATTTCGCAGCCTTCCCGCTCGAGCGCCTCGAGAATCCTGGGTATGTCGCGTGGATCGTGTTGGCCGTCTCCATCCACGCGGATCACGTAATCATATCCAAGCTCGAATGCCAGACGGTAGCCTGCCTGGACACATCCTCCTAACCCCAGATGATGCGGAAGAGGCAACACTCTCGCGCCGGCCTGACGCGCGACTGTGCAGGTGGCGTCTTCGGAGCAGTCGTCGACCACCAGCACCGGGACCCCCGGCATCACTTCGCGAACTTCCTCCACCACGCTTCCCACCGCGCCCTCCTCGTTGAAGGCAGGGATCAGAATCAGCAGCTTCACAGGGCTGCCACCTGACGGATGGAGATGGAATGCTCCGCAAGCAGGGCTTTGAATTCACGGGCGTTCAGGCGGGCCGAGCTCAGAATCCGCCGGCGCTCCCTGAGGAGATGAGGAAGACTCCAAGCCGCGGACGCATACGCGCGCAGAACCAGAAACGGCAGCAGTGCCGCGGAATGTCCTGATTGACGATACTCCGCGGCTTTCCCGCTTCCCTCCAGCAAAGAGATCAGGTGCCAGAAATAGCGCGTGAGCGACGCAAATGGCGCCCGCAGCAACATCGGCAACGGAAAATTCTTGATCGCGGTCCACAGGCGGTTGCGTTCCACGTAGTAGGCTTTGAGCGGAGACGCGCGGCCGGCCGAATGCGAGTACCTGTGCTCCACCACCGCGCCCGGAACATACGCGCATTCCCACCCCGCCCAGCGGGCTCGCAACCCCAGATCAGTGTCTTCGCAATACAGAAAGAACGACTCGTCGAAGAGGCCAATTTCATCGAGCATTTCGCGCCGGTACAACGCGGCGGACCCGCTTGGCAATAGAGCGTCGTGGGTTTGTTCGAACTTCTCCGGTTGATCGCCGTGACCGCGTTGCTTACTGGATCCATCCGCCGCGATGAGCATGCCGGCGGAATCGAGTAGATTCGAACCCGCCAGCCGCACCTCGGACGCGCACATACCGGCGCGAGGCCGGGCTTCGGCGGCCTTTACCAGCCGCTCCAGCCACTGCGGATGTGCCACTGCGTCGTCGTTCAGAGTGGCCAGATAGCGGGACTGTGCGCCGCGAAATCCCTGATTAATCGCCGCGCCGAATCCCACGTTCCGCGGGTTGACAATCACGCGGGTGCGGGAGTTTTCGGCCCGCGCGCGACCCGCACCGCTGTTGTCGACCACGATGATTTCAAACGGATCGAAGGTTTGATTTTCGAGTGAGCGCAAACAATCCGCCAGGACCTCGTCGGCCGCCAAAGTCGGCACGACAACGGTGACGATGGGAACCGGCAAGAGACGATTTTAGCAACCTATTTTCAATCCGACAGAACCGTAAGGGGGTTGGGTTCCGCCCCACCTTCCAGATCCCCGTGACCATCCAGATCCAGAAACCGGGGATCCAGCAGACGCTGAGTCTCCACATTGCCCATCGCTGAAAGCAGAGTCTCCTTCAGATGGGGATGGTCTTTCTCGAGTTCGCTGAACAGATCGCGCAGAGTGCGCCGCACGGCGCCCGCGCGTTGCGAGCACCCGCAGGGGATCACGGGCGCACCCAGAGACTCGGCGAATCTTGCCGTCAAGTCCTCGGTGACGTAAACCAGCGGGCGAATGAGACGAAAATCCCGTTCGCGCGACCAGGTGACCGGCGGCAGAGAGCTGATGCGTCCCGTAAAGAGCGCGTTCCGCAGGAACGACTCGCAAAAGTCGTCAGCCGTATGTCCGAAGGCGATCACATTCGCGCCCAACCCCCGCACGATTTGGTAGACCGCCCGGCGCCGGTAGCGGCTGCACAGGTCGCAACCGTGATCGGGCTGTTCGTCCAGGAGCCGAAAGGACGGATTGTCCCGATGGTAGGTCCAATCGATGCCGCGGGATTTCAAATATTCGCCCATCGGCTCGAACGGCCGCAGAAACTTGCCTTGCTCCACCGTGAAGGCACAGACCGAAAACTCGATTGGAGCGCGCTTTTGGAGCAGCAGGAGCGCCTCCAATAGTGTCAGCGAGTCCTTGCCGCCGGAGAGCGCGACGGCCACCCGGTCGCCGTCGCGGATCATCTTGAAACGCGAGACGGCTTCGCCAACCTTGCGCAGCAGTGTTTTTTCGAGATCCAAGCCTCTATTATAGGGGCCTGAATTTAGCGCGAGGTTTTCCGCCGGCTCGCAGCGTACCCGAGCAACATCAGTCCCAACCCCATCAGGGCCCACGTTCCTGGTTCAGGGACACCTCCGGTAACGGTTACGGTCCCGCCCCCGAAATCGCCCACGCCGGTGAAGAATGCGTTAGCGCAATCTGCGGACGACATGTCGTTGGTGAACGGACCTCCGCTCAGAAACGTAATCGGCGCGTTGAAGGTTACGGTCACCTTATATTCAGGGATGGTAACTCCGTTGCCGCCGGGGATCGGAGCCGCGGTAATGGTCCCCGTGGCGAACAGAGAGCCGCCGGGATCGATATAGACCGGGTCCATCGTATTAAAGGCGAAGGCGTTCTGGAAACCGGACGCTATGTAGACGTCTCCCGCCTTATAACCATTGTGTGCACTCAGCACAATCCCGTAGAAGTCGTTTCCCTGCTCGATCAGAAAATCGGACATCGCGAAGGTGAGGGGGCCGTCCATGAAGCTCGGCACCACCTCCGTTGCTCCCGGAAGGGGCGTGCCGTAATTCGTGTCGACCGTCAACGTCCACGGGCCATTTACGAAGGTGGGCTGCGTCAGGGTCGCACTTTGGATGGCGTAGATGAGTGGGTCCCCGAGGACATTGGAAACATTGCCGGGGCCGAAGGGACCGTCGAACGTGATGCTCGCGCCAAACGAGTGAGGTGCGGCCGATGCAAGAATCAGAACGATAAGGGTTTGCCGCCAAGCCGACATTGCGCCTGCATTCCTCCGAAGCAGCTTCACTTCACATGATAGATCAAAAGCCGTAGAAAGCAGTACTTTATTTTCTTAGTACCGTAGTGCTAGTAGTGGAACGCCTACTCGAAGCTGAGAATGACCTTCGCCGCCTGCCCGCTCATCATTGCCTGGAAGCCTTTCTGGAACTCGGTGAAATGGAAACGATGGGTGATCACCGGGCGAATGTCTAACCCCGATTGCAGCATGACGGTCATCTTGTACCAAGTCTCGTACATTTCCCGTCCGTAGATGCCCTTAATGGTCAGCATGTTGAAAACGACGGTTCGCCAATCAATGGCGATATCGCGATCCGGGATTCCGAGCAGCGCAACCTTCGCGCCATGGCTCATATTCGCGAGCATGTCGTGAAACGCGTCCGCGCTGCCCGACATCTCTAGCCCCACGTCGAACCCCTCGGTCATTCCCAATTGCTTCTGAACCTCGCCTAGCTTCTGTTCGGCCGGACTCACCGCCAGCGTGGCCCCCATTTTTTTCGCCAGGTCGAGCCGGAAACGATTCATGTCCGTCACGACCACGAATCGCGCTCCGGCATGACGCACCACGGCCGCTGCCATCAACCCGATAGGACCGGCGCCTGTAATCAAAACATCTTCACCCAGAACCGGAAAAGAAAGCGCAGTGTGGACGGCGTTCCCGAAGGGATCGAAAATCGCCGCGATGTCGAGATCGATGGATGGCGCATGCCGCCAGATGTTGGTCATCGGCAAGGCGATATATTCAGCGAACGCGCCGGGCCGATTCACGCCCACGCCCATGGTGTGAGCGCACAGATGACGCCTGCCCGCCAGGCAATTGCGGCATCGCCCGCACACCACGTGGCCCTCCCCGCTGACGATGTCGCCAGGATGAAAGTCCGCGACGTTGGAGCCGGCCTCCACCACCTCGCCAACGAACTCATGCCCGATGGCCATGGGCACCGGAATGGTGCGCTGGGACCAATCGTCCCATTTGTAAATATGAACGTCAGTGCCGCAGATCCCGGCGCGCAGGACGCGAATGAGCACATCGTTGATTCCGGGCTGGGGCGTAGGAATATCTTCGAGCCACAGTCCCGGTTCACGCCGGCTTTTGACGAGAGCTTTCATACGCTTCCAATGTACGTCATGTTTTTTCAGAGGAAATGTCGAGGACGCGCTTTGTGCTCCGACTGTCCTGTGAAAGCGCACAAACCGGTGCGAGAATCGAGAGGAGAAAAAGAGATGAAATACATTTTGATGATGAACTGTCCGAAGACGGGTTATGACACGTTTGGCGCGTGGCCGAAGAAGGACATCCAGGCGCATATCGCGTTCATGCACAGTTTTAACAAGACCCTCCGGGAATCGGGAGAATGGGTGTCCGGCGAAGGGCTGGCCGACCCGAAGCTGGCCAAGCTGGTGCGAGCGGGGAAGGATGGCGCTCCGGTCACGGATGGCGTGTTCCCGGAGGCCAAAGAGTATCTCGCCGGCTACTGGATCGTCGACGTGGAGAGTCCGGAGCGAGCCTATGAGATCGCCGCCCAGGCGTCGGCTGCGCCGGGACCCGGCGGGCCTCCCATGAACATGCCGATCGAAGTGCGGCAGGTGCTGAGCGGCCCGCCTGAAGATCTGCTGTGATGCCGGCGTCGCTGGATACACGCTCCGAGCAACAGTTGCGCGAACTCGCGCCGCAGGTTCTCGGGGCGGTGATCCGCCGTTTCCGTGACTTCGCCGCCGCCGAGGACGCGGTTCAGGAAGCACTGGTCGCGGCGGCCCTTCAATGGCCGAGGGAAGGTGTTCCCGACAATCCTCGCGCCTGGCTGATTCAGGTCGCCTCCCGGCGCATGACGGATCATATCCGCAGCGAATCGGCTCGCCGGCGTAGAGAGGCAGGCTATGTGCCGCCCGAGTCTGAGCATGAAACGGATCAGGACGATACTCTTATCCTGCTGTTCATGTGCTGCCATCCCGCCCTGACTCCGTCATCGGCGATCGCCCTGACGTTGCGAGCGGTCGGCGGGCTGACCACCGCTGAAATCGCTAGCGCTTTTCTGGTGCCCGAGCCGACCATGGCACAGCGGATCAGCCGGGCGAAGGCCAGTATCAAAGCTTCCGGTGTGCCGTTCCGCTTGCCCACCAGCGAAGACCGAACCCAACGGCTTCGCGCGGTTCTGCATGTGCTCTACCTGATCTTCAACGAGGGCTACACCAGCAGCGCCGGCCCACACCTGCAACGGTGCGAGCTATCCACCGAAGCGATCCGCCTTACGCGAGCAGTCCACCAGTTGCTCCCCGACGATGCTGAGGTCGCGGGATTGCTGGCGCTCATGGTGCTGACTGATGCGCGCCGCGCGGCACGAACCGGAGCTGACGGCGAGTTGATCCCGCTCACCAAGCAGGATCGAACTCTATGGGACCAGCCGCAGATCTCCGAGGGCGTCGCGCTCATCAGCCGCGCGCTGTCCAAAGGGTCGATTGGCGCGTACCAGCTACAGGCCGCCATCGCCGCGGTTCATGACGAAGCGGCCCGGGTCGAGGATACGGACTGGCCGCAGATCCTGGCGCTGTATGAACTTCTCAAGCGGATGTCCGACAATCCCATGGTGATGCTCAATCACGCGATCGCTGCGGCGATGGTGCACGGCCCATCCGCCGGTGCTGAATGAGCTCGACGCGGATGGACGCTTGACCGGCCATCATCGCCTGGATGCAGTTCGCGCGCATTTGCTCGAGCTGGCGGGTGATCATCAGGCCGCCATTGAGCACTACAGGATCGCCGCCGGCCGGACGACGAGTCTCCCCGAGCGGAATTACCTCATCACCCAAGCCGCCCGGCTAAGAGATGGGTCACGCGCATCCATCTGACCTAACGCCGGATCGGAAGTGGCTTGCCGCAGCTTACCTTAAGTCATCTGTTCGCAAAAAAAGAGCTTCCGAGTGCGCGATCGAGGACCTATTCGCTTTGAAAGTCGCCCTCTGGCCCCCGAGATTTGCGGAACGCCAGTGTCCCCGGCTATAGGTGAAGCAGTTGGCGACATTTCGTTCGGATCGTCATAATGGAGAACGGCAGAGTGACGATGTTTATTCGTGCCTTCATCGCCGCAATCGTGGCTGTGCGCATGCTCTCCGCGCAGGACGATTCGTCCGCCTTGCTGGCGCGGGCGACGGAAAAGATCCTCGACTCGATCCGCCGGCTCCCAAAGTATACCTGCCTCGAAACCATCGATCGAACGTATTACGCTGCTCGGAGCGCCAGACTGAACAGGCGTGCGATGACCGAGGCTTCGTCTAGCACGTGCGGCGGGTATGGCCCTCTAGTGTCCATGGAAGCCGCGGACCGCTTGCGAGTGGACGTCGCCGTGGATGGCGATACTGAAATCAATTCATGGCCAGGGGCGAGCAGCTTCGACACGCGTCCCATTTACCAGATGATCCCGTTCGGGCCTATCAGCACCGGATCATTCGGAACGTTTTTGTTGGACCTGTTCGCAAATCGGATTGCTCAGGTCACCTTCACCGAAAGAAAGCTCGACGGAGCTCAAGTCATGTTCGAATATTCCTTCCGGGTGCCGCAGAACCTCAGTCGCTATAGAGTGCGGGCCGGAAATGGTTGGGAAGTTACGGGATATAGCGGCACCTTCGAAATCAACTCTGGAACGGCTGAATTGGCACGGCTGGTCATCCAGACTGACCGACTATTGCCCGCTACGCATTTGTGTGAAGCAAGGACCACGATCGACTACCACTTCATGCTGATCGGAGACGGCGAATTTCTGATCCCGCGCAGAAGCGAACTCCAAACCTTCGACAGAAACGGTGCCCGCACTGTCAGCGTGACAGGTTTTTCAGCCTGTCACGAGTACACGGCTGAGTCGAATATACGGTTCGACGATCCTGGCACACCTGCCGAATCGATTAAAACCGCGCCAGCACCCGTGTTTGCCCTTCCGGCTGGCACTTCCCTGACTCTGGCACTCATACGTCCTATCGACACTCGCATTGCCGCTGGAGGTGACGCGGTGTCCGCGAAGGTTGTCGACGCCGTTCGAGCGCCACGATCAAAGGAAATCCTCGTGCCTGCTGGCGCCATCGCCCATGGCCGCATACGGCAGGTGCGGCAGCAGTACAGCTCTAACCAGCTTCTGATTTCCCTTCAATAAAACAGGCATGAAAT
>JBEKBK010000074.1:0-21733 GCA_050015435.1 Bryobacteraceae bacterium
TCCTCCCAATTTGTTTCGGAAACCTCGTACGCGATAAAACGCCCATCCGGCGAAATGCGCGGAGCCGCAGCCGTCTTGAAGTTGAGCGACTGCTCGATCGTGGGCGTCTGGGCCAACAGTGCCGACGCAATGCACGAAAGCAGGATGATTTTCATTTCGCTCCTCGGCGGCGCGGCCGCGTGCGTTCGCTCTCCTTATACTCTATCCATTGCCAGGAACTCTTGGATATGGGGGTGGTCTGACTTTTCGAGGTCAGTCACGGGACCGAAATAGATCGACCGTCCTTCGAAAAGAAACACCACCCGATCGGCCACTTCGCGCATTAAGTCCAAATCGTGAGTGACCACCACTCCAGTCAGGCGCAACTGCTTCTTCAAACGCTGCATCAGCTTGATCAGGTGAGCGGACATGATGGGATCCACCATCGTCGTTGGTTCGTCGTAAAGAATGCACTCCGGTTGCGCAGCCAAAGCCCGGGCGATCGCGACGGCTCGCTTATAGCCGGTCGAGAGGTCGGCCGGATAATGATCCTTGTATTCGAGCAGATCCACCATTTGCAACAGACCGTTGACCACGTCTTCTTTGTTTTTCGCGTCGTAATCGTCGCGTAGCTCAAGCGAAAAGAGAATATTCTCTCCGACGGTAAGCGAATCGAACAACGCCCCGGACTGGAACACCATCGTGACTTTCTTCCGGATCCGGCGCAATTCCTTCTCATCGAAATCCGTAATGTCGTTATAGGAGACGATGACGCGGCCGGAATCCGGCTTCAAAAACCCCATGATATGGCTCAAAGTGACGGACTTACCCACGCCGCTCCGGCCGATGATCGCCAGCGTTTCCCCGGCATCTAAACTGAAGTTCACATCGACTAAAACCGGGTGATCGAACGTCTTATAGACGTTGCGGAACTCGATGTAGTGCTGCGTGCCTGGAGAAGGGGTCACCGGTTTGCCCACTCTTCCGGCGTATTGGCGTTCCTCAGCGGAGAGAAATCCGAAACAGGCAGTGTTACGGCGTGGAGACTGGAAACAAAGTCATGCATCTTCAATTTCTTACGGGCGATGGCAGAGGCGGCGTGGGTACGGCAGCGGCGATGGTAAACGGCGCAGAGCGGCTCGACTCCCCGTGCCCCTTCGGGGACCACGCAATCGGCCTCGGTAGCTTCCGCAGCCAGGAACAGATCCTCGAGGAAGCCCGTGGTGAGGCCCGGCATATCGCAGGCGACGATGAGATTCCATTCCGCTCGAGTGATGCTGAGGGCCGTATAAACGCCTCCCAACGGGCCGCAATTATCGATGGAGTCCGCAACCACCGGGAATCCAAGAGACCCGTACCGGTCCGGCGGGCCGATCAGCGTCACAGTTCCCGCGGCATTCTTCAGATGCCCGGCCAGGACCTCGACGAGCGTCGAGCCATTCAAGGGAAGAAGCGCCTTGTCCCGGCCCATGCGGGAACTGCGGCCGCCAACCAGAATGAAGCCGGCCCGCGCCACATCGGTGCGCATGAGATGATGATAGCTTACGCGAATGATCGGCAAAGCGACGCCGTTCAGCGGCAGCGCACAGTAGTGGAGTTGAACAAAAGGGTGTATATTTGTTCTGTATTGGCATTTGCCATGCTGGCCGCCTCCCCCATGCGCGCAGCGAGTCCCTTGAGCACCCCGGTGCCTGAGCCGGCGGAGCGCACCACCATCGTAGTGCGCGCGGATCCCGCTACGGGGCGTCTGGTGCGGAAAAAGATCTCAACGCGGCCGGCACCCAAGCGAACTGACATCGCGAAACTGGTCGATCAAGCTTCCCGGGCGCATGACGTCGATCCTCTGCTCGTCCACTCGATGATCCGCGTGGAGAGCAACTACAATCCCAACGCGGTATCGCCCAAGGGCGCCGAAGGCCTGATGCAATTAACTCCCGCCACGGCCCGCATGCTCGGCGTCAACGATAGCTTCGATCCGGGTCAGAACATTGAGGGCGGCGTGAAGTATCTGAAATATCTGCAAAGCGTTTATAAGGACGACCGGCTGGCGCTGGCGGCCTATAACGCAGGGCCGGGGGCAGTGGAAAAATATAAATCGGTGCCGCCTTATCCGGAAACGCAGAACTACGTGAATCAGGTGGGCAGGGAATATACGGTGGTCCGCCAGGCTGCGGCGGCCGCCGCTCCGCCGGAATCGGTTGTACCTCCAGAACCACTTCAATCTCCGGAGGAGAAGCATCCCAAGCTCGAACAGTTTGTCGACCAAGATGGCAGGTTGCACCTCAGAACCGTGCAGTAGACGCCACCTCAGGTCGCGCCGCGGGTTCGCAGGCGGCGTGGTCCTGACCGCAGTGGTGTGCCTAACCGCGGCAACGGCGCCCAGCAAAGTAACCTCGGTGCGATTTTGGTCCCTCGGCGATGTGACTCGCGTCGCTATCGAAGTCTCTTCCGATTTCCATTACAAATCCGACCGGCTTACCAGTCCCGACCGGTTGTTCTTCGACATTCAGGGCGCGCGTCCGGAGATGGTCCGCAAGGGTATGGATGTGATCGCGGTGGGTGATCCGCTGCTGAAGCAGATCCGCATTGCGGAAACGCAGCCCGGCGTGACCCGGGTTGTCCTGGATTTGGAGCAGCACGCCGAGTTCACCGCTTCCCAACTGACGCATCCGGATCGGCTGATGATCGAATTGCGGTCAAAGGATCATCCCTCGCCGCCGGCGACTACCAGCGTTACGGGAGCAACGCAGCTCACGGACACTCCCGCACGCGCCACGGAACCCGACCTCGTGCTGAACGCCGATTTGGTTTCCAATTCAGCCCTGGTCTCGAATGCGCCGGCCGAGCGGCCCGCGCCTCCCCTTCCCCCAAGCGTGACGGTTCTGCCCGAACCCAAGAAACCGGAGCCGCGAAAGTTTGAGCCGCCGCCCGAGCGCGCCGCAATTCGTTCCGCGCCCGTATCCGAGACGCTGACCCAGCCTTTTCTTGCATTGACGGCGAAACCGCCGAAGCCGCCTGTCTCGCCGACCTGGTCGGCCGCAGTGATGAAGCGGAATCTTCCACCGCCTCCGCCGCCTCAACAGCCGCAGGAACTGGCATCCCTGACGCCGCCTCCGGCGTTCGTAGGTCCAAAACTCGAAACCGCTCCGAAATCGGAGCCGGTGAACGAGGCGTTGCCGGCCAAACGTAATACTAACGGAGACCGTTCGCTCACGCGGGTGCTCGGCTTAAAACTTGGACGCGTCGTTCTCGACCCCGGCCACGGCGGTCACGACGTCGGGACGCACGGGCCTTCCGGCTTGTACGAAAAAGATCTGGTGCTGGACGTTGCGCAACGGCTGGGACGGCTGCTCGAAGACCGCCTGGGAACCGACGTCATTTACACGCGCAACGACGATACCTTTATCCCGCTCGAGGAACGCACAACGATCGCGAACGACCACAAGGCCGACCTGTTCCTATCGATCCACGCGAACTCTTCTCCGATCCGTTACGCCGCGGGTGTGGAAACGTACTACTTGAACCTGACCAGTTCAAAGACCGCGCTCGAAGTTGCGGCACGGGAGAACGCGGGGTCTGAACATTCGGTATTCGACCTGAAGGATCTGCTTCAAAAGATCGCGTTGCGAGACAAGATCGATGAATCGCGAGAGTTCGCCACACGCGTGCAAACGTCGCTGTATGGTGTTTCCTCCAAGGGCAACGCAGCGGCCAAGAATCGCGGCGTCAAGAAGGCTCCGTTTGTGGTGCTAATCGGCGCATCGATGCCAAGCGTGCTCGCGGAGATCGGATTTCTGACCAATGCGGCGGATGAAGCGCTGCTGCGGAAGCCCGAACATCGCCAGAAGATTGCCGAGGCGCTGTACAAGGGCATTTCGAATTACGCGGATACGCTCAGCCACTTCCAAGTCGCCAAGCGCAGCGATTAGCTTTTAGGGTGGGGCGGTCCCCCTGAACCGCGGCCGCCCCCCGTCGGCCTTCTTCGCTGGCGAGAAAACAGCCGGACGAGGGGTCCGGCGCGGACGAGGGCGTCCGCCCCACGGTAATCTTATTTTTCCACCGGCACCGCTGTGGCTTGACTCTCGACAGTCACTTTAGCCCGCAAATTCGCGACTCCGGCCGTCGGGCGCTCATCGGTGACGGTAAAGGCTACGGCGTCGTCCAGCCAATCATGCGCAGTGCCGTCGGGATCATGCGAGGCGAGCGTCAGCGTGTAGGCGTGCGGACAAAGATCGCAAAGAAACGAGAACGTCACCGTAATGGTCTCTCCGGGGGCGCGCGGGCCGATCTTCACGCGTTCGAGCTCAGTGTTGGTCCCGTAGACTTCAAACCCGATTTGCGTGCGGATCAGCATTCCGAGCACTGGCTCGGCAACCGCTTCAT
This sequence comes from Bryobacteraceae bacterium, assembly GCA_050015435.1. GTDB lineage: Bacteria > Acidobacteriota > Terriglobia > Bryobacterales > Bryobacteraceae > Palsa-187. Next base: position 4,363 of record JBEKBK010000074.1, read on the forward strand.
GGAATCGCACCGTGGCCCGGACGCTGACCATTTCCCCGCTTTTCCAGACAATGGTCGGCTCGCCTTTCGAACCCAGCGTTTCGATCGACAACACCTCGGCGCGTCCGTCTCCTCTCCGCGAGACTGGAGCGAGACGCGGCGGGATGGTGTCACCCCAATTTCGCACACGCTCGGATACAGAGCGGCGATAGCGATCCAGCGTCTCCTTTGGATCCCCTTTCGCGGCCAATTGTCCGGCGTCCATCCACCAGACCTCATCGCAGAGCGATTCGAGCAGCCGGTCTTCATGCGACGCCAGCAGGACGGTGGTGCCCGCTCGGCGCAGCCGGTCTAATCCAGTGAGCGTGCGCGCCCGCACCATGGCATCCTGCGTGGCGAGCGCCTGGTCCAGCGCGAGCACCGATGACGGCGCCAGATTCAGCGTGTCGCCGAGTGCGACATAACGCCGTTCCGCCGGAGCCACCACTTCTCCCTGTTCTGGCGTCGTCACTCCGCCGGCGAGTTTCAAAAGCTGGGTGACGCCTGAATTTTTTTCACCGATCACCCCGATGATGGCGCCCGCCGGAGCCATGGCGGTGAAGCCGGTCAGCGGGGCGGCGTGCACACTCCGGAACTCTATGGACATTAAACAACAGGATACGTCACTGTTTGTTGTCTTGGGGCTTGTTCAACCACTCGCCGATCCATTCGAGGAACTGGCTATACCAGAGCATGCTGTTCTGCGGCTTCAGAACCCAGTGGCCTTCGTCCGGGAATAGGACCATCTTTGACGGCACCTTCTGCATCTGTAGCGCGGTGAAGAGCTGCAATCCTTGTTCGACCGGGACGCGGTAATCGAGCTCGCCATGAAAAATCAGCGTAGGCGTTTTGAAATCCCTGACGTAATTGCTGGGTGACCACTTGGCATACATGTCCGGGTTGTCCCACGGCATGCCGCGAAACTCCCACATCGGGAACCATAGCTCTTCGGTCGCGCCGGCCTCGCTGCGCAAATCGAAAACGCCGTCATGGGTCACCATGGCCTTGAAGCGTGTAGTGTGGCCAAGCATCCAGTCGATCATATAGCCGCCATAAGATCCGCCAGCCGCGGCCATGCGATCGGGATCGACGTACGGCAGCAAAGCCACATGATCCACCACCGCCATGATGTCGTTGTAGACCTTGCCGCCCCAATCGTCATTGATGTCGTCGATGAATTTCTGCCCATATCCGGTGGAACCGCGCGGATTCGGCATCACGACCAGGTAGCCTGCCGAAGCGAATACCTGCGGGTTCCAGCGATAACTCCAGCTCTCGCCCCACGCGCCCTGCGGCCCGCCATGAATCAAAAACAGAACCGGGTATTTTCTCGATTCGGTGAATCCGGGCGGCTTCACCACGAAATAGTGCACCCGTGTTTTATCCGCGTTGTCCACCCAATCGTCATCGAGTGGAGTAAGCGTCGTGCTGGCCAGCAACGAGTCGTTCAGATGCGTCAACGCGACGCCGCTTCCTCCCGTCGAACTGGCCCGGTAGATTTCCGTGGGGCGCGATCCGCTTTGCTCGGTGTAAATCAGAGTGCTGCCGTCGGAATTGAACTGCACGTCGTCCAGGCTGGATGCTCCTGAGATGACAGGACGCAACCCGCCGCCCTTGACCCCGATCATCTGCAAACCAGTCCGGCCTCGATCCTCCATCGTGAAAAACAAGCGAGTCGAATCCGGCGACCACGTCATGCCCTCTACCCACCGATCCAGTCCTTCGGAGAGATCCGTCGTCCGGCCGCTGGCACGCTCGAAAACCATCAATCGGAACCGGTCGCTTTCATACCCTGCCCGCGATTGCGAGCGGAACGCGAGATAACTTCCATCGGGCGAATAAAGCGGCGCATCTTCAGCGCCAGGACCCGTGGTAATTTTCTTCGGCTCGCCGCCGCCGATGGGCACCGTATAGATATCGGAGTTCGTGCTGATCGCCAAATTGGCGTCCACATTCATCGTGAACGCGACCTCGTTCGAATCTGGCGAGATCGCGTAACCATCTGGCGCGGCTAAGGTAAAAGGGGGAACGTCGTGCATACCGGGCGTTAAGTCTTTCACGTCCGTCCCATCCGTGTTGATCACCATCAAATGCTGGCGACGTTTGACCTGCCATTCATTCCAATGCCTGTACAACAGCGAGGTGTAGATACGGGCCTTGACTTTGCTCTTCTTCTCGTCCTCGATCTTGATCTTGTTGCATCCGTCGTCGGCGCCGCAGTCCGGGTAGACGTTCGACAGAAAGACGATTTTTTTGCTGTCCGGGGCGACCAGTATCCCGTTGGCCTCAGTCGAAAGATGCGTGACTTGGCGGGCGCCCGAGCCATCCGGACTCATCGACCAAACCTGAGAGGACCCGTCTCGATCCGAGACATAATAAATCGTCCTCGAATCGGGTGACCACCGCGGCCGCTCGTTATCCGTCCCGTCGTGGGTGACCTGACGGGGAAAACCTCCGCTCAACGCGACCGTATAGATCTGTTTTGGCTTCGTGTTCTTGTCCACGTCAATCGTCTGGACCGTAAATGCGACGGTCCTTCCGTCGGGCGAAATCACGGGCTCGCTGATGCGCGAGATCTTGAGCATGGTCCCGACATTGAACGGCTGTTGGCCAAACAGACCGCAGGCAAAAAGGGTGGCTAGCACGAGGACGAGCATCGCTCTTATTCTACTTCCCCCGGTTGGTAAGCTCGGGGAATGACCAAAGCGGAAATCCTTAGAAACCTTCATCAGGCGCCCCCGATCCTGGTGTTGCCAAACGCTTGGGACGTACCGAGTGCCCGCATCTTCGAGCGAGCCGGATTTTCCGCGATTGCGACTACCAGCGCAGGCATCGCCTTCGCTCTTGGATATCCCGATGGTGAGCGCATTTCGCGCGCGGAAATGCTCAACGTCGTGGCGCGAATTGCCCGCGCCGTGAAAGTTCCCGTAACCGCCGATTTGGAGGCCGGCTACGACAGCCCCGCCGAGACCGCGCGGCAGGCTTGGGCGGCCGGAGCGGTCGGTCTGAATTTCGAAGATGTAAGGGGCGAGGCGCTCGTTGATTTAGAGGAACAAATGGCAGCCATTTGCGCCATGCGAACCGCGACTCCCGAGTTGGTGATCAACGCTCGCAACGACATTTATCTGAACGGGATCGGGGATGAGGCCACTCGATTCGAGCGCACCGTGGAGCGTCTGAATGCTTATCGTGCCGCTGGCGCCGATAGCCTATTCGCTCCGGGCGTGCGCGACCCGAGTACGATTGCACGGCTCGCACGCGCGGTGCAAGGGCCGCTCAACATTCTGGCCCAGCCTGGCAGCCCCTCGGTCGGAGAACTGGAGGCGATGGGGGTCGCGCGGGTAAGCGTCGGTTCTGGACCCATGCGGGCGACGCTCGGCTTGGTGGCCAGAATCGCTCAAGAACTTCGCGATTACGGATCTTATGAGTCGTTCACAGCGGGGGCAATCCCTTATGCTGAGGTTAACTTGCTCCTGAGTTGATGGCACGCATGTGGCGCTCGAGCCAAATCAGCGCCTCTTCTTCAGTGGAAAACTCGCCATCGGTCTGCGCTTCATACGCCGCCTGGGTTACTTCGCCGATGTGCTTGCCCGGACGGCCGTCGAAATACGGAAGCACATGCCTGCCCAGGATCAACGGCGGCTGAGGTTTCGCCTCGACCGCCTGCGCAGTGGCCATGTCGCGAATCCGGGCTGCGGCGTCGGGCAAACCTGGAGGACGTGGGGGACGTCCGGACGCGTCGGCTTCGATCAGATACACGAGCTGCAGAATGCTCGCCGGCGCCAAGCGCAACGCCAGTCGGCGAACGCCGCGCGCCGTAACCTCCGGACCAATACTCGAATGCGCAAGATGATTTTCCACGAGCGGCACAACCTGATCGACGATCGAACTCTTGATGCCGATCCGTTCCAGGAACCGTCGCGCCAAGGGACCGCCCGCAGGTTCGTGACCGTAAGAAGTCCAGCGAAGGACGCCTTCCTTTTCTCTAAGGGCGGTCGTGTCGGCCTTGGCGAAATCGTGAGCGAGGGCTGAAAAAAGCAATACGGCGCGATCGTCCTCTTGAAGCCGTTCGCGTTCCGCGATGCACGCCGCGGCGTTCAGGACGTGCATGGTATGCGTGCCGACGTCGCCTTCGGGATGCCATTCCGGGTCCTGCGGAACGCCTCGAATGCGCTCGATCTCGGGGAAATGCCGCAGCCAGCCGGTCTCGTTGAGATAATCCGCGATTAGCCCCGGACGGGTGCTCTTCACCGCCCATTTCATGAACTCCTCGGCAATGCGTTCCTTCGCCAGCGTCGAATACTGATCGGAGATGGATTTGCACATCTCGGCAGTTGCGGGATCGAGCGTGAGATCGAACCGGCAGACGAACTGCATCCCGCGCAGTACCCGCAGCGGATCTTCTTTGAATGCATCCGTGGTAGCGCGCAGGAGCCGGTTTTGAAGATCTTCGCGGCCCCCGAAGAAATCCAGGACCTCGCCGGTGAGCGGATCGTACGCCAGCGCGTTGATCGTGAAATCGCGCCGGCTCGCGGCCTCTTGTGGCGTGATGGTGTCCTCGAAGGTGGACAAAAAATCGCGATGTCCTAGCCCGGTTTTGCTATCGCGCCGAGGCACGCTGAAGTGACACTGTGCTCCGCCTGACCCGGTGAAGTTCACCACACCGAAGCTCTTGCCGACCAGGTCCACTCGGCCATAGCTCGCGAGAAACTCGGCGAGGCGTTCGTAGCTGATGCCGTACACCTCGATATCGACGTCCTTCGCAGGGACTCCAAGGAGAGCATCACGGACCGCCCCACCAGTCACCAGCGCACGAAACCCAGCCGCGCGCAGATCGCGGACGATTTGGCCGAGCACCGGCGTGAGTTCGAGGTTCATCTCTAAGATCCATTGTGACTCGGTCAGGCACGAGGGCACCGTCGGGCACGGTTGCTATCGTCTTTGTTCCAGTAACGACGGGAGGCTACGCGGGAGCCGTTTCAGTCCTGAACAGACAGGCGATACTTATCCGGAGCCTGCACCGCCCGTTTTACCGGCAGGCCCGGGGCATGCTTCTCAACTAGAGCTATGACCTGATCGAGATCAGCTCTGCACCCGGCGATTATCGCAGTAAGGGCGTTGGGGGGCAGCGGCAGGAAGTCATTGTTCGTAAGCGGCAGAAGTCAAGGGGAACGTCGTCTGCCCCGCCGTCACGCGCCAAGATTCGGTATTCGTTCTCGTAACGCCAGTCAGGCGACTTGGTCACGAAAATCTGGAAGACAACCTCCGGGGAAAGCGAAAGGACATCTAACACCGGTAGGGCGTCACTGTACCTCACTTGAAATGCGCCACCAATCAGCGCCTGAGCGGCGTCGAACTCCAGACAGATGCCTCGGTGCTTGTCAGAGTAGTGCGACCACATCAGGGGCCTGTCGCGATAGGGCGTGAGGCAGTAGACCCGCCACCGGTCGACAATCATGTTCCGAACGGATTCCCTGAATTCCGTTTGGAGCACTTCCGCGAAGAAGTGACTGTCTGCCTGCAGCTTTTTCTCATAGTACCGTTGCTGGGCCACAGGAAGGCTTGGTAATGCGGATCGCTGGAACACCTCTTCTATGCATTTCGCTCTATAGGCAGGATCGGCCACCCGCGTCGTGTCAAAGCAAGGATAGCAGTCCCAGGGATTGTTGAAACGCTGGGGATTTGAAACGTGGACCTGCTGTTGGACGAGTGTATCTTCCAGGTGTTTCGGACAGAACGTTTCGTAGTGATACAGCTTCTGAATTCCTGATTCCAGCGCTCTCACAGCCATGAAGGCATCGTCGCATGCCCCCGCCACGGTTTCCAAAGGCCGCCTTCAGGCCGGGACGTACCGCTTGATCGAAATATCCCGCGAATGCTCCCGCGTTTTTGCCACGTCGTAAGCGAGTTGCATGCGGAGAAGGTGGTCCATATCCGGGCCGAACGCCTTTTCGATGCGCAAGGCCATTTCCGGCGTCAGCGCGGCTTTGCCGTGCAGAAGATCAGACAAGGTGGCGCGGCGCACCTTCAGAATCTCCGCCGCCTTCGATATGCTGAGGCCTAGGGCTTCGATGATCTCGGTTCTGATCAGGTCGCCTGGATGGGGCGGATTCTTCATGGGCATCGCGAAACTCCTAGTGGTAATCGATCAAGTCAATATCGCCGGCGTTGTTCATCTGCTCGTCGTAGCGGAAAATCAGCCGCCAGTTTCCCGTTACGGTCAGGCTCCATAATCCTTTCAGTTCGCCTTTCAATGGATGCAGCTTCCAGCCTGGGAACCGGCCGAGTTGCTCCAGCGAATCGGCAGTGTCGAGGGCGAACAGGAGCTTGCGCAGCTTGTCGGCCATCGCCGGCCGCACGGCCTTCGCGTTCCCATCTTCGTGGAGCTGCTTAATCCCCTTGTGCCTAAATCGGACAAGCAGCATATCACCCTTCTATTAACTTATTATGTACGGTACTACCGTACATGTCAAGCAAATAGCCGTTTGCGTGACAAGACCCACCGTTCCCTGCCAAAAGACCCACCTTCAATGAATACCCGACCATTGTGGTCCGGTATGGTGTATGCTGAATATGAAGTTTGCCGGAAGGTCCGGTTTGGACTCCCAGATGCAACTGGTTGTCGCAGTCTGAGGAGGCTAAACCTTGACGCGGAAGGCGTGGCACTGGATACTGAGAGTCAATATGCAACTGAGTTTCAAAAAGAAGCCGCAGCAGCGGAAAGGTCCGGGAGCAAAGAATCTGACGGAGCTCCGGCGCGGTGAGTCCGCGGTGCTCGCACGGATCGATCTTCCACAGGATGACGCGCAGCGGCTCATGGAGATGGGATTTCTCCCCGGCCACGCGATTACGCCGGGTCAAGCCGCGCCGGGCGGCGATCCAAGGGTCTTTCGGGTAGATGGGTCAGAGGTCGCGTTACGGCGTGAGACGGCGCTTCGCCTGATCCTCCGGTAGCCACAAGGAACGTCACGACCATGGGTGATTGCCACGGATGCGCCGCTGCAACGCTGCTTCCTCCGCCTCCCATCAACACCGCGCGGCACATCGTTGCGATCATCGGTCCGCCCAATTCCGGAAAATCCACACTCTTTAACCGTTTGACCGGGCTGCGCCAGAAAGTGGCGAACTTCCCCGGCGTCACGGTGGAGCATCGCATGGGCCGCGCCAAACTGGAGCCGGGCCGCGAGGTATTCCTGGTCGATTTGCCTGGCGTTTACAGCCTCAATCCGCGCACCGAAGACGAACGCGTGACGCACGACGTGCTGGCGGGCACAATGAAGGATCTGCCGCGGCCCGACGCCGTCCTGCTGATTCTCGATTCCACCAATCTCAGCCGTCACCTGGTGCTGGCCGCGCCAGTGCTGAGTCTGGGGCTTCCGACCCTGGTAATTCTGAACATGGCGGACGACCTCATGCGCCGCGGGGGCGACATCGATACCACCGAACTGGCTATGCAATTGAGCGCTCCCGTCGCGCTGGTGAGCGCCGCTAAGGGCGAGGGGATCGAGAAGGTCTTGCAGTTTCTTTCGGGTACGACGCTCGGAGCCAAGGCCAAAGCGCCGCTCATGCAACTGCCCGTGATTCAGGACATCCCGAAATGCCGGGCCTGGGCGGCGAACGCCGGAAACAAGGCCAAGTATCATGCACCGGCCCCGCCGTTGTGGACGCGCCGGCTGGACCGGATCTTTCTTCATCCGGTGCTGGGCCCCATTGTTTTCGTGCTGGTGGTGATCGCCGTGTTCAGGTCGATTTTCTCCTGGGCCGATCCGCTGATGAACGGGATCGACCACGTGCGGGAATTTTCCGGGTTGTGGATCGGGTCGTTAATTCACAACGACGCGCTGCGCTCGTTGATCGTCGATGGAATCTGGAAGGGCGTGGGGTCCGTCATCAAATTCCTTCCTCAAATCCTGTTCCTCTTCCTGTTCATCGGGATTCTCGAGGATTCCGGCTACCTCGCTCGCGCGGCGCTGATCGCGGATCGCACCATGGCGCGCTTCGGCTTGCAAGGCAAGAGCTTCATCCCGCTGCTCTCGGCCTACGCGTGCGCGGTTCCCGCCATCATGGCCACCCGCACCATTGAGAACAAGCGCGATCGCATCGCGACCATCCTCATCGCGCCATTCATGACGTGTTCGGCGCGTCTGCCGGTGTACATTTTGGTAATCGCGGCTTTCATTCCGCACAGCCCGTGGTATCAGGTGATCGCGCTGATCGGGCTGTACGTGATCGGGTTCGTCGCCGCGATTCTCACTGCGCGGCTGCTCAAATCAACCGTGCTGAAGAGCGGCCGTTCCTCCTTCATCCTGGAGATGCCGCCGTATCGGTGGCCCACCGTACGCTCGCTCGCGCTGCGCCTGGTCGATCGTTCCAAGGTATTTCTGCGGCGCGCGGGAACCGTGATTCTAGCGGTGGCAATCGTGGTTTGGCTGCTTTTGTACCTGCCGTTCTCGCACGGAAAGCCTCCGGAGATCGAGCACAGTTACGCGGGAACGGTTGGCCACGTGATCGAGCCTGCGATCCGGCCGCTCGGCTTCAATTGGAAGATCGGCATCGGTCTGCTTACGTCGCTGGCGGCTCGCGAGGTGATCGTTGGCACGCTGGGTACGATCTACGGCATGGAGGGCACCGACGAGCACTCGTCGAGCTTGCAACAGGCCGTGCACCATGATCTGACTCCCGGCGGCGCGGCGGCACTGCTGGTGTTTTTCGCCTTCGCAATGCAATGCATGTCCACCATTGCGGTAGTGCGCCGCGAGACTGGCGGATGGAAATGGCCCGCCGCGCAGTTCGCTTATATGACGGTCTTTGCCTACGTCGCCGCGTTCGCCGCAAATCGTATCGTATCCCTCTGGTTTTAAAGTACTAAAAACCCGGTGGCTCGTCGTACCAGGGTCGGCTACAGGACTACACTTACTTTCTCTCCATTCGCGCCGCACAGTACACATGAGATTCTTGGTCAGCGAAGGAGATCAGCCAGCAGATGAAAAACTTAAGCCGAGCGGGAATATGGGGCTTACTCTGGCTCACCCTGAGCGTGATTTTATAACGGCCTGAATATCCTCCTCTTTCTTGGCGAGCGGCTCACAACCTTGTGAAGTGAGCCGCTCATTTTTTTTCTATTGCTAACATAGAGCCGTGCGCAACGTGATCATTATCGGCTCGGGCTGCGCCGGCAACACCGCCGCCATCTATACGGCCCGCGCCAGCCTCAAACCCCTTGTAGTGGTTGGACATGAGCCCGGCGGGCAACTCTCGATTACCTCCCTGGTGGAGAATTTCCCGGGGTTTCCAGAAGGCATTAACGGTCCCGATCTCGTCGAAAACATGAAAAAGCAGGCTGAAGCTTTCGGCGCCGAATACATGCATGGTACGGTCGCCGAAGCCGACCTGTCGCAGCGGCCATTCCGCTTGAATATCGACGGCGAATGGCTCGAGACCCTGACCCTGATCATCGCCTCCGGCGCGTCGGCCCGATGGCTAGGACTGCCCAACGAACAGAAGCTCATCGGACGCGGCGTAAGCTCCTGCGCCACGTGCGACGGAGCGTTTTATCGTAACTGCAAGATCATGGTGATCGGCGGGGGCGACTCCGCGATGGAAGAGGCGAACTTCCTGACGCGGTTTGGATCTGAGATCATCCTGGTCCATCGGCGAGAGCATTTCAGGGCGTCGAAGATCATGCTGGAGCGGGCGCGTGCGAATCCGAAGATCAAGTTCCTCAACAACACGGTCGTCGAAGATATTTACGACGTGGCCAAGGGCGAAGTCACCGGGGTGAAATTACATAATCTGGTGACGGATAAAACCTGGGATGAAGACGTCAACGGGTTCTTCGTCGCCATCGGGCACATTCCCAACACCAAGCCGTTCAAAGGGCAGATTGACCTGGATCACGACGGCTACATCGTCACCCACGGCGGCGCTCGTACGAACGTCACTGGAGTGTTCCATGCCGGCGACGTCCAGGATCGTACCTATCGGCAAGCGATCACCGCAGCCGGAGCCGGGTGCATGGCGGCCATGGAAGCGGAACGATTTCTCGAAGCCGAAGGGCACTGATCGTGACTGGCTGCCAGAAGAATAGGCCGGCTGGAAAGCCGGCTTGCGGCCAGGATTGGCCACCCCACATCCGGATAGAAAGTCACTGAGCCAGACGGCGCAGCAATTCCGGGTGTTGATCGATGAACTCGTCAACCGCCGTGAGAAAAGGTAAGGCGGGAGAGGACGATCGCTTTCCCATTAGGAAATCCGCGAACTGTCTGACAGACTCCCGCTCCGCTGGCGTCAGTGAGCCGATAACATCTGCAAGGTTTTCAGCGGCCATGGGTCCCCTTCATTTGAAGTATCCACTAAGTTCGGTTTCGCGCTTATTCGGCGAGCTTCTGAAACGCCTTACCGTATCGATTGTGGGCCCATTCCTGGGCTGCTTCGAATTTCTTCCTCCGGCTGGATGGCTTCGCCGGTTTAATGATCAGTTGCTTCCCGTCGGTACTGACATCGAGCGGCGTTTCCGGATCGATCTTGAGGAGATCCAGAATCGGGCGATCAATCACCAGCGCCAAGCTGTTTCCATGCCGGGTAAGTTTCTTGACCATCAGGAAGTCCGTACTTCCAATGTATCACCAAACGCAAAAACGGGCCGGTCTTGGCCGGCCCGCTCTAATGCTCAAGTTGGTTGTGGCGCGCCTTAGTCCCCCGAAGGGAGGCTGAAAGCGATGTACTCGCCGGAGTACGAACCTCCGCTCACCGCGACGATGATGTACTGTTTACCATCCACCGCGTAGGTCATCGGCGATCCGCTTTGCGGGGCCGGCATCCACACCGCTCCCACTTGCTGTCCCGTGGCCTTGTCGTAGGCTCTCAACATAGCTCCGCGCGGATGCTCCGGCGTGGTCGTGAGCTGAGGATCACCGAGGATGACAAGCGTCTTCGTAACCATCAACCCGACGCTGCCTTGTTGCCCGGTCTTCGGGATGTTGAGTCCTTTGAGTTTCGGGTGATTGCGAACCACGTCCGGCGTGTCGCCGTGCGGCACTTGCCACACCAGGTCCCCGCGATCCAAGTTGATGGCAGAGACCACGCCGTACGGCGGCTTGACGAGGGTTAGACCCTCGATCGTCAATCCGTTGCCGCCGCCACCTTCCGCCGGCGTCGCAGTGCGCGCGCCGCCCGCCGGTTCCTGTTTCTTTAGGATCGCGTTTAGTTTAGCCTGCGCTTCGCTGACCTTCGGCGCGTCAGCTGCGCTGCCGAACCCAGGTCCGTCATTGATCCGGAATTCGCGACCAGCGACTCCTGCGAGGTATCGAATATCGGAGAATCCAGGAGGCGGTTCAACCAGCCCCAGCGGCGATACTCCAGCGTTCGCTGCTTGCGCGAACACTGTATGGAGCTCGGGATCGTACGATGCGCCAGGCCAATTCGTGCCGCCGCCCAGCGTTCCAATGGTTAGCGAGGCGAGCGGCCCTTCAACCTTGCTCACCGACGGCGGAAGGAACATGGGTCCCAGCCGGTACATCTTGACGCGCTCCAGCGCTTCCGCACGCAGCTCCGGCGTGAAGTTGATCAGTTCATCCTCGTTGATCGACTGACGGGCGTAAGCCGGCGGCTTGGTGGGGAACGGTTGCGTCGGCGAATACCACTCGCCCGGCACGTCGCCCTTCGGCACCGGCCGTTCTTCTATCGGCCACACGGGCTGCCCGGTCACGCGATCGAAGACGTACAAGAAGGCTTCCTTGCTCGGCACCGCCACCGCTTTGATCGCCTTGCCGTTCACGTTGATGTCGGCCAGAAGCGGCGCGGATGAGAGATCGTAGTCCCACATGGGGTGATGGACCACCTGATAGTGCCACTTCCTCACGCCGGTCTTGAGATCGACGCAAACGATGCTATCCGCGAAAAGATTGTTCCCCGGCCGATGGCCGCCGTATTGGTCCGACGTCGGATCTTCCACGGCCAGATACACGAGTCCGAGATCTTCGTCCGCAGTGATTTGAGTCCAGACGCCGGCGTTGCCATTGACTTCGGCCGAGTCATTCAGCCAGGTGTTATAGCCGAACTCGCCCGGTTTCGGAATCGTATTGAACTGCCACAGCTTCTTGCCGGTGCGCACGTCGAACGCGCTGACCATTCCCTTGGTGTTGTTGTGCGTGACCGGCTGCGTCCCTTCCTTGAACGATGAGCCGACGATCACCACGTCCTTTACGACGGTGGGCGTGGCATGGATGCCGATCTCGCCGGTTTCCAGGTCGATCTGCTTGTTGAGGCCGGTCACGGCCCCAATCTTCATGTCGACCATCCCATCTTTGCCAAACGAGCTGATGAGCGCGCCATTTTTGGCATTGAGCTCGACCAGCCGATAGCCCGTCGTCGAGTATAGAATCCGCTCATCGCCCTTGCCGTCGGTCCAATAAGAGAGGCCGCGTCCGGAAAGCTGCCGGGGCGCGATCGCAGCGCGCCGCCCTTCCTTGAAGCTGAATACCCAGAGAAGCTCGCCCGTCTTCGCGTCCAGCGAGATGACATCGCGGCGGGTGCCGGCGGTCGTATAGATCTTCCCTTTGACCATCAGCGGCGTGCCCTCTAACTTGTATTCGGGCCGCGTACCGAGGCTGTCGGTCTTGAAGCGCCACGCAACTTCCAGCTTGTTGAAGTTGGAAGCGTTGATCTGATCGAGCGGCGAGTATTTGCTGCCCCTTGCGTCAGCGGTGTAATAAGGCCATTCGCCATTCGCGGTCGAAGGCTGGCCCGCGGCTTGGCCCCATATCTGCGTCGTGACGGAGACGAGCACGGCCAAAAGTAACGGACTTTTCGGTGTGTGTGTTTGGTTAAGCATGTTTAGGCCCCGGCCCGAATTTTATTACAGTCGGACCCTAACATACAAGGGGCACGGCTTCCGGCGGTGAACAGAGCCGATGCTATGCTCAATCGATGAAACCGGCGAGAGTGCTCCGCCCGGGCTATCTTGACGCTTTCCGCTGCATCGGTTCTGCCTGCGAGGATACCTGCTGCATTGGTTGGAATGTTCACGTCGACCATTCAACCTACGACAAATACCGCGCCTGTTCCGATTCGGATTTGGGACCTTCATTGCATAGTCTCATCACGATTAACGAGCAAAGTACAAACGACGACGATTACGCCAAGATTGCACTCGACGGCGCGGCGTGCCCGTTCCTGGCCGATGGCCTGTGTTCGATACAAAAGCGGCTGGGCGAGGAGTACCTCTCAAATATGTGCGCGACGTATCCGCGCGTCATGAATAGGGTGGACGACGCGTTGCACCAATCTTTGGATCTGTCTTGCCCAGAAGCAGCCAGAGTGGTTCTCCTGGACCCCAGGCCGATTGATTTCGCGGACGAGGCGTTCGAAGAGGGCTCCGTCCGCCCCGGAAACTATCCGGCGCTTGAGAATTCCAGCGTGACGGAGTTTCGGAAGATTCGCCGCGTTGTCATTTCTCTGCTGCAAGACCGCTCCTATCCCGTCTGGAAACGTCTTCTCATGGTGGGATGCGCATGCGGCCTGGGTCCGCCGGCGGTCGCCGAGGGCCGAGCCGATCCGGCGACTCAGCTTGAGGCGATATTAGAGCTGATCGTCGCCCGTATCAGCTCAGACTTCAATCCGCGCCGTTTTCTCGAATGCTATCGGGAGTTCATGAACGGCATCGAATGGACGTCGAAGTCGACCAGAGAGGAAATCGGGTTCCGTTATGCCGAGGCGTACTCTCTATACTATTTGCCGTTTATGAGCCGCCACGAACACATTCTGGAGCATTACCTGGTCAACTATGCCCACCGAACTCTGTTCCCGTTCGGGCTTCCGGAAAGCAACCAGCGGCTCCGCCACGATCGGGTTCCCTCGCCGATCGCTGCTCAATATATGCTGATGGTGGCCCACTTCGCGGTCACGCGGACTCTGCTGATTGGCCTGGCGGGCTTCCACAAGGCTGCTTTCGACGCCAGCTATGTCATCAAGTTGATCCAGTCCTGCACCAAGACTTTCGAGCACAGCGCAGCTTTCCCCGGACGCGCGATCGCGCTGCTTGCGGACAAGGGTATGACTACTCCCGCGAGCCTTTGTGTGCTGATCCAGAATTGAGGATTCCTCTTATCGGTATTTCGTCGCGAGATGTTTCCCATATGCGTCGATGTCCGCATGCTTGAGAACTCCCCGCAGAATGCAGAACTGGCGCGCCCCTGGCCGGAGAAGGCAGCTCAGCGACCACGGCAAGATAGGCTTCGACCATCTTCGATATGGAGAGTCCTCGCCGTTTCGCGTATTGCTTCGCGCGCGCGACTACGCGGGCATCGACATTCAACGTGAGCCTTGCCATGTCCGAATAATCTCACAAGAACCAACTATTGGAAATCGGGGAGACTCTTAACGATCTCCACCGTGGCAACGCTCACGCGGACGACTTGGCCAACCAGCCGGACGATGTATCCGGGGTCGTCTTCGCGGTTCGGATCCGACTCACCCTTCACCTGATACTGGTCGATAATCCACTCAAGCGCCGACCGCGAGCCGAGCCTGTATTCGAATGTCTCCGGCGGAATCCCGGATAGCGATAGCGATAGCGATTCGTTTACCTGGATCGACAGCTTGTCCGCGCTCAGCTTCATTTTGGTGACACGCTCCGAGTAGGGAACGCCCTTGTTCTCGACGAACTCCAGCGGCCACGGATCGAGCGACTCATAGCCGACGTGGAGGCGCGCGAGTTCCCTCCCGGCTGTGGCGAACGCGACGAAATCGGGAGCGAACGGAATCCTCGGCAGTTCGCGCTTGAGATTCGCGGCGTAGCGCTCGCGGTAGCCGGGATGATGCAGCAGCGCGTAGATGTAGTGGAAGATGTCTTCCTTGCTGATGGATTGGTCGGAGTAATGCTGGCGGAATTGGTTGATGGCGGAATCTTTGAGGTGGGAGACAGGGAAGCACTGCGATCCGCCTTGGGGCAGGTGGTCGCAAATCAATTCTGACATTAGCGCAAAGCATGGCCAGTCGACCCCTGTCTTCACCCAGATCACGGCGCCGCCTATTTTCGGCCACTGGTAGACGCGGTGATTTACGATACCGTCGAAATATAGCCACTTTTGCGCAAACGGCCGATATAGAGCTTGCCGCGCCTTTCGCGAATCAAAGTTGATAAGCTGCCCACCCGCCAGAGCCTGTTTAAGACGACTGCTCCACTTGATGCGATCTGGCCAATCGGCTTGTGGGTCCGCCCTATGGCGGTGGACCTCCGCGTTGTAATAAGATGTAAAGCGATTCATTCGGGCGAGCAGCAGCTCGCGGTTCCAGTCATAAACCGTGTCATCGCGATTGGTCTGCAGTCCAGCGGTATGGATCTCGAACATTGCCTCCATCGGCGAGAAGTCGCTGTACTCGCTCGCGTGTTCCAGAACGATCCAGTTGTTATCCGCGTGGGGAACGATCGTCTCCCATGGGATGGCGCCTTTGGCTAGAAAATCCAACTTCTCACGTTTGCGCCACATCTCGGGCACACGATGGTAGCGCAGCCGCGCGGAGGCGCCTTTCTTCCGCACCCCGAGCGTGATCCCGACGCCCACCTGAATCCCGAACACGTTGTGCGTGGTGCCGGACAATTTCGGATTGCGCCGGACGTTTCCGTGGAGGTCGAGGTGATCGATGTGTTGAAAATCTTGAACGAGATGCTTGCGCATCCCATCGAAGGCAATCTGATCCACAAAGCTGTCGTTTGAGACGAAGCACACGATCCCGTCGCGCCCCTCCAGCCGGTCGGTGGCCCAACGGAAGAACTTGACGTACATATCGGACAGCGAGTTTTTATTGGTCGCCTTGGAGTCTTTCGCGTAAGTGTCTCGAATCCGTCCGTCGGCCTCCTTATACTTGCGATTCCTGTTGTTGTCGTTCTCGCTCTTCTGCCCCACGTTGTACGGCGGGTTTCCGATGATCACAGTGATCGCAGCCTTCTTCTCCCGCTCGACGCGCTCTGTGTTCGCCGGAGTGAACAGGCCGATCTGGCGAGCCTCCGCCATGTCGAGAGTGTCCACGAAGCACAAGCCCTGAAACGGTTCGTACTGTTTCATGCGTTCGTAGTAGACATGCTCGATGTTCAGGCTCGCGACGTAGTACGGCATCAGCATGACCTCATTGGCAAACAGCCGGTTGCGATAGGCCTCTGCCAGGGCCTTCCCTGGCATGCGCGCAATCAGATTCACGATGAAATTCCCGGTTCCCGTGCAGGGGTCGAGAATCACAACCGCCGGTGACGCCAACGTGTATCCGAACTCCTCTTTCAGCGCCCGCTCGACCGAGCTGCACTGTAATCAACGATCTCCCGCGGAGTGTAGACAATGCCGTGCGTGTCCGCGATATCCGGCGAAAAGCGCTGAAAGAACTGCTCATAGACCGAATTCAGGAAATCCTGCTTTTCCGTGAAATGGCTCAAATCAGCGCCTGCTTTCTCGATGGCCTTGTAGTAGGGATCGAGCTTTCGCAGAAACTCCGCCTTCGAGAAGTTGCCCGAGGCCAGCGCATCGATTACCTTCTCCACTTGCGCGGCAATCACGTTGCGCTGTACGAACTCCGGGGTCTGAAACAGACGCTGCATTAGCCGTTCGGTCAACAAATGCTGGATCAGCATTTCGTCGACCTTTTCTTCGGAGAGCTCGGGATTCAGGGATGCGCGACAAAGCGCGAGGAAATCAGCGAAGGCTTCTTGAAGGGACGGTTTTTCTGGTGCGCCTCCTGGATGTGCTCGCGCAGGGATTGAGCGAGATCCGGAATGCGCTCTTGAACTCGTCCATCGCGCGGTGGAATTCGCGTTCATCAGACTCGTCATGAGAGAAGAAGCGGTTCAGCAGATCAGCGACGGCCGGAGGTTCGCGCAAAGCGTACTCGCCCGCCTCACTTCGATCTTGATAGAGCACTGCAGTCTGGGTATCCTCGAATATTGTGTTCCGGGTTGGGTATCCAGCCTTGAGCTTTTTCTGGATTTCCGCAGCAAGCTTGTCGGAGGTGTCCTTGGCTTCCCACCAGCCGCGCGCCAGCCGGAACTCATCGCGCACGGTTCCGTCCGGCACGACACGCTTGCCGCCCGAATAGGTGGAGAGCTCTGGGACCAGCGTCCAACCCCGCCGCCGGGCTGCTTTGTCGAGAAGATTCTGGAATGGTCCCCTCATTCCCAGCTCATGCGAGATGTGCTGGTCTTTGAGGCGCTGGATGTCGCTGAGATAGGCCTTGATCAGCGGATCGCCAGACGACAGGTCGAGCATTGATTCTATATCCTAGCCAAACATATTTGAAATTTTCCGATCAGGCCACCTGAGCGAGCCTGCGGGTGGGATAGCCGAGGATAGTGGTGATGCGTGCGGTT